>VSNK01000120.1 GCA_009774255.1 Faecalicatena sp.
TGCTGTCTGTGCATAGCTTTATCGTGCAGGAGAGCACTTATGATGGGGTGGTAGCCTCCCGAGCTTACATAAAACCGGTCTTTCCGGTGTTAAGAAGGGAGGTGCGGAGCATGACAGCCTATGAGATTATCTCGATTTTTATTGGCATATTAGCCTTGATGACATCTTTTGGGACTTTGATTGTTGCGTTTCTTGCCTTTCTCGATAAGAGGAACAAGAAGAAATAAAAATGCCTATCCTGTCTGCAAACGGGATAGGCGGTGTCCATAAGGACATTTTTACCAAACTCGGAGGCATCCACTTTGGAGTAGGTGCTTTCCTTCTTCTAATATATCATTTAAGCTTCTAAAAATCAATAACTTTTTTCTTCGTCTGCTTTTCAAGATATTCTTGAGCCGCCTTCTTTTCCAAAAAGAAATGGTTCGGAAAAGCTGTGATTGAAAAAGACAATCAAAGGCCCCATAAAAAATGCGGTGATCAGCGTACCGACACCGGGAAGGAGGCCGGATAAGGTCCCGATAATGACACAGAGCAGGTCACAGCCGATACGTACAAATTTGAACGGAAGCTTGCGCTTCTCAGAAATCACAATCGGAATCGCGTCATATACGGAGACTCCCAGGTTGGAAGTCATATAAAGCGAAGACGCAAAACACATCACCAGAACCCCGATGCCGAGGAACACGATCCGCACGGGCAGTCCGGGTTCCGCGTAAAAATGATTGATCACCATACAGGAAAAATCAACCACATATCCTGTTAGGAACATATTTACCAGTGTGGCAGCTCCCATGCAGCTTCTGGCAATCACCAGATCGATCAGCAGCAAGATCCCGCTCAGCACCGTATAGTAGGTCCCATACGCAGTCTTGTTCTCAAAAAAACGGCCCCAGATGCCCTGAGCAAAGCACTGAAACGGATCTACGCCGAACTGTGAGCATTTAAAAAAACCTACAGCTATAGCGCATAGGATCACACCGACAGTTGTCATAAAAATACGTTTTTTAAAATTTCCAGCATGGTTCATTTCTCTTTCTCCCTCATCCCCAGATTCTCTTCCATATTGCCCAGACCGTCTTTTATGTACGTCCCCCCCGACTAGTATAACCCAATTTAAATAACCTTACGTTTCACTGGTCTGCTTTTTCGAGAGTACATGTGTAAAAGCCTCAGCGTAGCCCGCTACGCCTGCGTTTTTACACATGCACTCTCGAAAAAGCATCCTCAGTGAAACAGAAAGGTATTTAAATCGGTTTATACTAGTACAGCTTTGCATTAATTCTTGAGTAATAAGCACTCGCTATCCGCGCCATCTGCACGTCTCTTAACCTAGACGTAGCCCGCTACGCCGTCGGCTAAGAGACGCACAGCTGACACGAATATCGAGTACTATTACTTCAAGATTAATGCAAAGCTGTACTAGACAATCAGCATGGCGACCGGCCGGGAGTTGATATGTAATACGATTATACCATTTTCAGTTTTTGGGGACAAGCTGAAACTTTCTTTTTTATCAGAAATCAAAAAAAAGAATTCCAAATGAAATTTTTCCGCCGTTTTCAGGATATATATAGTAGAGTGTATACAACGTGTGCGTCCGACGCGCACTCACAGCGAATCGCGGCTGCGGCTGCAGCCCATACAAGGAGAGCCTGATATGTTATCCCAGGAAGATTTTATCGAAACAGCAGAAAAATATATGGACACCATTTTCCGCGTCGCCTTCCATTATCTGAAAAGCCAGACAGAAGCCGACGACATCACGCAGGAAGTACTTCTGAAACTGTATCATACGGAAAAAGTCTTTGAAAGTGAGGCGCACATCCGGAACTGGCTGATCCGTGTCACAGTCAACTGCTGTAAAAAAGCATTTTTGTCTCCCTGGCAAAAGCATGAGCCGCTGGAAAACTATGTGGACAAGCTGCCCTTTCTGACACCCGAGCACAGCGATCTGTTCTATATGACAATGGAACTGCCCCGCAAATACCGGCTCGCGATCTATCTTTATTATTATGAGGACTACAGTACGGAGGAAATCGCCGGAATCCTGCATATTCCGAAGGCAACCGTAGCCACTCATCTGCATCGTGGCAGGGAATTGCTCAAAAGAAAACTGACGGAGGAAAATAACCATGTTTGACAAAAAATTATATGTAGAAGCCTGTTCCACCCTTCATGCTTCCGAAGATACTCTGGCCGAGGTCCTGCGGATCACAGAACAGCGTCCCCGGAAAGCAAGGAGCTCTGCAAAAATAAATTGCCGTTTTGCCAGGTTCCCAAGGCTGGTCCCGCGTCCTGCCGTCCTGCTGTCCGTCGTTCTGGTGCTGGCGCTCTCCACCGCCGCTCTGGCCGCGGGAAGCCGATTCCTGTACTCCGGCCGGGTGCATGATGCCTCCCTGAGGGATGTTGAAAAAATGGGATTTCATTATCCGGAACAGCTTGGGGAATACCGCCTTTTAAAAAACTCGCCCGCCCGCATTCACGTGGCTCCCCCGGAAACCAACCCGCTGATTGCCTGGATGAATCCCGATTATATCTGGATGAGCCTGGAGTATGCAAATGAAATGTCCCAATCTCTTACTGTCTGTTTTGGAAAAACCGATGATCCGCTTTGGGCGTATTGTTTCGACTATGATGATGAGACCGGGATATGGCTTGGCGTTAATCATTCGGAGGAGCTCGCCCGATCCTCCGCGGACGGCAGCAGCTCGTATATTGAAAATATAACGGAATATGAATATGAGGGCCGGATCATTTATCTGGCGGACCGCGTCACAGAAGCTTCCTCTGAAAAGGATGCCTCCGCAGGAGAGAGAATTGACGCCCCCACAGGGGAGAGAAATAATGCCCCCGCAGGAGAGAGAAATAATGCTTCCGCAGGGGAGAGAAATGATGCCCCCACAGGGGAGAGAAATAATGCCCCCGCAGGAGAGAGAAATAATGCTTCCGCAGGAGAGAGAGATAATGCTTCCGCAGGGGACGCTGATATGAGGAATCCCGCTCCAGATCGGAGAATAACGACAGAAGCCCATTGGACAGATCCTGAGATCGGACTTTCCTTCTCCATCTCTTCCACAATAGATTGGGAATGGGAAAAAAATGGGGATTCAGCTGGCGGCGAGCGGAGCACGACGCAGGAAGAGATGCTGAAATATGCAAAGGCTGTCATTGACGGCAGCTTCTAAAAAAATACGCTTCCCCTGGAATGTTTTGTTTAACAGAAAATTCCGAAAAAATTTCCCAATTTCAAGGCAGCCGGTGAAGTAGTTCCCGATTTCAAGACAGCCGAGGAAGTAGTTCCCTCTTTGAAGCTGGAACTATTTTCCCGGCCGCATCCGTTTTATTTTACCGAAATAATCTCATATTCCTTCGACCCCAGCCCGATCTTCTCCGCATGGGCCAGACAGGTCTTATACTCTGAATTCGGGGTCGTATTTTCAAAGTGGTCGTGATGGTCATGGAAATGGCTGTCTGCCATCTGCTCTGTCAGCTGGGTATTCGGCAGGGGCGTCTGCCTCAGACAGGCATCCACGCAGGCCTGATCCAGAGCCAGCGGATCCAGAGAGGCGAACATCCCCACATCCGGAAGAATCGGCGCGTCATTTCCGGAATGGCAGTCACAGTTCGGAGATACATCGCATACGATGGATATGTGGAAGCATTCTCTGCCTGTGACAACCGCTTTCGTATACTCCGCCATACGGCAGTTCAGCTCTTTGACCGCCGCGTCCTGCCCGAAATGAATGGCGTCAAAATTGCAGCCTCCGATGCAGCGCCCGCATCCCACACAATTTTCTTCATTCAGCGTCATAACCTTTCTTTCCTCATCAAATGCCAGCCCGTTATTCGCGCATTCCCGCATACAGCGCTTACAGCCGCGGCAGCTTTCCGCATCGATGACCGGCTTGCCGTTGTGGTGCTGGTCCTTCTTTCCCGCCCTGGAACCGCAGCCCATACCGATATTTTTGATGGTTCCTCCGAAGCCTGTCATCTCGTGCCCCTTGAAATGGGTCAGGGAAATAAACACATCCGCGTCCATGATCGCATGCCCGATCTTTGCCTCTTTGATATATTCGCCGCCCTCCACCGGTACGGCGACGTCATCCGTGCCCTTGAGCCCGTCGCCGATGATGACCGGACATCCCACGGTCAGTGGTGTAAAACCATTTTCCCAAGCACAGTACAAATGCTCAATGGCATTCTTCCTGCTGCCGGGATAGAGGGTATTGCAGTCTGTCAGGAAAGGCTTGCCGCCGCATTCCTTCACCAGATCTGCCACGGCTTTCGCGTAATTGGGCCTGAGATAGCTCATATTACCCAGCTCGCCGAAATGCATCTTGATCGCCACAAATTTTCCGTCCAGATCCAGCTTGTCCATCCCGGCCGCTTTCAGAAGGCGGCGCAGCTTATCCGCGGGCCCCTCGTCCATTCCACACCGGAAATCCGTAAAATATACTTTTGATTTTTTCATATCACTCATGATTTTCCTCCTTCATCCGACAGACAGACATGCATGTCCGCCCGTCCCGCTGCTTTGCGGGCATAAATCCCTTCCTTTTACAAAAACTTTCCGAATTCGATCTTCTCTTCATTGGGTCCTTTGATCGTAAAAAACTTCACGCCGTTATCCCAGAATGGCAAAAAATGAATCTCGTCCTGAAGGTTGTTGAGTCCCATATCGCAGATTTCCTGATAGGTCTGCTCAATGTCCTTCACGTCAATCGCCACATGGTCGACCGAGCCGACCTTCATCGCCACATCTTCCGATTCGTATACCTCCATGATCAGATTGCCCATCCTGAAAAACTTCACCTGATTGCCGTCATTGACCGTCTCATAGGCAATTTCAAATCCAATCTTCTCATAAAACTGCTTCGAAGCCTCCATGTCCTTCGTCGGAATCCCGATATGCTGTATCCCTGTTGCATAATCTTTCATATGTACGTTCTCCTTTTTGTATTCCGCAGAATTTGACTCTTGAATCCTGCTGCCAGATGTGCTATAGTAAATACGAGGAAACAACCGCCCACAAAGTGGTTAGCTTCCCGATTATTGGTAAAAAATAAACCTGCCTCGGTCTGCCAAGTACAAGGTAGGTTTATTTATTTGCGCTTGTTGTTCCTATTTATGTAGGCAAGCAGTGAGAGCAGAAATGAGCCGCCAAGAAATAACAGGCTTAAAACCTCATATATATCCATTCGCACCACCTCCCCTCTTTTCAAATACAGGGAGGCTTACCACCTTGTAACACGGTTGTTTCATGTCACATCATAGCATACGAACCTGTAGCTTTCAATAAGAATCCAACAATTTTCCCCAATTTGTTTAAAAAAGGTTATTACTGTTCACACCCAATGTCATTAACTTAAGGAATTGCTGTAATAAAATGAGCCTGACAAACCGCATATTTTCGTATATTTGTGTTGTAAAATATGCATGGTAGCGGCTTAAGTTAATGACATTGGTTCACACCCTGACCGGGTGCTCACAGTAACGGCATCCAGCCCATTGAGAAGTCGCCTGACGGCGGTCCTAAGCGCCTGTGAACGCTTGTTCAGGACGGACCGAAACGGAGTGTAGACGGGCTGGATGCCCGCCCCATCACTGTATTGGCCGGATGCCTTGCAACTGGGTGCAAGGCATCGTTTGAACAGTAACAGTTACAGGTCACGCTTGGTGAGGGTATGACCTGTAACCAGTAACAAAAGGTTACCATTCACCAGATCACAAAACAATTGCATTTTCTTCCAAAGCGTAGTATTCTATTTTTTATATATTGGTAACCAAAAAAATGTAAAGAAGGTGTCCGGATATGAGTGAATCATTCCATATTATCAGCGACGGCTCCTGCGACCTGCCCGCAGATCTGGCCGAAGAAAAAAATATCACGGTAGTTCCCTTTTATGTATCCTTCGACGACGAACACTACTTCAAGGAAAATGTAGAGATTGGCATCCGGGATTTTTATCAGATGATGGTTGACCAAAAGGGAGTATATCCAAAGTCCTCCATGCCATCCATCCGCGATTATGAAGAGGCTTTCCTGCCCTTTGCCGAAGCCGGGACACCGGTGATCTGCATCTGCATCACTACCAAATTCAGCGGCTCCATGCAGTCCGCCCTCAACGCACGGGCTCTCGTACGGGAAGCGTATCCCCAGGCGGAGATCACTGTCATCGACGCCACCGTCAACACCGTCCTCCAGGGGCAGTATGTGCTGGAAGCGGCGGCCTTGCGCGACAGCAAAACCAGCTACCAGGATACGGTGGCCCGGCTGGAGGAGATCAAGAGCACCGGAAGGATTTTCTTTACGGTAGGGAATATGGAGTATTTAAAGCATGGGGGACGGATCGGAAAGGTGGCGGCAATCGCCGGAAGTGTTCTGGATATCCGCCCGGTCATCACGCTGAAGCAGGGAGAGATCTTCCCCTCCGGTATGGACCGCGGCCGGAAGCGGACTACGCGAAAAGCTCTGGACCTTCTGCTGGAATATCTACGGGAAAGCAGCCTGGGAATCGAATGCTACAGCCTGGCGGTGGGATATGGATATGACCGGGAAGAAGGGAAAGCCTTCCGCGACCATGCGCTGGCCGTATTGCAGGAGAAAGGGTATGACATCAGGGAAATGCCCCTCTATCAGATCGGAGCCACCATCGGCGTGCACACCGGACCATATCCGCTGGGATTTGGAATCATTGAAAAAGGAATCCATCCGTAAACCGTTTCAAATGAATTAGAAATGTTCGTGTGATCTGCTGTTTCGCAGGGCAGGCCCTTCCGGCAATCGGGCCTGCCCTGCGAAATTCATATTCAAGGGGAACTCTTTCTCTTTCAGCGCTCCCTTTTATCATTTTTCCCAAATGATCTCTGCCTCACTGGTAAACTCAGCATGCTGCCTGAGCGGATCAAAATCTTCTTCCGTTCTCGGAGTCTCATGCAACATAGAGCGGAAATCATCTGATCCATAATAGATACGGTCGATTTCTTCCCTGTCTCCCAGGGGAAACATATTTTCAAGTTCATGCGCTTGATGCTGACGCGAAAATGCAGGCTCAACATATTTGGACCAGAGCGTTTCATAATAGCAGATCAGAACCTCCCGGTTGGCTTCCCCGGCATTTTCAAACGCCAGGTATTTCGGGCCTACGGCGTACGTCATGTAGCTGGTATCCCTGTCATAGAAGGCATAGAGCTTTCCATCTATCTCCTCTATGCTGATCTTTGTGCTGTCATAGGGAATATAAAGCTCCGTCAGATTCAGGAAACAGTATATGCCGAGCAGCACGGCGGCAGCGCCGGCGACCGATACGACTGCAATGAATACCTTGCTTTTTAATAAGCGTTTTTTCAGATTCTTCAAGACCCTTGCGTCCAAAAGCTTCGTATTGCTGTTTGTCGGCAAAGCAACGTTCATTTTTAGTACTTCCGCCTCCTCTCTGCAGGAATCGCACGACTGCAGATGCTCCTCCACCATTTCCCTGGTCTCTTCGCTGACCACATCATCCAGGTAAAGGGGAAGGATATCTTTGATCACATTACAGCTGATCTCTTTCATTTTCCATCGCCTCCATATATTCCAGTATCCGTTTTTTCGCCCGGTAAAATGTGACCCTCGCCCACCCGGAACTCTTTCCGAAGAGCAGGCCGATCTTTTCAAAGGGCAGTTCGCCGAATACCCGCAAATGAAAGACCTCCTTATAAGGGTCCTCCATGTTGTGAAGAAACTGGTGGATGAGAAAAGCGCTTTCTTCGTCTGCAAATCGTTCTGTAAAATCAGACTGCACCATTGCCGCGTCTTCCGTCATTTCTTCGCCGGCGTAAATTTTCTGACGCCGGCACCAGGTATAGTAGGTATTTCTGGCTATCGTAAAAAGCCAGGCGCGGATGTCTTTTGAGCCGTCAAATTTGTCGATTGACTTCAGCGCTTTTACAAAGGTTTCCTGTGTCATTTCCTCCGCAATGTCCTCATTCGCCGACAATGCACGCAAATACAGAAATACGTCTCTGAAATAAGAACGATATATGCTGTCAAAGTCCACGTCTCTCACCCCCTTCACCTTATTAACGAATGAGACCGCGGAATGTTACAAAATCTGTTAAAATTATCGAAGAATTTTTCTGCTGAGCCTCCTGCCTCCTCATTTCTGTTTCTCATTCATCGTTACAACCATTCATCGTCATTGTAATCTGGGATGCCTTCCACTCCGTTCCATCCTTTTCCATTGTGATTGTCCCCTGTGCGTCTGCGGCGTGAGTACCTGCCGTGGTTTTTATCTCCGCAGAGAATGTATAGCATTCTCCGCCGGAGCGTTTTGTGAGTTCAATCTCACCGGCTTCGATATCGGAATTGAGTTCTTTGGCCAACGCAATACTATTGCCAAAAGTACGGCTCATTACAAGATCTTCGATACACTCATTTGTCATGAAATCTCCAAACTGCTCTACGAAATAATCCCTCAGTTCCTCATCTGCCTGCACCAGCCCGGGTTCGTCGTCCGCCGCTGCCGCCAAAGCCATGGCTGCGTCGGCTGCCGCTTCAAATTCCCCGACCTGCTCCATGGTACAGGAAAGAAGCCGGCTGAGAGCTTTCTGCGATTGCTGTTCCGAATTGCTGACTTTCCGTTTGTATCCGAACACTGCGGCTGCAATCACAAGCAACAGAATAACCGGAAGAATGAATCGAATGAATTTTACGGACATCTCTTTTTTCGTGGTCATCATCAAGCCCTCCTTTGCGTGAAATCTTTGGTTACTATTGTCTTTTCGATAAATATGTTAATTGTATCTTAAACTGCCTTTTTGAGGATTACAATGCTTTTTGCACGAATGCAGTGTTTTTCTGCTTCAATCGATTCCTTCCTAACCTCCTGTCCTTGACTTCACGAAAAAAATTATATATACTTTTGTAAAAATAAAAAAGGAGTGCGGCGGATGATGAATCCATTACTGATCAGGCGCGGAAAGAGCCGCGCAATAAACGCAGAGAATTTGACAGGTGAGAAGGGAAAGGGCGGAATGGCATCGAGCCATCTGGGGCAATCCAGAAAGGGAAGCCCCTGTCTGACGGATATTGCGCCCGGTGAGGAGGTGGTCCTTGCGGATATCCGGGGCGCGGGTGTCATCACCCATATCTGGATGACAGTGGATCAAAAGACATCGGACGCGGAATGCTTTGTTCTGCGTGATCTGATCCTGAAAATATTCTGGGACGGGGAAGCCGAGGCTTCGGTGGAGGTTCCTCTGGGGGACTTTTTCTGCTGCGGCTTCGGCAGGGAATGTCTCGTCAATTCCGCCTGTATCGTGGTAGCTCCCATGCGGGGGCTGAACAGTTATTTTCAGATGCCCTTTGGCCGCGGCGCCCGGGTCGTGCTGGTCAATGACCATCCGGACCCCCTCCCCGTATTTTTTTATCAGATTGATTATATCCTGTATGACGAAATACCGGCGGAAACCGAGTATTTCCATGCAAGCTGGAGAAGGCAGGCGATCACAGAAAAGGGAAAAGACTATGTGATTGCGGACGGAATCAGAGGATGCGGCAGATACGTGGGAACCTATCTTGCGCTGTCCACCCTGGAACGGTACTGGTGGGGAGAAGGAGAAGTAAAATTTTACATTGACGGAGATCAGGAATTTCCCACCATCTGCGGGACAGGGATGGAAGATTATTTCGGAGGATCCTGGAGCTTTGCCGGGTATCCTGACGGCAAAATGCAGGAGCAGTGTTATTCTACCCCATACCTTGGATATCCGTTCTATTCCCGACATGACCGGAACCTGACACATCCTTATCACAATGACGACTGCCCGCCCATGCGGGGCTTCTACCGCTGGCACCTGTGCGACCCGATCTTTTTTGAAGAAGATCTCAAAGTCACGGTCCAGCAGATCGGTGTATCCCACCGCGGGCTGTTCGAGAGACAGGACGACCTCTCCGGCGTGGCGTACTGGTATCAGAAGGAACCCCACCGCGCTTTCCCGAAGCTGCCGGAGCGGGATGCACGCAGACCCAGGTAAGAAAAGAGTTACGCTTGCGAAACTCGCGCCTGCGGCGGTCGCACGCGACATCTACCTTGTACGCCGCAGTACGCGTCCTGGTGCACACTCGCGCCGAAGCGCAGCCAGACAGCAGACATCCTCCTTATATGCGTAGTGCGCATCGTGGCCTCTGCCTTTTACGCCGCAGGAACAATCTCAAAATAGTCCGTGAGACTGTTCCTGCGGAAACTGCCAGCCAACGCTCACCCGGCAACGGTGAGCCGGTCAACAGACCTTTCCCGTGCAAACTGTGCGGTATAAATATCCGTACATTTTTTGTACCTGGCAAAGATTCTCCGCGCCCGGTCCTCATTGCCGTAAACCTTCCAGCACCCGGTCAGCTTGCATCCTTTCGCCCCATTTTCAATAAAACCGCACACATCCTCCGGCGGATAGCCCAGAAATAAACCGATCTCATGAGGAAACTCGCCGCACGCTCTCAGCTTTGTGATCAGCCGGGCAATGCAGAGCTCCGGAATCACGGTCTCGTACCCTCTTTTTCTCAGCAGGCGGCAGGCAGTGTCATCTTCCAGGTCGCGGGACAGCCTGGAAATGCGATACACGTACACCAACGCACGGTTATCCCGAAATCTCAGCGGCAACACCCGCAGACCCTTCTTTCCGAACATCCGGTTCCAATGCCGCATGCTGTCAATCATTTCACCCTCATCCGCAAAGGGGCAGGAAAACATATTTCCGGTCTTCATTCCCGCAAGGGTCGGGGAACAGTGTCTTACAAGGAGCTCTTCCGGTATTTGCTTCACCATGGGCACTACTTCTCCTTTACATTTTATAGTGAACGACAAAAACTTTTGTTTTTGTCGTGCGCATCCCCGGAGGGTTTATAGTGGACGACAAATTATTTTGTCGTTCACTATAATACCCATAGTATAACCCGCGCCAATGCACTTAATTCAGTTGAATATCTTTCGCATAGGAATACGATATGATCTCTCCCTTCCTTGTGGCATGATAGCCCTTCTCTTTATGCGAGTAGTTTGAAATCTCTACGGAGCCAAAACCCGCAAATTTCTTATATATTCGTTCCATAACGGCAAGCTCATCTTCAGAAAGAATACCTTCCGGCATTTTCTCCTCCGGAATCACCTGGTGCTTCTCATAGCCATTATCATAAAAAACATCAATATGAGCAATATGATCGGCAGCCATCGTCCCCAACAGGATATCAAAATTCTCGGGTACAGGCCCATACGGCAAATGAGCATATCTTGCCCCTGAGATGGATATGCCATTTTCCTTATAGAAAACCATATCCGAATAATTCAATAGCTTCATAAGCTTTGTCTTTAATAATTCCGTACTTTTGTTCGCAAAAAAGAGAACCATCGCACAAAACTTATCATAATCAAAGGCTCTGAAACCATTCTCTTCACATGGAGCGTTCGTGACATAACGGCTGAACAACCTTTTTTCTGAGCGGTATTCCGAATTCTTTTCCAGTTGATCCACGGTTTCCAGAAGTTTACTCCGCTGTTTTGCAGTAAGAACAATCTCATTCTCTGTCAAATAGGTTCTCATATTTTCCGGCTCACGCAGGAATAAAAGCAGACTATTGTGTGCCCTGTCCTGAATGGAACCATTTTCATATCTGCAGATTGTCTTGTCACCCCAGTTCAGAAGCTTTGCGAGGCTTCTCTGGCTAAGTCCATACTGTACGCGGATTTTTTTTATTTCCTCAGGAAACAGAAGCCTATGTCTTTTGCGATATTCATTGTAGGCACGAACCAATGTCGCATTGTCAAATTCCTCACAATAAAATTCCTCCCCGCATTCTGCGCAAACTAATACCTGCGCATCAACCTCGACAGACTCTCCGCAGACATCATAAGCCTCTCTTTTTGTAATTACTTTTGTTTCCACTTCTCTTCCGCATTCTTCACAATACTTTCTCATGAATGCCGCCTCCCTTCCTAAGCATAATCATCCCTATGAAATCCAAGGCATTTTAAGGTATCTTCTCCATTCTCTTGTACAATTTTCAGCTTAACATAGAATTTCATTCCGTCAATATCCTTTTTGAATTCCCATATATCTCCAGGACGATTCGGATCGAGATCCTGCTTAGGTCCTTTATAATAGTTACTGACAACAAGCCCCAAAATCTCATTCTTTGCATCAGTGATTGTAAGGCCATGCTGGGCCAATGCCTGCATATTCTTTCTTCTTGGAACAAAATCATATTTTCCTGCCGATAACAGATTCTTGACTTTAGACAAAAATGCTGTGATCTCCGATATGCTCGCTTGATTCCTCACTCGGTCACCTCCGTGTATTTTATATTATACCTATAGTTCCTGTTTGTCAAGAAAAAATGCGGTCATATAACCGCATTTTTTCTTATTGATTATTGTCACAATTCACGGCCTAACCGGCCGCAGATTGCGTCAGCCGCAGCCTTGTAATATGATTCAGCCATTTATGATTCCTGTCGTCTTCCAATCTTTATACAACTGCGCGATCACCTGCTCGATCGGCGCTTTTTTTATTTCCACATCCATGATGCCATCCGTCCGGGACAGCCGTTCCAGCAGTATTTGAATGGGCAGCCGTGAAAAATCTGCTTCAAACTCGAACACCCCGTGCTTCTCCGCCAGCAGCCGGCAGTCCTCCAGTTCGGGCCGTCTTCCGTCCGTGGTAACCGTAAAATACGTCAGATTTCCCGTAATCGTACGCAGGCCGTCGAAGTCTCCGTCATAGGCGAGCTTCCCGCCCGAGATCATCAGAATTCTCTGCGCCATTTCCTCAAGGTCATCCATGTCATGGCTCGTCACCATGATCGTCACGCCCTCTTCGCGATTGATCTTTTTCAGGAAATCTATCATCTGCCTTTTTGCCACCACATCCAGCCCCAGCGTCGGTTCATCCAGTAGAATCAGCTCCGGGCCATGCAGGAGCATCATTGCCAGATCCGCCCGCATCCGCTGTCCAAGCGACAATTCGCGTGCAAAGGTATTCCGGATCTCCCCGATCTCCAAAAGCTCTGTCATCCTCTCCAGGTTCCGTTGATACACTGCATCAGGAATGTCCCACACCACCTTTTTCCACTCAAAGCTCTGAATCACCGGATGATCCCACCAAAGCTCCGTCCGATTTCCAAACAATACGCCAAGCTTTTTCATCAACGCAATCCGTTCTTTTTCAGGTGACATTCCCAGTACGGATATGGTTCCTTCTGTTGGCTTAAGCATCCCGGAGAGAAGCTTCATGGTCGTGCTTTTGCCGGCTCCGTTGGGCCCTGCGTAAGCCGCGAACTCCCCGGATCGGATCCGGAAGGAAATATCATCCACAGCAGCCACTGTTTTCTTTTCCTGCCGGAAAATATTTCTGCTCCCCTCCTTCCTCTGCCATTGTGTAAATGATTTGCTTACGTGGTCCGCCCTCACCGCAATGTGGTCAGGAGCGGTGACCGCCCGAAACATATCTGTTGATTCCTTTTTGAACATAATATTGAAATCCTTTCTTGAAAAAATAAGCCGCTCCAAGCGATACCAGAAGCGCGAATACCGCCGGGTAACCGTTTTCAAATGCCGTCCTTTTTCCCAGCAGAAGCATGGTCGGATACCATGCCATAAGCCCTGCCGGAAATATGGTGAGCAAAGGGTATCTGATATACAAAGGCATGCCGGACAGCGGAAATGTCATGGTACGCTCCATGCCGTATATTACCGCAGAGGATATCTCCTCACACTGTACCGGCGCGTAAAACGCAAGGCTTGCGAACAAATAGGAAAATGCCGTCACAATCACCATGCTGACGCAAAGGTGAAAAATGAGCGCTCCCGGCCACCACCACGGCAAAGCTGTCTCTATATGGTGTACGGCCGCACAAAGTACCGCGATACCGGACAGGAAACTGCCGGAGCCGGTAAACGGAAAGATTCCGATTGTGAGCTGCACCGCATAGGGAAGGGGCATGATAAACATATGCTCCCACTGCCCTCTGCCGATGATTCTGCTTGGAAACAGTGCGTTGCAGCCTCCCATCATATTTAGAAAGCCCATCACAATATTGCCATATGCCAGCATGAACAGGACTTCGAACCGGTCCATGCCGCCGATTCCTCCGAATTTCCATGCCAGGAGGAAGATCCCGGACACGGACGACAGATTGGAAATGAGATCGGCCGCAATCACAATCAGCATAAATTTCCAGTCCCGTACCAGCGAATACAGATCCATCCGCGCATAGATTCCAAGCAGTTCAAAATATCTCTTTATTTTTTTACCCACCAAAACTCACCATCCTTTCTCTCGATCTCCGGAACCAGATCACCGCCGCGAACCAGATCACGATATTCCAGAAAAGCTGTGCCGGAATCATTTCCGAAGCCTGTGCGCTTCCCACATACAGCGACAAAAAAGCGCCTCCCATACTGCCGAAGGGCTGATATTGCATCCATCGGTCCATGCCGAAGGGCAGGATCCGGAAGGGAATGACCGTGCCTGAAAAAAAAGATACGACAGCGCTTCGGATGACGTAGGTAAGCCATGCCACATTGCGCAGTCTGACAGTCACGCAGAAGAACAAAAATTCAAACGCGAATCCAAGGGATACACTCAGCACCAGTGACGGAAACACCCACAGCGACTCCGGCAGGACACGGATTCCAAAAAAAGGCGCTGCCAGAAACATCGGAAGCGAAAACATAAGCAGCATCGGAATCCATTCTCCCGCCGTGCGTGAGATCACCTGCCCAAACGCAGGCATCGGACGGGTAAACATTTCCATGCTCTTTGTGTCATAATCCCACGCGGATAAACAGGTATTCACGATCATCATATCCGCAAAAAGCACATTGACATAGGTGTAGCTCATCAGCTGCGAAACCGACATTTCTGCCTCATATCCGCCGGCTGTCAGCGATCGCCAGATACACATGACCGGCACCAGGTAAACGACTTTCAGGAACATTTCCGGAAGCAGATAAAGCACGCCGCCGTTCGTTTTCCCACGGACCGCCATCCGCGCGGTCGCCGCATATTTATAAATTGTCATAACTCCTCCTTTTTGCCGCTGAAAGCTGCGGCATTCAAATTGTACGATCTTTTTAACATGAAAAAAACCCTGAACAGACTGTTTTGTCCGCACAGGGCATTCACTCGCTTCCTGACCGTATATTCATCAAATGTCAGTTATATTTCTACAACTCCTTAGGCACTTCACAACAAAATCTTGCGCATTTTGGCAAAATTTTGGTTCCGGCTTGTCCGGGTTATGGTATCCTGTCATGGAGCCGCCGCGGTTCTCAGCCGCATCAAAGTATCAAAAAAATGCGGTATTACCGGCTGCCGAGTCATATGGTGAGTGAAATACAAAACAATCCGTCTCCCAAAAAAGGGCATAGTTATCCTGTGAACGTCCTGCTTTGTACCCGAACCTGCGTATCATATCGCTGCCCGCAAACAGTTCCTTCGCCATCAGAACCTCGTACCGCTTCATACTTCTCACCACCTTTCGTAAAAATATGACTTCATGATATGGATACAAGCATCAAAATACCTTTTGACACTTACATCATTATATAACACTTTATACAGGTTTGCAATCACTAAAAATAGTATGTGTAAATAAATCAATTGTTACTATTCACGGCCTAACCGGCCGCTCATAGTAACGACATCTGCCATTGAAAATCGCCTCCGGCGATGGGGCAGATGTCATTGCCCCATCACTTTTCTGGCGGCTAACCGTGCAGCAAGTGCACGGGAGTTTAACAGTTAAATAGGCAAAAAATCGTTGCAGGCCCCATAAAGCCTGTATTTTTTTGTCAAATTTTAG
>VSNK01000121.1 GCA_009774255.1 Faecalicatena sp.
AGCTTATTTTTTTAATATCACTATGCTGATACACTAAATCTATCGCTTTCACAATCTGATTCGGTGCATTGCATAAAACCGTAGAGTATATTTCAAAGGCAATACTGTCGTTTTTATAATATTTAATAAATCCTTCTCCGACATTTTGTGGCTCCGAAATTCTCTTGAAACCGGAAGATTTAAAAAGGATATCACATTCCTTTTTGCAGCAGATCAAGTGGTTTAATCCAATAATATTTTTAAAAATATCAAATGTCCCCGCTTCTTTAATCGCATTGATTTCATAATCATTCCGAATCAGCTCCAATTCTCTGCCAAATGCTTCGCAGGTCTCTCCGATAAAACGGTTATCCAAAAGATAGCTATTCCATACGGACTGTAATATTTCATACTGTGACAAGGCAACGCTTCCCGTATTGATATTCTTAAATAATTCCGGCAGATCCTCCCGGCTTCCTCTGTAAATAATCAACGCAATGTCATCATTTGCAATTTCTATTTTTGCCTTTAATATATCCAAAAGTTCTTCAACTAGTTCAAGATTTCCAAATTCCTTTGCAGTTTTCGCAGTTCCACTTTTTAATATACCGTAGAGGACGCTCACTTTTTCGAATTCATACAGACCGCTAAGACTTCCATACCACTTTTTGATATCCTTTTTCAAGGACACGGATATATCTGTTAATCGTTTGCATTCTAAAAAAGTGCGGATATCTGGTTCAGCCTTCTCGAAAAAAAAATCGAATGAAATAATCGTCTCCGGACGCGAAAGATATTGGTTTAAAGTATTCACCCTCTGCAGGCCGTCTATAATATAATAACCGTTTTTATCCTCATATAGTGTAATTGCTCCTATAGGAAAACCACGGAATAAGGAAGCCAGAAGCTGTTGCTTCTTCGATTTTTTCCATACAAAGTTTCTTTGAAAATCGGGTATAATAAGTTTAAATATAGTCAGCAGTTTTTTGATCGTCGTCTGATCCAATGCAAACACCTTACTCTCCATCTGTTTCTTTACACCTCCTTATATTCCATTTTTTAAAGCGGTTCCTGCCTTCCGGGAAAAGCTTCGTTCTTTGAGCGTTGGTTTTGATTATAAGAAGCTGTCTTACACTTCTTATAATATACAAATACAGATAAAAATATGATGTTCTGACTAGACTCACCCACTTTTTCCAGCTTTTCATAGTAGTCATCATCTGTCATCAAATCCGCAAGAAACTCCCGCCTTTTGCAGACAAGTTCCTTCCGGTTAAGCTCGTACAATTTTATCATATACGCTGCTTTTTTTCGATCATCCTCACACAATTCTTCGTCTGCAGCAACCGTCCCGTCTGGCTCGTAACAAAAGTAGTTCTCAATTTCATCTGTCTTTGTTGGATCAAGATATTTTTCCGGTATATGTACACGTGTGCCCCTCTTATTGTTGCATGTATGACAGGCGCACAGCATATTGCTCCATTGAAAGATTTTTTCAGGGCAATCTTTTTTTGTCTTAATATGTTCCACTTCCATTGCATCTTCAAAATCATGTATCATCATCGTACAAAAGGAGCATCTCTCATGATTCATTTTTCTAAAATGCCGTTTGGTTTCAGGTGTATTGTAGCAATATCTTTTAGCATGTGCCACATAAAATCGATATGCTTCTTTTGTACTCATCCCCTCTATTGCCGCCTTGAATGCTTTATTTGTTTTTGAAAGTTCTTTCGGAGTATATGTTCTCTTAATTTTTACCATGCAGTTCTCCAATACTTTGCGCTTTTGTGATAATCCGGTTGTATCTTCTGTATAAATTTGGATATTCTTTTCTCATTCTCTCAGTGATTGAAATGATTTTATCCCCATCAATGTCCTTCCCTTTTAAAATGACATTTCCCAGGTAATTAATTTCTTCCTTTACCAGTTTTGGAAGCTCTTCTACTTCAAACAATTGCTCATATATAATATCTAGATCCTCATAATACACATCTGTATCAATTTCATTCAGACTGCCATTTTTTATATTGTATATCAGGCATTGCCTGTATCTTGTCAAAAGAAGCGGTGAATGTGTTGTCAATATAAAGCTACAGTGGGCAAAATCTTTTTTCATGTTGCTGATTAATCTGGATTGAATGTTCACATGCAGAAACATCTCAATTTCATCGATCATAACATATATCTGTTTTTGAGACAGCAGTCCGCAAAACTTTTCTTCTGTCAAATTTGAAATATCCATATCCCACGTCATCGCCCAGATTATATTCAGATAAATATTGATGATATTTTCAATTCCATCACTGTACCTGCCGCTTATTTCCTTAATATCTATTTCAAAAATAGCATACACAACATGGCAGATAAAATCATATATCACCCTGTTTGTAAGCAGATGGTCACGAAGTCGTTTCAAATGGAGACTGTAATCTCCATAGCTGTCCTTCTGATAATGGATAAACTCTTCATAGTCCTTTAACTGCAGTTCATCTGTGTTGTTCTCACTGATTATGATTCGATTTGTCGGAATATATATGGCCAATTCTCCGTCCTCCTCTATGATAAACTGTTCCATGAGCCTGCTCTGAAAAGCATGGTCCAACGCTTTAAGAACCGTCGTTTTTCCGCAGTTATTGTAACCATATATAATTGAGACATCCTTACCTATATCGAATTTCTGCTTTTTTATGATGCCTGTTTCGGGAATCTGAATCAACATCTTTCTGTTCTCCTTCGTTTTTCGTCCATTTATTCTATTCCTGATCATTCGTCAGATTGAGCTTGTCCAGCATATAAAATGCCAGGCTCAAAAGCATGCCTACGATGCAGGCCAGCACCATCCCGGTCAGTTCTACATTTCCCAGCTTCACGGAAATGCCGGACAGACCTGTGACAAAGATGACGGAGGTCAGCGTCAGGTTTCTGGAACGCCCGTAATCCACCTGGGAATCCACCAGGATGCGGATGCCGGAGGCGCCGATCATGCCGTAGAGCAGGAAGGAAATGCCGCCGATCACTGGGCCGGGGACGGTCTGGATCAGCATGGACAGCTTTCCGATCACGGAGCAGAGGATGGAGAGGACTGCCGCCCCTGCGATCACCCGCACACTGTAAACCTTCGTGACCGCCATCACACCGATATTTTCTCCGTAGGTGGTGGTCGGAACCGAACCGATCAGGCCGGAGATCATGGTGGAAAAATTGTCTCCGAAAAGGGAACGGTGAAGCCCCGGATCCTTCAACAGATCTCGGCCCACGATCTTGCTTGTCACGACCTGATGACCGATGTGCTCCGATGTGATCACAAGGATCACGGGAAGGATCGTCAGGATTGCCCCCATGTCAAACTTCGGGAACTGAAACCCCGGCAGCGCGAAAAAGGGAGCCTGTGCCACCGCCGTAAAATCCACGATCCCGCAGGCCAGCGCGGCGATATAACCCGCAATGACCGAGATCAGGATCGGAATCACCGACAGAAAGCCTTTGAACAAAACATTTCCAAACACAGCTACTCCAAGGGTCACCACAAAGACGATCACATTTTTCATGCTGATGGTTTCATCCAGAAGCCCGGCATTGCCTGCGGCGCTCCCGGCAAGCTCCAGCCCGATGAGGGCGACAACCGGCCCCATTGCCGCGGGCGGAAGTACAACGTCGATCCAGTCCGAACCAAATTTATAAATGATCAGAGCCACAATGCAGCCGCAGAAGCCCACCGCCACGAAACCGCCCAGCGCGTATTCATAGCCCATCTGCTCGATGACCAATCCCGCCGGCGCAAGAAACGCGAAGCTGGAACCAAGATATGCGGGAGCTTTCCCCTTTGTGATTACAATAAAGAGAAGTGTTCCTACACCGTTCATAAACAGCACGATGGCCGGGCTGATCCCGAAGATAAAGGGCACAAGCACCGTCGCACCAAACATGGCGAACATGTGCTGAATGCTCAGCGGAATCAGCAGATTTACGGGAACCTTTTCTTCAACATGGATCATTTTTCTCTCTCTCATTTTCTCTCTTCTCCTTTTTTCTTTTTTATGAGGCAGCGACCCTCACTGACGTTTGATTCTTTACCTTTCCACTAAAACGGCATTTCTGATTTGTATGTCACTCATGTTTTTATTCCTTTCGTAAAGCTCACATTTATTTTAGATTTATTTTTTGCGGCAATTTATACTCACACCATCTTACCATCGTTTCGTTTGAAATACAACTGGCGCAGCTATATAATACAAAGATTTGTTTTTCATCTGCGAAAAAAAATTTGCCTTTTCCTGCAATATAAAGTATACTAAGGAGCATATTTCACCCGGTGTTTCGGGGCGAACCTGATTTTTTGAGGAGGTGAATCCGCATGTCCATGTACATCTGCGTTGCAGAAGCTCCATGCAAAGTCTTTTAGGGCAGGACGGCATGGAGCGATAGAATACGTTGCAGTTCATTGGCCTGGCTGCCTGTGAACAACAACCAAAACACTGCTCTGAGACTTTGCAGTTATCAATGATGAAGGCAATCAATTTGCTGCGCAAATTGGTCTAGGAACTACTTGCATATGATAAGGAGCAAAGTCTATGAAAAATTTAATACATACAATACGGGAAATGAAAACCTTTTTACTGCTGTGGAGCACCCAGTCTTTTTCCGGCCTGGGCAGTGCCATGACAAGCTACGCGCTGGTGATCTGGTCTTATTCACAGCGAGGGTCTGCTTTGATGACCGCGCTTTTGATGGTCAGCTCGTACGCGCCCTATGTGCTGTTCAGCATATTTGCCGGGGCACTCAGTGACAGATGGAACAAAAAAAGAACCATGCTGGTGTGCGATTCCGCGGCCGCTCTGACCACCGTTGCCATGATGATCTTACTGCGCAGCGATATGCTTCAGATCTGGCATCTCTATGTGATCAACGGGATCAACGGACTGATGAACACGGTCCAGCAGCCTGCCTCGGAGGTAGCCACCACAAGGGTGCTGCCGAAGAAATACTATCAACGGGTGGGGGGACTGAAGTATTTTTCCAGTTCTCTGAATTCTGTCATGACACCTATCCTGGCCACAGCCGTTCTGGGAACGGCGGGCATGGTCGCCGTGGTTGCCTTTGACCTGCTTACGTTTGCCGCTGCATTTGGGGTGCTGGCATTCGGGATCCGGATCCCGGAACATAGAGAGACGGAGGAGGCACAGGAAAAGCTTCTGGTTTCTGCCAAAAAGGGGATTGCTTATCTGAAACAGGAGCGCGGCATCTTCCATCTGATTCTGTTCCTGGCGTCCATCAACCTGGTGGCCTCCATCTATGATGCGGCATTTCCGGCCATGATGCTTTCCAGGAACGGAGGCAGTGAAAAAGTGCTGGGCCTGGTGAATACGGTAATCGGCCTCACCACATTTTTCGGCAGTATCCTGGCTGCTTTCCTGAAAACGCCGAAAAGCCGGATTCGAGTGATCTGCAACTGCCTGCTGTTTTCTATGAGCACGGAGAATTTTCTGCTGGCATTCGGCCGGACTCCCTTTGTCTGGTGTCTGGGTGGATTCCTGGGTTGGATCTTTATCCCTCTGATGAGCACGAACCTGGATGCGGTCATGCGCCTGCATGTCCCGGAAGAAATGCAGGGGCGGGTGTATTCCGTCCGCAATTCCCTGCAGTTTTTCACCATCCCAATCGGGTACTTCCTGGGCGGGTTCCTGGTGGACCAGGTGTTTGAGCCTGTCATGGCTGTGCAGGGGGCGGACAGCTTCCTGGTGAAGCTGTTCGGAAGCGGAAAAGGCTCCGGCGCGGCATTCCTCTTTCTGATCCTGGCCTTTGCCGGGATTGGGGTGTGCCTGTATTTCCGGCGGGATCGGTATATCCGGGGGCTAATGTACTAAGGAGTTACGATTTTTCTATAAAGGAACTGCCCGCCGAAGAGCATCCATCTCCGGCGGGCAGTTTGATACTGAGCGCCAGATAAATCTGCCGCACAGTATCATTTGATGCGCACATCCGCATGAGGAATTACGCCGCTTTGCGGCTGCGGCTGGCGCGATACTCACGGCAGATTTCATCGGCCGTGAGTATAAATTGAAAAATAGATTTCAACCGCAGCAGACATGCTTCTACCTCCGGAAGATCACCGACTCATAAGGCCGGAGCACGGGTCCGCGGTACCCGCCTTCCCGATCGTAGGAGGACAGCAGGACTTCTCCGGCGCCATCCAGCAGGGAGGAAGGTATCTCATGCTCCTGCCGGGAGAAATTGTGGAATGCCAGCAGTGTCTCGTCTGCGGTGCTTCTGGTCAAAGCGAACAGATCCTTATGTCCCGTATCCAGGAAAGACAGATCTCCCCTGGACAGTGCGGAGGATTCTTTACGCAATGCGATCAGTTTCCGGTAGCACTGATAGACCGAGTGAGGATCCTGTCGTTGCGCTTCCACATTGATGTCCCGGGTATTGGGATTGGTTTTCAGCCAGGGCGTACCGGAAGTAAAGCCGCCCGTCTCGGAGCCATCCCACTGCATGGGCGTGCGGGCATTGTCACGGCTTTCAAGCTGTGCCTGAGCCAGGGCAGTCTCCGGATCCATGCCGGAAAGAAGATACTGCTGATATTGATTTTTGGTGCTGAGATCGTCGTAGTCTTCAATTGACGGCAGCTTTACATTCGTCATCCCGATCTCCTCACCCTGGTATACATACGGGGTTCCGGGCAGGCTGTGGAGGAACATAGCCAGAAACTTCGCGGAAACTTCCCAATACTCACCGTCATCTCCGTAGAGAGACACCTGCCGAGGCTTGTCGTGGTTGCTGAAAAATCTCGCCCACCAGCCGTCGTCCTTCATTGCCTGGTAGCTTTCTTCAATATTACGTCTGAGCCGCTCAGGCGACCAGGTGTCGATCTCTGTCTTAGGCGGTACGAAGGGGATAGCCATGTCAAATTCTTCACGGTCCGTTTTCACATAGTTGCCAAGCTCTTCCGCTGTGGGCGCGTCCACCTCTCCAACAGTCAGGATATTGCGGGGGGCATAGACCCGCCGGTTCATTTCCCGAATATGGGCATGAGTACCCGGTCGGCAGATGAGGCAGTCCGGAAAGGAGTAGCCGTCCGGCTGGGGCGGCAGGGCGGAATCGGGGAAATCCTGCGGCTTGTCCAGATAGCTGATGGCATCCACCCGGAAGCCGTCTACTCCTTTGTCCACCCACCAGTTCATCATCTCTATGACCTTGTCCCGAAGCTCCGTGCAGGCCCAGTTCAGATCAGGCTGTTTTTTGGAAAAGAAATGGAAATAGTATTGGCCGCGCTCGGGCACATATTCCCAAGCACTTCCGCCGAAGGCCGAAGCCCAGTTGTTCGGCTCATGCCCGTCCACCGGATCGCGCCAGATGTAATAATCGGCTTTGGGATTATCACGGGAAGACCGAGATTCGATAAACCAGGGATGCTCATCCGAGGAATGATTCACGACCAGGTCCATGATCACGCGGATGCCCTTTTCTCTGCAGGCACTCTGCAGGCGGTCCCAGTCCTCCATGGTGCCGAACTCCTCCATGATCTCCTGATAGCCGGAGATATCATAACCATTATCATCATTGGGCGAGCGGTATACCGGAGAAAGCCATAGGGCGTTGATACCCAACTCATCCAGGTAGTCCAGCTTTTCCAGAATACCAGGCAGATCCCCGATGCCGTCCCCGTTGGAATCATAGAAGCTCCGGGGATAGATCTGATAAACGACCAGGTCTTTGATCCAATCTTTTTGCTCTGTCATAAATACTCCTCCTATTGCTTTATATATTCCATTATAATTTGTCACCAATTTTCGTCAGAAAATGGATGACTTGCTTGCGCATCAGCGCAATACCTATTATAATTTGTCACCAATTTTCATCAGAAAATGGATGACCTGCTTGCGCATCAGCGCAATACCTATTATAATTTGTCACCAATTTTCGTCAGAAAATGGATGACCTGCTTGCGCATCAAGCGCAATATCTATTATACATCATTTTTTAGGCGTTTACGATCAGTTTTTTGTGCAAAATAACAAAATTTCCATATTATTCTTTTCAGGTTTGATGTTTCCTGACGGTTGATTTTGTATCTCAAAGTATCCGTCCGCTCTATTGTATATCCCAGCGCCCATTTGGTAAAATAAACGTATCTGCACAGTACCCTCGCAGATACGACCGCAATCCCATGAAAATTGACTTCGTCAATGTGGATTGCTCTTGCAGCCGATACGTTTTCGTACGGAAAGCGCAGCAAATGCGCCTTCCTGTGCGGAGCCGTTACAAATAAACGTACATCAAGAAAAAGGAGAGCGACCATGAATCAATTGCATATATCAGAAAATATCGTCCGGCTGCGGCGGGAACGGAAGATCACGCAGGAGGAGCTTGCGGATTTTATCGGTGTGACCAAGGCAGCGGTCTCAAAGTGGGAAAACGGGCAGACCACACCGGATATCCTTCTGCTGCCCCGGCTGGCCAGCTTTTTCGATGTCACTATTGATGAACTGTTAGGCTATGAAGCGCATCTCTCCCGAGAGCAGATCCGGCGCTGCTATATGGAACTCTGCCGGGATTTTGTGAATCTTCCCTTTCCGGAGGCATGGGAAAAGGTGCGTTCGACGGCCCGCTGCTATTACTCCTGTTATCCGCTTTTACTACAGCTCAGTATCCTGTACCTGAACCATTTTATGCTGGCAGGGACAGAAGGAGACAGTCGGCAGGTGCTGGGAGATGCCATACTGCTCTGTGATCGGATTCTGGAAGGCTGCCGGGATATGGGACTTTGTGCCGATGCCGCTGTTGTCAAGGCCATGCTCCATCTGCAGCTCAATGCCCCGTCGGAAGCTATCGGGCTTTTGGAGCCGTCTGAGGAGACAAGCCATCTTTCGCTTCAGAACAGCACAGGAGCCATACTGCTCCAGGCGTATCTGATGTCCGGTGAAACAGAAAAAGCCAGAGATCACGCCCAGATCAGGCATTATCTCCACCTGCTGAGTCTGGTCAGTGATGCGATCCAGCTTCTGACCATATATACGGACGACCTCAAACGGTGCGAGGAGATCATGCGGCGCACCCAGGGAGTTATAGACCTCTATCACCTGAAACAGCTTCACCCCAACCTGGTTTCTCAGTACTACTACCAGGCCGCGCTCACCTATGCGCAAAATGAAGATGCGGACCATGCGCTGGACATGCTCCTGCGATTCGAACACTGCGTGAATTCCCTTTTGAGCCAAGAGCACATCACACTCCATGGAGATAGCTATTTTGACCGGCTGGATCCGTGGATTGAACAGCTCCCACTGGGCGATCATGTGCCCCGTGACAAAGCATTTGCCAGACAAAGCGCCATAGAAGCGTTGTCTCACCCTGCCTTTTCCATCCTGAAAGAAAGGGAAGAATTCCGCAGCCTGACATTTATTCATTTTTAAATCAAAGCCCCCGCAGCAACCGCCCAATCTCCATGTAAGGAGTTGTAGGAAAATAACTGATACATCTTGACTTGTCTATTGCTCCGGCTGCACAGGTCAAAAAGTCGGCCCGCTGCTTCGCGGGAATAAACAATATTCGGAAAGGAGGCAGTCAAAATGCCTGATATCTATGAAATGTTGCCTTTTTTAATCCCTTTCATTATTGCAGAGTTCACGCTGCTGGCCTATACCATTTACCATATCCTGACTCATCCCACTTATAAGCGGGGAAGCCGCGCCATGTGGCTGGTAATTGCCATTGTCGGAATGGAGTTTATCGGCCCGGTTCTGTATTTCCTGCTGGGAAAGGAGGATAGCTGATATGGAAATGCTGACTCTCTCCCATGTGAGAAAGCGCTTTGGAGAAAAGGAGGTTCTGCGGGATGTCAGCTTTTCCGTCCCAGAACATACGGTATACGGATTTGTCGGACAGAACGGCGCAGGCAAGACCACGGCGATGAAGCTGATCATGGGGCTTCTTTCCTGCGACGCGGGCAGAATCACGGTCAATGGTTCGGCCGTCCGCTATGGCAACACGCAGACAAACCGATTTATCGGCTATTTGCCGGATGTTCCCGAATTCTATTCTTTCATGACGCCCGGGGAATACCTGGCTTTCTGCGGTGAGATCACCGGAATGCCGAAAAAAGTGATCAAAAAACGGACCAGGGAGCTGCTCGCGCTGGTAGGACTGGAAAAGGAATCCCGCCGCATCAAAGGCTTTTCCCGGGGGATGAAGCAGCGTCTCGGCATCGCCCAGGCTCTGCTCAACCGCCCCAGGCTGCTGATCTGCGATGAACCAACCTCCGCCCTGGATCCTGCCGGAAGGAAAGAACTGCTGGATATTCTGGCGCAGGCAAAGAAGCAGACTACCGTACTCTTTTCCACACATATCCTGTCAGATGTGGAGCACATCTGCGACGAGCTGGCATTTCTCCACGAGGGCCGGATCGAGTTGCAGGGGACGCTGGAAGAAGTACGGAAGGTCCGCAGGGCAGCGGCAGTGGAACTGGAAATGGAGCACGCCCGGGATACCCGCCTGCTTCTTTCCAATTTCCCATTTCTTCAAAGGCAGGGACACAACCGCCTGCTGTTGAAAGAGGCGGATCATTTGCCGGAGATTCTCGGCAAGATCGCAGAGGAGAGACTCTCCATTCTTCGTGTGGAGCGGATGGAGCCTGCGCTGGAGGACGTATTTATGGAGGTGATCGGAAAATGACGGCATTTTTGAAAAAAGAATGGATGGAACTGGTTCGTACCGGACGGCTGCTGCTTCTGCTTCTGGTGTTTATCCTGTTCGGGATCATGAACCCGGCCATAGCCAAGCTGACTCCCTGGATGATGGAGATCATGGCAGGGCAGCTTGCCGAATCCGGCTTCACCCTCACTGCGGTCACCGTGGATGCTATGACCTCCTGGTCACAGTTTTATAAAAATATTCCTATGGCGCTGCTCCTGTTCGTTCTGCTGTTTGGCGGGATATTTACGTCAGAATATCAGAAGGGAACTTTGATCCCGGTGGTCACCAAAGGGCTGTCCCGCCGCAGGATCGCTGCGGCAAAAATGGTTCTGCTGCTGGGAACCTGGACTGTCCTGTATTTTCTATGCTATGGGATTACTTACGGGTATAATGCATATTTCTGGGATAACGGCATTGCCCGGTATCCCCTGCTGGGAGCCGTGTGCTGCTGGCTGTTCGGCGTGTGGGTGCTTGCCTGGCTGCTGCTCTTTTCCACGATCGCAGAGAGCAGTACCCAGGTGCTGTTGGGAACCGGAGCGGTGGTTCTGGGTGTGTACGTTCCGGGCCTCTTTCCAAAGCCGGGGAGGATTCTTCCGGGGAAGCTGCTGGACGGGATGAACCTGCTGTCCGGAAATTCGGTTCCCGGGGATTATTACGTAAGTATCGGGGGCGCCTGCGGGATGGCGGCAGTCTGTCTGCTGCTGGCATTTCTCTGCTTTGACCGGAAAAAATTGTGAAAAAAGTAAATGGTAAAGCATGGACTCTCACCGCTTTTTATATTATCTTATCACTTCCGCGATCCGGGTATAATCGCGCTCGAACAGCTCCTGGCTGACCTGCTCCCGCAAAAGATCCTCCGGAACACCAAGGAGGATCTTCTCCATCACAAACTGCTTGCTCCTCTGCCGGTACTTCGGCAGCCGGTTCAGTTCCTGGATATGCGCCAGCTCCGGCCGCCACAGGAGGCTCAGCTTTTTCTTCAGGTTGATCCCGGGGTTCTCCTTCGGCTTACGCAATATATAAAAATCCGCCGCCCCTGCCACCTGCTCCACGGTGATGATGCCCCACCACTCCGGGACATGCTCCTCAATATGCATGGCATGGCTGGAACCCGCCACCACATAGTTGTAATCAAAATACTGGTTATAATCCTTCACCTGCCGTTGCAGGCGCGTATAGGTATCCGCATCGCTTTTGATCTCAATCCCTACGATAGACGCAGGCAGGACCATGACGGCATCCGCCCGCGACCTTCCCATCTGCTTTTCCTCCAGGATCCGGGCCTTTCCGTAATACGCTTCCAGAAAATCAAACAGTGGCTCACGGATGTCTTTATCGTACAGCATAACAGACCTTTCCTCTACTCATACCGAATTCTCCCAAAAACTCCCCTGCCCCAAATCGCTGCAGATGAGTTTCCGAAGCGCGCAATCAGTCAAATATCCATGCAAACATAGGTGCTTGGCTCGTTGCTTTAAAATATATCGGCTCTTTTTCACAAAAAATAAATCATTGTGGTATGCCTATTCGTTATTATAATATACCAGGAGTGAACTATAACAGGGAACTATCAAACCAAAATATATAGCATTTTATCTGGAAGGAGAGTATAATGAGGAAAATTCAGCAAACACCATAAATGGAGGTACTTATGGATATCGAAAACAGCTATGAACTTGAGGAAGACGATGATACTTTATACAACCGTTTACAAAATGAGAATGACGAATATCTGGAGCTTTTTGAATCGGACATGCTGGAAAAGGGACTTTCCGAAAAAACGATAAGAAGACACATAGGTAACGTTGAGTTCTATTTAAATAGTTTTCTACTTTATGGAGATCCGGTTCCAATGAATCAGGGCTGCGGAATAATTGATCAATTCCTCGGTGACTTTTTTATCAGAAAATGTATGTGGTCCACGCCGGGGACGATCAAAAGCACGGCCGCAAGCATAAAAAAATTTTATAAATGCATGGCCGATAAAAGTCTGATTGCAAAAGAAGAATACACCCTGCTCTGCGGAATAATCAAAGATAATATGGAAGAATGGCAGGACAACTGCAGTATTTATAACGATCCGGATGAGGACAATCCCTTTTTGATTCCGGACTTTTTTTAAAGTCCGGAATCAACACGATGGCCTTTTATATTTTCCGGAAAAGAGAACACCTGCCACCAGCAGCACCGGAAAGATTACCGCCGCCAGGATTCCTTTTTTCAGGTCATCCGAGGCAATGCTCGATATGTATCCCACCAGCGTCGGACCGCCGGAGCAGCCCAGATCTCCCGCCAGCGCAAGCAGTGCGAACATGGCGGTTCCGCCGTTTTTGATGAGTGCGGAAGCCTTGCTGAAGCTGCCGGGCCACATGATCCCCACTGACAGTCCGCAGACCGCGCAACCCACAAGAGAGAGCACTGGTGAGGGCGAGAGGGAAATGCACAGATAAGACAACACGCAGAGGATCCCGCTCCCGATCATAAAGCGGTCTAAATCAATCCGGTCACCCAGCTTCCCATAGAAGGCTCTTGCGCTGCCCATCAGAACGGCAAATGCCATGGGTCCGGCAAGATCCCCCAGCGTCTTGCTGACGCCCAGTCCCCGCTCCGCAAAGGTAGACGCCCACTGGCTCACGGCCTGCTCGCTTGCGCCCGCGCACATCATCATGAGCAGCAGGACCCAGAATACTTTCTTTCGGAAAAGATCCACCATCGTCATTTCGGTTTCCCCCTCATCCACAAGCGGCGCCATGGGCACTTTTGCAAAAACGAATGCATTGGCGGCGGGAACGATGACCCAGATGACGGTCAGAAGCTTCCAGTTTTCAATCCCGAATATCCGAAAAAATAGGGTAGAAAGCAGTACCACTCCAACATGTCCCCAGCAGTAAAAGGAATGGAGCAGACTCATGGCTTTCTCTTTATTGTCCGTCGGGCAGCTCTCCACGATGGGACTGACCAGCACCTCCAGCAGCCCGCCCCCAAGCGCATAGACTGTCACCGAGATCAGAAGCCCCGCATAGGCGCTGGGCAGAATTTCAGGCAGTACGGCAAGTCCCAGCAGACCGGCTGCCGCAAAAATATGCGCAAGCATGATCGAAGCCCGATATCCGATTCGGTTCACAAAACCTGCGGACAGCAGATCCACCAGAAGCTGAATCCCAAAGTTGAAAGTTATCAGTATAGTGATCTGACTGAGCGGGATACGGTATGTACTCTCAAAGGTCAGGAACAGAAGAGGAACAAAGTTGTTGACGATCGCCTGTACGACATATCCAACAAAACACGCATAGATTGTTTTCTGATATTTAGCATTCATGGTCAGCACTCCTTAAAATTTACTAATGCAGCGATGTACTAGTACAGCGTTTCTTAGTCCCTCATATACTTAGTACTTACTATTTCCGCCATCGCCGCGTTGTCGTCAGTCAACAATGCCACCGCATTGCCTCCTTCCTCCGCCTTGCGCTGACAAAAATATCAAGCACTAAGTATATGGGGATCAAGGAAACGCTGTACTAGATCTCATTCCACACCGCAAACCCGATGATTAAAATCCCGCCGATTATCTGCAGGACGGTGATTCCTTCTCCCAAGATCAGCACGGAGATCACAACAGCCACCATCGGATCAATATAGCTTAAGATCGCGGCCTCCTGCCCCCGCAGTTCCTTCAGCGAGGAAAAGTACAGACAATAGGTCACCCCCGTATGGAACAGGCCCACGATCAGCAGATTCCCCCATCCTGCTGCAGAAAGTTCTGCAAGGTGAAAACCTCCGGTGCAGGCCACATAGGGTATCAGCACAGCAATGGCCGCCAGAAATTGAAGAAACGTACGCTGAATCCCGGAAACACCTTTGATCAGTTTGTTCAGCAGAATAACCGCCGCATAAAATACTGCCGCGCCCAATCCCAACAGGATACCGATCAGGTCTTTCCCGCCGCCGTTCAGGTTATGGAACCCAATGATCATCACCACTCCTGCCGTTGACATGATGAAGCAGAGAAGCTGCTTTTTAGTCAGAATTTCATGAAAAAATATCGGGCAGAGCATGGTTACGATGACCGGGGCCACATAATAACTCAGAGTTGCCGCCGAAACTGTTGTGTATCTGTAGGCTTCAAACAACAGGATCCAGTTCATCCCCATTGCCGCGCCTGAAATCAACAGGATGACAAGTTCCTTCTTCAGCGACGAAACTTCGAGCCTTGTCTTGCCAATCAGAAAATAAATCAGGATCAGAAGCGCCGCCAGAACCGCCCGGTACAGTGCCAGCTCTCCTGAGGGTAACGGGATTCCCCGCACAAATATGGCAAGTGTACCGAATACGATCATGGAAATGACCAGTTCCATGCGGGCTTTTCCTATTTTGCTTTCAGCTTCTTTCATCCTTTGTGTCCTCCTGGCTGCTTAGTAATGCTTTTCCTCTTTCTATTTTAACTGCAAACAGATAAAAAACAAGTATTTTTTCTTACTTAGTCCGGAAGCCGTCGGCTTATACCCAAAATCTGGAAACAGGGACAAACGGCTATGCAGGCTTTCACGCCAAAGGCAGGTTTTACTTCTCATAGGACGCAAAAAACTGCCAAGTATACGAATGGCAGCTTTTCTGTATATTATACTGCGCGGCAGATTTATCTGACGCTTAGAATCATATTGGGTAAATCACTCATCAGGCAAATGCAATATTATGCTTCTTCAACAATTCCATTGCCCTGCCAAGATCGGCTTCTTTTTGAGCAAGTTCTGCGATTGCGGCATCTCTTTCCGCAACAACAGCCTCCTTTTCCGCCCGCAGCGAATCATTCTCCCCCTGCATGAGTTCTATCCCTTTCTGAATCCCCCTGTTCTCAACCTGATCTAATATCTCGCACATATTCGTTCCGCCTCCTGTAGTTTTTTCCTTCCGGGCATCTAAAAATCTCACATCCCCTGTCATGACCGACATAAATTTCAATACGGCATCCACATGCTTTATCGTCCTTCTGCTGGGGACGTATTTTTTATTCTTCCGTTTCTATACAAAGTAATCCGCCACAATCCGAAAATCGCTCCTGAATCGCTTTACCTGTTCCTCTGTCAAATGTGCGATCTCAAATACGTGTATTTTGTAATCATTCACATATTCTTCTAATCCCTCGGGAATCTC
>VSNK01000122.1 GCA_009774255.1 Faecalicatena sp.
AAGTATCTATGAAAAAATAAGTTTTATAATTGGAGGAGATGTCAAAATGAAAAACACAGGTTATGCGGTAGTTGGTACAGGCTATTTTGGGGCGGAGCTTGGCCGGATCATGAAGGAACAGGAGGGCGCTGCTGTCACGGCAGTGTATGATCCCGAGAATGCGGAGGTGATCGCAGAGGAACTGGGGTGTGACGTAGAGACAGATCTGGACACTCTGTTCAGCCGTGAGGATGTAGACGCGGTAATCGTCGCTTCGCCGAATTATTTACATAAAGAGCCGGTGATCAAGGCAGCGGAGCATGGGGTGCATGTGTTCTGTGAGAAACCCATCGCATTGTCCTATGCGGACTGCGACGCGATGGTGAAGGCATGTGAAAAGCATGGTGTGACATTTATGGCGGGACACGTGATGAACTTTTTCCGAGGCGTCAGACATGCAAAGAAGCTAATCAATGAGGGCGTGATCGGCGATGTTCTTTACTGCCATTCCGCGAGAAACGGATGGGAAGAGCCGCAGGAGTCAATCAGCTGGAAGAAGATCCGCGCGAAATCAGGCGGACATCTGTATCATCATATTCATGAGCTGGACTGCATCCAGTTTATTATGGGAGAGCCGGAATCTGTGATGATGATGGGAGGAAATGTAGCGCACAGAGGCGAGCAGTTCGGCGATGAAGACGATATGCTGTTCATCAGCCTGGAATTTCCGAACCGAAAATTCGCAGTTCTGGAGTATGGTTCCGCATTCCACTGGCCGGAACATTACGTGCTGATCCAAGGGACAAAGGGCGCGATCCGCCTCGATATGGCCAATGTGGGAATGACCGTGAAGACAGTAGACGGGGAGGAGCATTACCTGGTCCATGAGACGAAAGAAGAGGATGACGACCGCACAAGAATTTACCACGGCACGGAGATGGACGGCGCGATCATGTACGGCAAGCCGGGCAAGAAGCCGCCGATGTGGCTGCACAGCATCATGAAGAATGAGATGAGATATTTCAATGAGATTATGCACGGCGCTGCAGTCGATGAAGAGTTTAAGCCATTGTTGAACGGCTCCGCGGCACGGGCGGCCATCGCAACGGCGGACGCGCTTACCCTGTCTGTGAGAGAGAACAGGAAAGTAAAGGTTTCTGAGATTAAATAACAGGAGTGCAAGTAGAAGGAGCGCAAACAAAAGAAGCGCAAATAGAAGAAGCGCAGATAACAAGTGTGCAAGTAAAAGAAGTGCAAGTAAAAGAAGTGCAAGTAAAAGGAGTGCAAATAAAAAAATGAGAGATCTGGAAAAATATAAAGGGATCATACCTGCATTTTATGCCTGCTATGAGGAGGATGGAAGCGTAAGTCCCGAAAGGACCAGGGAATTTACCCGGTATCTGATTGGCAAAGGCGTAAAGGGGCTGTATGTATGCGGTTCATCGGGAGAGTGCATTTACCAGAGCAAAGAGGAACGAAAAATCATACTGGAAAATGTCATGCAGGAAGCAAAGGGGAAGATAACGGTCATCGCGCATGTCGGGTGTAATAATACGGCTGACAGCATGGAGCTGGCTGCACATGCACAGAGCGTCGGAGCAGACGCGATCGCATCGATTCCGCCGATCTACTTCCATCTGCCGGATTACGCGATCGCGGAGTATTGGAATGACATCAGCTCTGCGGCCCCGGATACGGACTTTATCATCTATAATATTCCTCAGCTGGCGGGCGTAGCACTGAGTATGCCGCTTTACCGGGAAATGCTGAAAAATCCAAGAGTGATCGGTGTGAAAAATTCTTCCATGCCGGTTCAGGATATTCAGATGTTCAAGGACGTCAGAGGTGATGAGTGCGTCGTATTCAACGGCCCGGACGAGCAGCTCGTAAGCGGCCTGGCGATCGGCGCGGACGGCGGGATCGGAGGAACCTACGCTGCTATGCCGGAACTGTATCTGAAGATAAAAGAACTGACAGATATCGGCGATATCCGGAAAGCAAGAGAGATTCAAAATGACGCCAACAGGATTATCTATGAACTGTGCTCATGCCATGGAAATATGTATGCGGTAATAAAGGAAATATTAAAAGAGCAGGGACTGAACCTCGGCGGAGTACGAAAGCCGCTGGCATCGGTAATTGAACAAGACCTCCCGCAGATTGAAAAATGTAAGGAAATGATCCGGGAAGCTGTGGAAAAAGTGAAATAGGAAAAAAAGCGAAAACGGTTGATTTTTTCCGCCCAGGGGCGTGGAGGATCATCGAAGGAACCACCGAGGGGCTGGATGCCTGAAAACGCAGCTTTATAGGCCGGATGCCTTGCAGCTAGGTGCAAGGCATCGTGAACAGTAACAGAAAAACAACGGAGATATCAAAAAGATTGCAACCGTACGGTTGCAATCTTTACGACAATCTCTCTTATTTATCGCCATAATATGTACGGCATTGAGCGATTTCAATTTGTCCATTATTTATTCTATAAATCAGGCGATTTTGCCCATCAATACGGCGACTCCACCAACCGGAATGCTGTCCTTTCAGTGGTTCCGGTTTTCCAATTCCATCATATTCGTTACGTGAGATATCCTGTATGAGCAGGTTGATGCGTTTTAATGTTTTTCGATCCTGGTTTTGCCAGTAAACATAATCCTCCCACGCTTCGTCCTGCCAAATTTTATTCATCTTCAACCTCGATCAGTTCATGAATCTTTCCCTTACCGACTTCGAGATCTGCGATCGCCTTATTTAAGTGCCGCTGATTTTCTTCGCTATAGATTTAAAAAGTCTATTGTGTCAATACGTTGTACGGATTGCGCAGACTATTTTTTTATCCACTTATCACTTTTTTTGATATTTTCATGTCCACAAAACATACGAATCATGTCCAGGCTGATGAAAAAGAGAGAATAATCTGTTACAATGAAAGGCAATCAGCTGAAATTGTTGTGTGCAAAAAAGAAAGGAGATTATATGTTGTATAACACGGTTGAAATCGCGGCGGTCAGGCTTGCCCTGCAGAATATGGAGCATCAGGAGAAGGACTGTAAAGCAATATTGCTCGGCAGCATCCGCTGGCTCCGGGAGTATTATGAAAGAACACATGATGAGGATTTTTTGGTGAAAGCAGTCTGGCATATTTATGCATATCTGGATATAGGATTTTTGTATGAAGACGGAAAAGAGGAGTTTACAAGGATTTTAGACTATCTGCACACAAACGCGGGCGAAATGGATCCGCCGATGAAGAATCATTATAAAAAAGTAAGAATTTCAAAAATGCAGATCTGTAAGCTGCTGGGAAGCTGGAATCCAAAACTGCAGTGTATGAAGATCGGCGAAGCGGTAAACGACATCATCGAAAAAGTAACTTCCGGAAAGGTCGGGGAATACACCTATTATTGCGGAAAACAGATCCAGGAGGAGAACGGGGAAGGGCTTTGGGAGCATACCTTCCGGCTCTATGTCAGAGAGGACGAAAGTTTGTTTTACGATGTCCGGAAGAACCTGTATTATGAACTGGAAAGCCCTGCCAAAAGCTGATCTGTCATACCTGAGAAAATAGATAATACGTATAGCGCGGTAAATGCGCTATCCTGTGCTTAGCAGCTAAGATAATACGAATGATGGAGGAAAAACCGTGGTAAAAATAGCAATTGTGGATGATGAGAAAAAAATATTGGAATGGGAATGTGATTGTCTCGGAAAGGTGGTGTATGAAAAAGGAGAGGCAGAAATATTTCCTTATTCGGGCGCGGAAGAGGTGGCAGAAAAGATCAGCCAGGGCGTGGAGTATGACGTGCTGATTACGGATATCGAACTATCCGGCATGAGCGGCCTGGAATTAGGAAAGCTTGTCTGCAGGAAGCTGCACAGATGTTATCTGGTGTTTTTGACATCACATTCGGAATTTGCGGTGGAAAGCTACCGGCTGGAGGCATACCAGTATATCTTGAAAGAAGAGATGGAAGAACGGCTGCCGCCCATCGTGGAGAGGCTGATTGAAAAGGTAAAAAAGGAACGAAATAATTTTATCCTGCTCGGCCCGGAAACCAGGAGACAGAAAGTATATTTTCGTGATATCATATATGTACAGAAAGACAAAGGGATGAAGTATGTATTGTATATTACCAAGCTGGGGAATTTTCGGGAGCGGGAAACATTAAGAAAAGTCAAGGATAAGCTGGACAGTAAAATATTCCTGACCGCGGACCGCGGGTATATTATCAATATGAAATATATTGAAAAGATCAGCGGCGATACCATATACATGGAAGACGGCCACCAGCTTGTCATATCCCGGGCAAGAGTGAAAAAGGTCAAAGAAGACATAAACAGGTATTGGGGATGTGATTAGATGCGGGGGATTCTTCTGTTTATACAGATATTGATATCCTGCTGGGAAATATGGATCTGTTATGAACTGCTGTACGGCACGGTTTTGGAAAAAGAATATTTGCGTAAAAGGGACAAGGCTCTCATATATGGAAATATCCTGATATGGGGAGGATTGATAGCATATAATCATACCATGTTGTTCTTTTCGCGGGGAATATTATATATTTCCATTGCACTGACAGGACTTTGCGTATGTCTGATTAAAAAGAAAAATATGTTGTTGAATATCGGAATCGTGATGCTGTATTATTCGCTGGTAGCAGTACTGGATTTTTTCGTGGCTTTTTCCAGTATGTACTATCTAAGGGAATTAGGGATAGATTTTGAGGCAAATGTTTATTTTTCGTCAACGTATATCCAGGCAATTCTGTTATTTGCGGCACGATGGCTTATGTTCATGGCAGTTATGCTGACAAAAAGACGATTAAGTATACATAAAAGAGAACTGGAAAGATATACATATCCGATTCTGGCTATGAGCATTATGCTCATTATAATTGTAAAGAGATATCAATTTGAATTGAGTGGAATGTCAAGTGGAAGACAGGAGGTACGGGGAGGATTTGCCGGAACGTCACTGATTTTTCTGGTTGCAATGGTACTGTTGGTTTCTGTAGGGCTGCTGATAAATGATTCTGTCCGAAAGCAGAATGAGATTTTGACATTGCGTGATGAGATGCAGAATAATTGGTATCAGAATGTCCAGAATGAACTGGATTTGGAACGGATGCGGGTTCATGATGTAAAACGGCATTTTTTAGTCTTACAGGCATACGAGAAGGAAAAGAATTGGGAGCAGCTTCATCAATATTTGGAAAAAATATCAGGGCAGTTTTCAGAAATAAAGATACCGATATGCACAGGAAACAGGATCCTGGATTTAGTGCTTTATTACAAAAAGAAGGAGGCCGAACAGAAAAACATAGAATGGAAACTCCATGTTGTGAAGTTGCAGAACCTGCCGATGGAAGAAGATGAAATCGTATCTTTAATGGGTAATCTGCTGGACAACGCAATTGAAGCATGTGAGCGGATGATAGACAGCGACAGATGGATATTGATTCAAATCAACAGACAAAAACAGATTCTGAATATAGAGATTTCAAATAGTATAGAAAAGGCTCCGAGAGAAAAAGATGGAGAACTCATATCCTCAAAGGATAATAAGAAACTGCATGGCTATGGATTGAAAAGTGCGCGCCGTATTGTTGAGAGGCATAAAGGGGAACTTTTTTTCCGGATTCAAGATGAGCAGTTTTGCATCATAGCTACTTTCTTTGATATAGGGAAAAACAGTAAATTTATTGGAAAGGAAGAATAGGAATATGGGACAGGAGAAAAAGAACGAGTATGCGGGTGACTTGTTGGAAGAGATTCAGGAGATGGATAAAATAATATGCGAAGATATGGATTTCAATGTTAATAGTACTCAGACAAGAAGGTGTATGACCATTCTTACGATTTATTGTTGCTAAATATATAACTGAAGGTATCAGGATATTTATAGTTCTTATTATGCATTAAGAAGACATAGCGGAAAGCAGAATGTAAGGTAAGGTACGTTCTGCTTTTCGTGCTATATATGTTTCATGATGGAAAATACAGGGAGTAATGCAGTGAAAAAAAGCGAAGCTATTTATCAGAAAGAAGATATCAACATAACATAGACAGGAAATATGATGATAAAAAGTTAAAATATTGGGAGCAGGTATTTGGAAAAGAGACATTTTCTCTTTTACTTGAAAATAATGAGAATTTCCGCTGTTATCTGAATGAAGATGAATATGATGTAAAAGAAGTCACCCCAGAAGAACTTCCGGAATTTCTCAGGAATGTAGCAGCTGTGAAGCATAGCAGAGTAAAATGGAGGAAAATCGGGACAGAAAGAGAACTTTTTTTTGCTGAATTTTATGACCGGATTCTGGAGTATGGGATTGCGAAACTCAGGGAATTTCTGGATAAGAAGAGGATAAAAGGATATATCCAGGGAAATCCCATTATGCCATATGAGCGTTTCGCAATGTATGATTTGCTGGAGCAGGATTTCAGTATTCATCTTGCGTTCCAGCTGCAGAATATCTGCCTGAGGACACTGATCTCGGAAATGCATTCATATAAACAAAAAGGACTGTTGTCCGGAAGGTACAAGAAAGAGGAATACAACTATTTTTGCAGACAGATTGCAGGGAGCGTTTCGTTTGGAGAAAGTTTATTTACACATTTTCCGATTTTATGCCGCTGTGTGGAGGAAAAGGTGCGAAGCCTGGCCTCTTACTATGCGGAAGTGTTGACGCATTTTGAAGAGGACAGGGAAAAGCTGAAGGAGATGTGCGGTGAAGCGGCCGAACAATGCGGTGTTTTAAATAAATCAAAAATAACCGGTGACTTTTCGGACTTGCATCAAAATGGAAAGCAGGTATTAAAAATCAAGTTTGATAATGGAACGGAGCTTTTCTATAAGCCTCGCTCGATGGAAAATGAAAAAAGCTATCAGGAACTGCTGGACTGGATCAGCAGGCGTACAGGCACAACGCAGCGTTCGTACCCATTTCTGTCATTTCCGGATCATAGCTGGAGTTCGGCTGTGGAGTATAAATCCTGCAAGACCGAAGAGCAGCTAAAGCGATATTATATCCGGCTGGGAGAGCAGCTTTTTCTGGCGTATCTTCTGGGAACAAAGGATTTACACTACGAAAATATTGTCGCGTCAGGGGAATATCCCATGCTGATCGACCTGGAAAATCTGGTGAATATCCAGCACAACCGAAAGAGAACCACAGCAAACGATGAGGTATGAGCGGAATGGCTCATGGAAATGCGGGGATCCTGATGCCGGTAATGCAATTGTGGAGGCTGACCGGAAAAGGAGAGTATGAAAGTCTGGCGGAAGAAATCTGGCAATATGAAAATTCCCTGTATGATTCCGGAATGAAAAACTGGACAGATATCAGGGTAACAGGTACTGCTTCCATTCCTGGAGAGGCCGGGACAGTGGCATGGTGCCACGGAGCGGCGGGAATCCTCCTGTCCAGACTGTTTTGCTATCGTTTATTGAACGAAGTCCTCTCATCCTGTGGGGACATGAGTTATGAAAGCAACATGGCAGAAAAATGGAAGAAACGGCTGCGGAAGGAGATAAAGACGGCTTATCAGACATCGGTTCAATACTGGGCAAGAGACAGTTGGAGCCTGTGCCATGGAATCTGCGGAAATCTATGGATTCTGGAAGGGATGGAACTGGCAGAGCCGGAGAAAAGCGAGACTGGAAAAGATGACAGCCTGCCGGACGCGGGAGGAATTCTTTATGGTGATAAGATCGGATTGCTGCCGCAGGAATTGGTAAATCCCGGAATGATGAACGGATATGGGGGGATATTATATTATCTTTTGTACCGAGACGAAATGGAGAAATCAGGTGTCAACAGGAAAAATAAAAAATTGGGGGACACGAAACACAGCATTCATGTCCAGGTGCTTGTTTTGAGGTGATTATAGGGATACAATGGGTTTGAAATCAAGGAAGGGGGGATGGGAATGAGATATGCTATAAAATATCAGGGTAAGATATTTAAAGTAGCTGATTCGGGATTTCCATGAGGAAAGAAAAGAGTGCAGACACATATCAACTGAAATGGAAAATCGTATGGAGGTATTTATTTATGAAAAATAGTATGAAAAGAGTATTAAGCATATTATTAGCGGCTGCTATGCTGCTGGGGATGTCTGTAACATCATTTGCCGCGGAGAATCCGGATGCCGGAGAATCACAGGCTATACTCAGGGGGCCGGCGAAACCAATCACAAATGTTTCATTAGAGCAAAAGAAGTGGAATGGGGCAGAAAAACGTTATTATTTTATGATCAGAGAAGATGGAATAGGACCTGGTACGGTGACATTCGATAATACAAAACTGGTGGAATATGATAGAGAGCCTTTATATAAAGGTTTCGACCGAACGGAAGTAGTCGGTTGGGAAATTTATTATAAGTCTCCAAGGGTATATAGCGCGGGAACTTATAGATTTGCGGCTTCTTTTGTATCTCAGGGGAAAGTATGGTCTTTGAAGGAAGATCTTCATGTGACGGAGGATATGCTGCAATGATTGGTATTTCTTATGGAAACTATGCCATGACAGCCGGACAGACAAAATATCAGACAGCGAATAAGAGCAAAAAAAGCAACGAGAATGATGGATTTGGAGCAAAATTAATTAACGGGCAATATTACATAAAAGTGAAGCGGAATGAAAAAAACTGTGACTTTCCTACTTTTGAGGAAGTAGACAAAATTCCAGCTAAATATGCCGTGAAAGAGGACGGACTGCTCGCAATGTGTTGGAGAAATCCGGGAGCGGAATACAGGCTTTACCAGGCGGCGGAATCTACGGATGAGAATCCGGCAGTGATTGCGAGAGGCGTGGATGAACATGGAAAGCTGTTTGAAGAAAAAATTGATGTAAGGCAGATTAATCCATATAATACAAATCACCTTGAATTAGATGCATTGTCTTTTTGCAGGCCAGGAGAGTATAAATCGATAGGGACTTCCAATAGAGGCGTTGATCTGGGATTGCAGGACAGGTTTGATTTTATTACGGGGTGTCAGGAGGATATACGCGCTGATAAGAGGCTTCATTTATCCAAAGAAGCTGCCTGGAGGCAGGAAGATATTGACTTTGTGCTTGCTTTCACAAAGGGCAGTGCGAGACCGGACAAACCGGAATCTCCTTATACGGTGGATGAGGATTCCCTGGCAGCTTTTGCCGGGGAGAATGAAAGGAACCTGGAATTATATTCCAGCGCCGCAAGGGAGCGGATGATATCCAATCTGGCAAGGAAATGCTCCGAAGACCTATCTGATATGCTTTGGAAAAAACAGGAAAATGTGTAATGACATAGTTCAAATATTTTCGTAAAAATAGAGATGGGAGTGGGTTTCATACTCCCTTCCGTCTGTGTTTTTATGCTGGAACTGTTGTTTATATTCTCATCACTAAAGTCTGGCTCTGGGGCGATGATTGATATTTTTTGTAAGAGTCATCAAGGTTGGAGCAAGATTTATTTAGAATTGACTTTGGAATTGCTTCAGGCGTTGAGTGAAGATATAATTGACCTGTGATGAATGACTGCTTCAGTTTAATGAAGGCCTGGTGTCAATATGAGTGCAACTAAATCATAATGGAGAATTACAGACGCAGAATTTAAAGAAGGGGGAGATGCTGCAATGATTGGTATTTCTTACGGAAGTTATCCCATGATGTCGGGACAGACAAAATATCAGACAGCCAATAATAGTAAAAAAAGCAATGGGAATAATGGCTTTGGAACAAAGCTGATTAACGGGGAATATTATATTCATGTTGCCCGGGATGAAAACGTCAGGAATTATCCTACCTTTCCGGAAGTAGATAAAATTCCCAGTAAGTATGCCGTGAAAGAGGACGGACTGCTCGCAATGTGTTGGAAAAATCCGGGAGCGGAATACAGGCTTTACCAGGCGGCGGAATCAACGGAGGAGAATCCGGTAGTGATTGCGAGAGGCGTGGATGAACATGGAAAGCTGTTTGAAGAAAAAATTGATGTGAGGCAGATTAATCCATATAATACAAATCAACTTGAATTAAATGCATTGTCTTTTTGCAGGCCAGGAGAGCATCGAACAATAGGGATTCCCAATAGAGGCGATGGTCTGGGATTGCAGGACAGGTTTGATTTTATTACGGGGTGCCAGGAGGATATACGCGCCGGCAAGAGGCTTCATTTATCCAAAGTAGTTGCCTCTATTCAAGAGGATATGGATTTTGTGCTTGCTTTCACAAAGGGCAGTGCCAGACCGGACAAACCGGAATCTCCTTATACGGTGGATGCGGATGCCCTGGCAGCTTTTGCCAGGGAGAATGAAAGGAACCTGGAATTATATTCCAGTGCCGCAAGGGAGCGGATGATATCCAATCTGGCAAGGAAATGCTCGGAAGAACTATCTGATATGCTCTTGAAAAAACAGGAAAATTTTACAAAATAGTTTCAGTCCACTCATTCACCTTTTCATGATACAGAAACAGCTCCGCAGGAATTTTGGCGGTATCCGGCGGAACTGGCGTCTGTATTACACAGCCTTTCAGCGGAAGTCCGTGCGTTCCTGTTTCCTGATCGGGTTTTAAACGCATCATGAGAAAGCAGGAACTTCCCTGATGTGTTTCCGGGCGGGATTTCAAATATTGTTTGGAGTAGAAGGTAAGGTCATAATTTTTGCTGCATTCATATTCTATGCCGATATAGCACATTCCTTTCGGGCAGCACTGCTCCAAAGCATCATAACTATGTTTTGCTGTCTCTTTCAACTGTTCCGGGGAAAACCTTTCTGTCAGTTTGGGATCGTTCAATTCTTCTTCCGTATTTTTCCATACATCTATCAGTGTTACATGATTGATGTGGCACTGCACTTCATCACCAGGGATATCCGTGAAACAGAAAGAACGGGATTTTCCGACATTCAGGGTAACTGCCTTCTCTATTATGTGCCGGATGGGATTTGGCCTGTGCGTTATCGTCATGGGCATTTGAGGTGTAAAGCCGGGCAGTTTTGCAGCATCCGCTATGTTCAGCGTCAACAGCATGAGATTTTCCCATTCGATTTCTTCCAGCCAGCCGGGAACTGTCCAGCCCGCACTCATCATATCGAAAAACAACTGTAACATTCCATAATTATCAGAATTCATAGGGTCGCCCGTGCCGCCCTGTATCTTGAGATGCACATCACCAAGACAGAGTTCGCTGCAATGCAGATAACTGTATCCGTGGCGTTCATGCTCTTTCAACATCCTCCTGTGGTTACGGATGCCTTTCCTGTTCCGGCCTTCCGGTTCTATGTATGGCTCTATAATGTACAGTTTTGCTTCATCGGATAAGGTCATGCCGACAAAGTGGTATTTCTTACCGTCCCGTTCAGTGGTTTTTCCAATCACAAGGATATCCTGCCATTTTGAGTGAAAACCTTCTAATAACGAAAAATTCATAAGCAACATCTCCTTTTTAAAACTCGTGGGTTATACTAGGGCTGCTTTGCCCGAGAGCTTTTAATCTCTGGTGCAACAGCCCCGTGGAATACTTACCGACAGTTCCTTAATCTGTTTTTGTATATTTTTCGATCAGACATTCATGAGTCTTTTTTTCTTTATCATAGTTGATTCCCACTAAAAGGATATCTCCTGTATATGTTTTGATCCATGACGCATATTCCTTCTCCTTGATCTGCCGGATGGCGCCGTCTGCGGTTTTATCCCATTTCAGTTCTACCACCAGCGCCGGACGATCCACGTTCCGCTTTGGCAGATAGGCCACATCCGCAAAGCCTTTTCCTGACGGAAGCTCCATGATCGGATTTACATAATATACCTTTGCGCTGTAGTATGCCATGAGGATTGCGCAGGTAAGTGAATTTTCGTGATGATATTTCAACACGGACGCGGTTTCGTTATGGATTGCTGACAGCCCGTCCGCCACAGCGTTTCCATCCAGCGCCCATGTGCGTTCCAGAAGCTCCTGGGAGCGGTTCAGGGACTGGATCACGCCCTCCCATCCTCCGACCTTTACGGCCCGTATAAATTCCTGCTCGATCTCCTGATTGGGAATAAAAACCTCGCTTGTAATCTTATCATAGGTCAGGTAACCAAGGTGGACCAGCAGCGTCAGCACGTCGTCCTTAATCCGGAATGTAGTCATATCGTTCTGGAATGTGGAGGGATCGATCACACAGCGCCCATTTCCGAGCATTGCTGTGATAGCCTCTTTCAGCCCATCAAAATTCAGGTCTATATATACTTTCAATGCTTCGTAAGTCTCCGTCCCAGTCCAATAGCTCTGGATCTCTTTCCATGTTAACGCGTCTGCAACGGATTTTGGATTGTAGATATGAAGCCGGCCCACACGGTATCCGTCGTACCATCTTTCCATCTCGCCGTAGTCCACATCCCGCTCATTGCATGCCACAAGGACTTCTTCCTCCGTAAATCCAAAATATTCATCCAGGTTCTTGGGGGAGATCATGGAATAATCATCAAAAATATTGACCGCTGAGTGTTCTCCGTACTTTTTGATCGGCAGGATTCCCGTCATGTAGACAAGTTCTGTATAATCCGCGTCCTTAAAAAGCCCCCGTAAAAAATCCAGATATCTTTTCTGCTCTTCTTTACGGTTCTTTGCAATCCGGAATACACAGTCCCATTCATCAACAATGAAGATAAATCCGTTTCCGGTCTGAATAAATATCTGTTCAAGAGCGTCTGTCAGACTTGTGTTTGCGTCAATCCTCTTACACTCCGGAAATTCGATCAGCAATTCTGACGTTACACTTCTCTCCATCTCTTCGATGTATGTGCCAAGATGATCTTCTGCTTTCAAAAAACGCTGCATATTTAACCGGATCACCTGGTGTTGGTTCAAATGCTTCTGAAAGCTGGGGGCCCGTTCAATATTCAGCCCGGAAAACAGCCCGGCCGAATCACAGCCGCAGCTATAGTAAGCAGTCAGCATGTTCGCCGCCATTGATTTTCCAAAACGGCGCGGACGGCTCACACATACGAACTTTCTTTCGGTTCTGTATACTGCGTTCATCTTTGAGATCAGCAGACTTTTATCAATATAGAAACTGGAAAAACGTGAGTCTTTAAATAAAACATTTCCAGGATTTACATAAATCCCCATGCCGGATCATCTCCCTTCAAATCTAAGCTGATTTTATTTTATCATTGAAAAACAGCCGGGGCAAGCAGAAAATGGGTGTCCTTTTGACTCTTTTGCCAATGACAATTTTTCTGTATAGACAACAGCTATCCTACGGCATAAAATAGTAATAGACACTGTTGTCTGGTGCAAAATCAGCGGCATTTCTCGCTTTGTGTCGTGTTCTTCGGTGGCAGAAAAAGGTAGTCTGTATGCGAAAGGAGGAAAAATTGTGAATCCAAAAAAGATTGGAGTTTTTTTGAAACAACTTCGCAATAAAAAAGGAATCACGCAGGAGCAGCTGGCGGAAATACTGGGCGTTTCAGGAAGAACGGTTTCCAGATGGGAAACAGGAACTAATTTGCCTGACCTTAGTATTTTAGTGCAGATTTCTGAATACTACGATGTGGAAATCAAAGAGATTTTAAATGGAGAAAGGAAAAGTGAGAATATGGATAGCGAATTAAAAGAAACATTATTAAAAGTTGCCGACTATAATGAGTTAGAAAAGCAGAGAGCCGCAAAAGCTGGAAGCCTTTCATTTGTTGTTATGTTTTTGGTATGTGCCGTGACAATTGTAGCACAAATATTTATGACAGGAAGTCTTTCCCACATTATAGGGGAAACGGTAATTTTGCTTGCCGGAGGACTGATTTATATTTTCTGTGTTGTGAATAACGGAGCATGGAATGGCGCAATGATGAAAAGCACCCCAAAGAAAGATTTGATGATCAGCTTCATATGTGTAGGAATATTCAGTATTCTGTTTTTCATGATATTAAAGAAAAATGTGTCTGCTCCGCAATCGATCGGAATAACAGTCTGCTTTTTCATTGTTCTTTCGATCATATCATATTTTTTGCTTAGAGGACTTGCGTATCTTTCACAGAAGAAGTCTGATATACTGAGCGCCAGAGGAAAATTGAAAGACTGAAATCGCTTCGGAGGAGGGCAAAAATGGATTTTAATGACGAAAAAGACTACATCATGCGTATCATCAAAGAGATGGCAAGGGTGCTTTTCTCTCTAATGCTGGGAAAACAATATAAGTCTGTTGAACTGCCGGAGGAAAATAAATACGAAGTTTCGGGTAAGACATTAGAAGAATTTGAAAAAATGGTTGACGCCGGCCTCATAAATGAAGCGGAAAATATGCTGTTGGAAAGCATTGACTATACCCAACAAGAGGAAGTTCTTGCCGCAATATTATTTTACCAATATATAGGTGAAAAGGATTGTGATTTTCTGGCAGCACACAACTACTCCAAAGAGGAGGCATTGGATGGAATGAAAAGACTGGCAGAGCGGCAAGGATATGGCCAAATCACTTCGCTGCTTATGGAAACCTGACAATACTTTATCTGGGAAAATAGAATATAGTATTCAGAAACAGCCGTTGTATGGGTAACCCCTTTTCTTAAGTAGTCTCTTGCAAAGAAACAAACGGAATGATATAATTCCTATAACAAAATAAACAGGGGAGCTTGTGTGACTGGCTGAGAGGAAGGTTGACCTTCGACCCTTGAACCTGATGCGGATAATGCCGCCGGAGGAAGTCGTGGAGATCGGTACTTTTTCGGGGGGCATCCTATGCAGATGTCTCCTGTTTTTTTGTTCTTCCTATAGGAAATTTCTCCATTTTGAGGGGAAAGAAAAAGTAACCTACTAAAATGATAGGTTATCAAAAGTTTTTCCTTCCGGTTTAATATCCGGGAGCTTCAAGCGGCGGATCGGGGGCACCACTTTCCATCGCTTAATAAAAATAATGCAAAGGAGACATAGCAATGAGAACAGCATTATCAATCGCTGGGACAGACCCAAGCGGAGGCGCCGGGATTCAGGCTGATCTGAAAACGATGACCATGAACGGTGTTTTCGCCATGAGCGCCATTACGGCGCTGGTAGCGCAGAATACCACCGGTGTAAAAGAAATTGTAGAGATGACGCCCGATTTCCTCGGGAAGCAGATTGACGCGGTATTTGAGGACATCCCGCCCGATGCGGTGAAGATCGGTATGGTGGCCTCCTGCGGACTGATTGAAAAAATCGCAGAGCGGCTGTGCTTCTATCAGGCGGGGAATATCGTGGTGGATCCGGTAATGGTGGCTACCAGCGGCGACCGGCTGATTTCCGAAGAGGCGGTGGATACATTGAAAACCTGCCTGCTCCCCCTGGCGGCTGTGACCACACCCAATATCCCGGAGGCAGAGATTCTGGCCGGCATGGCCATCCAAAGCCAGGAGGATATTGAAGCCGCAGCCAGACAGATCAGCGCTGCCTATGGATGCGCGGTCCTGCTCAAGGGCGGGCACAATATCAACGACGCCAATGACTACCTCTATGCAGATGGCGCGGGAGCATGGTTCTACGGAACGCACATTGATAATCCCAACACCCACGGAACCGGCTGTACATTGTCCAGCGCCATTGCGGCAAATCTGGCCAAAGGATTTGACCTGCTTACATCCATCCGGCGGTCCAAAGAATACATTTCCGGTGCGCTTAATGCCATGCTGAACCTGGGGAAGGGCCGGGGGCCCATGCAGCATAATTTCAATCTGACCGGTGAATATGCAAAGGAGGCGGCTATCCTGTCCTGTGACTACAGCTAGTATAACCCACACTAATTAACCGTACATTTCGCTGGTCTAAATTTCCATCTGCCGCGTCAGCTTCAATCGACGATTAGGTCATAAGGAATCCTCCCGCAAGCGGGTCCCTCC
>VSNK01000123.1 GCA_009774255.1 Faecalicatena sp.
CCCGGTACGTACTGGCCTGTGACCGTGCAGCGTGGTGCACGGCCCAGGAGTGAACCGTAACCTGATCAATGGCAATTATACCGCCACATTTTCTTTATTTTCAATAATACGGTCTTCAATCTTTACTGCAACATTCTTATTATGTACACCAAGCTGGCCGTTGAACCTTGGGATTCCCTCGATAAACAGGGATACCGGCGAATCCTGCGGCTTGTTCAGATCGATCACATCGCCCACGTGGAGATTGTATACATCGTCCAGGTTGAGCTGCGCTATGCCGAGCTGAGCCATGACATCGAGCTTGGATTCCCGGATACTCTCCAGAATCTCTTCCCGGTTGCTCCTGGAGTACTCGCTCTGCTTCGAGATATGCTTTGTCTTATCGATGATATCGAATATATTGCTGAGCAGCGTTCCCGGGATACATATATTCATGGTTCCCTCCATCTCGCTCATCTTGATTGTCAGCATGATGATGACAACCGTCTCATCCACGCTGATGCCCTGGAACATGCTTGGATTTTCCTCAACCCGTTCAAACTGCGTCTCCAGAGCAAGATGATTCGTCCAGACATCGGTGTTGATGACGACCAGATACTTGATAATCTTCTCATACAAAGCGAGTTCTATATCCGTATAAGTATAAGACATATCTACGGACCTGTCAAATCCTAATCCTCCCAGCATCCGGTCGATCATGGCCGCCATCAGCGTGGGCGCTATGTGGAAGAGCACCGGCGGATTGGTGGAATGGTCCGGCAATTCCACATTTGCCACAGTAAGTACGTCAGTCTCATTCAAGGCATTTCCAAATTCATAATAGCGCTGCTCCTCAATACCTACCACTTCCACTTCACTGACCAGACGGAACAGACCGTTGATCTGCGAGGTCGCGATCCTGGAGTAATTGTCGTAAATACTCCGAAGCATTTTCAGCTTATCCTTTGTGTATTTTTTCGGACTATAGAAGTCGTACTTTCTGTACTCCTGCTTCGGCGCCGACGGCTCTGCCGCCTTCGTTTCCGAGTCGGTATTTTGCATTGAATTCAGCAGCGCGTCTATCTGACTTTGTGATAATACATCTGCCATCCCAAATCCCTACTTTCCTTATTGATTCACGCGTATCTGCACAGTACTCTCACAGATATGCTTCCCCTATCTGTTCATGTCCGCATAATATTCTTCCAGGCTCCGCTGCACGGTATCAGACTTCGTGATCAGTATCTCTACTCTTCGGTTCCTGGCGCGGTTCTGCTCCGTATCGAAGGGAGCGATCGGACGGAACTGTCCGTAGGAAACTGATACCAGCCTGTCTGCCGGCAAAGTCGTGCGCTGCTGAATATACGCAGTAACCCGGGCCGCTCTTTCTGCGGAAAGCACCCGGTCTGATTCTGGCTCATTGGGAATCGTGGGATCTGCCTGGGTGGTATGCCCCAGGATCTGGATCTCCTTGACGGAATCCGCGACTCCGGAAACAATGGTGGCAAGCTGATCCAGGATACCTTTTCCTTCATCTCTTATCACAGAACTGTCTCCGGCGAAAAATACATTGTCGCGGAAGTTGACGAATGTATAGCCATCGCCTTTGTACAATTCCACCTGCCCCTCAATGCCGGCTTCCTCCACTGCCTTTTTCAGGCTTTCATACAAGGAATCAAACTCATCCTCGTCGAGTGAACCGTCCTCCACATGGTTCGGTACTTCATCTGTGGCCTCTTCGATATTGTCTATCGCAATCTGGGAGACCTCCACCGCGTTCGGATTAAAGCTTCGGACGATCTGCACCCATTTTGCCTGGTCTATCGTAGAGATAGAATAAAGGAGTACGAAAAAGCACAGAAGAAGCGTTACCAGGTCGCCGTATGTATCCATCCAGTTTGCACCGCTGCTGGCTGATTTATTCCTTTTCTTCATATCTTCCTCCTGTCGCTTCCAGCCTATTCTCCCGCTTCACCCTTTGATATCGCTCCGCCGCCTTCTGAATCAAGGAGCTTCTCACGCCCCTTCTGGGCAACATATGTAACCAGCTTCTCCTTCAGGAACTTCGGATTGTCTCCTGACTGGATCGCAAGGATACCTTCGATCATGATCTGCTTATACAGCAGTTCTTCTTCGTTACGTACCGTCAGCTTATTCGCAATCGGAGAGAAAATTACGTTCGCGAGAATACATCCGTAGAATGTGGTGATCAATGCCGTCGCCATGGCTGGTCCGATGTCGGAAGCGCCGCCTTCGTCAAGATTCATTCCCTTCAGCATGTTGACCAGTCCGACCAGAGTACCGATCATACCGAATGCCGGTGAAAAAGCGGAAGCCTTGTTGAACAGGTTGATCCCTTCCTCGTGTCTCGCGGACATGGCATCGACCTCATTTTCCAAAAGCGAACGTACCTCCTCGGGTTCGGTGGCATCCACAATGAGCATGATGCCCTGCTTAAAGAACGGATCGTCCAGCTCATTGGCCTTTTCCTCCAGTGCAAGCAGACCGTTCTTTCTTGCAAGCTGCGCCATCTCCTCCAATGTGTCTACAAGGAAACCGATATTGTAACGGTTGCCTTGAACCAAGAGCCCGAACATCCTGGGAATTCTCGCCAGTGTACTCAGCGGGTAGCTGGCAACAACCGCACAGATCGCGCCGCCGACAACGATCGCTATACTTTCCAGATCCCAGAAGTTGCCGAGCTTATCGGGTCCGATTCCGACGAATACGATCAGCACAGCACTGACTACAATACCTATAATTGTTGTTATATCCATGATTTCTTCACCGCCCTTACCTTATTTTATCTGTCTGTATGGAAACTATGAATCTTTTCATTGTACTCAATCGTTTTCTGAATGATCTCCTCTGCACTTTCCTTCACGATGAAGAACTTTCCATTCATCATGACCACCTTCGATTCCGGTATCAATTCCACCGATTCAATCTGATCGCAGTTCAATACAATCTTAACGTCATTTAATTTGGTCAACATTATCATATCATATTCCCTCTTCTTTTACAAACGCAATCCCGGTGTGAATGAAAACCCCTGAATGTGGTTATCGTTCGGTGGCTTAACGGCCGGGAAAAGTAATCTGGAATGCGTTCTTGCCTCCTATATATCAATTTATTGCGGACCTCCTGAATTAAGTACAAGTGTAAAGCATAGGTTTTACAGGCAGTACATCAGGTAATCATCTGCCATGAAGTCCGATCGGCCGTCATGGCAGATTTTTCAGCGATATTTAATTAAGAACTATGCATATCTGCTCAGTGCCTTCACAGATATGCCCGCAATCCCATGAAAATGTCTACGCTCCGCTTCGGTCGGTGCTGAACTAACATCCACTGGATGTTAAGCACCCTACGGCAATGGGGATTGCTCTTGCAGGCTGTACATTTTTGTACGGATAGCGCAGTAAATGCGCTATCCTGTGCTGAGCAGTTACGAATACGCTAGTAAATGATTGTAATGTCTGATTATTTACAGCTATTACTCTGTTCCTGACAGTTGCCGATTATTGGTTATCGGTTATTGCTGTTATTAACGCTTCAGGTTGACAAGCTCCTGCAACATTTCATCCGTTACCGTGATGATCTTGGAGTTCGCCTGGAAACCTCTCTGGGTGGTGATGATGTTGGAGAACTCGTTCGCGAGGTCTACGTTCGCCATCTCCAGGTAACTGCCCATGATACTTCCGGTCGGGCTGGTGTTGGGCTGCTCGTGACCTACCGCACCAGCGTTGTCACCGATTCTGTAGTAATAACCGTCAACCTTCTCCAGGCCGTTCGGGTTCTGGACTGAAATAAGGGCAAGCTTTCCGATTACGATCGCACGTTCCTGGTCGTCTACACCTGTAATGGTTCCGTCTGCGCTGATTGAGTAGCTTCTCAGATCGAAAGGCATTCCGGTCTTAGGATCATTTGGGATCTTGATGGTAGACAGCTGATTGGAGTAGATGGCTGAGATACCTGGTTCCCATGTGGATCCCTGAACGGTTAATTTTTCATCTGGAGTTCCTCCTATACCCCCAGTGGCACCGAGATTCCTTACCGCATCAACATCATTCATAGAGTCCTCACCTGGTGTCGTTGATGTGATTTTTAGCTGGGCAGTCCAATCGTAACCAGCATCTCCCTGGGTTGGTGTCCCTCCAGTTTGATTCGGATCTTTTTTGGTTCGGCCAACCTGCAGAAAATCTATTTTCACTTTAGAGTACTCTTCAGGAACTATAGGTTTACCGTCTTCTGCAGTCGTATTAGCAGGAGCCTGATTTTTACTGCTGGTCACATAGGTTACCCATTCCTGTATAGCATCCTCCATTTGATTCTCAGATTTTATATCTCCAGATAAGCGTACTGTCAAACCAGCAATCGTAATTGTAGCGTTGTCTGTTTTACTTGGATCAGTGGTGTTAGGTTTTGGTTCCGTAAAATTAGTAACCGCAACTCCATTCAGCGTAACCGATGCCGCTGTAGCCGGCGTTTCTGGAATACCGGTTCCTTCGTCTACCGCATAACCGTACACATAGCTCCTCTGGTCATCTACCAGATATCCATTCTCATCCACACGGAAGATTCCAACTCTGGACAAATACAACCCGGAATCTCCCACACTGTCGAAACTTCCGTTTACCATATTTCCCACCAGGAAGAACCCAGTGCCATCGATCATACAGTCCATAGGATTGGCTGACGGAGACGGAGCTCCCGGCTCGAATACATTGGAAATGGATGACAACTGAGAACCGTAACCTACCTGAGATGCATTTCCACCTCCGGCTGCCCCCGCCAGCACGCTGCCGGCGCTGCTCTTGATGGAGTTGGTGTACATTCCGTCCTTGAAGTTGTAGCTGTATCCTTTAAATCCCCATGTATTTACATTGGCAATATTATTACCGATTACGTCCATCTTATTCTGATGCGCTTTGAGTCCTGCGACTCCTGCTACCATTGATCTGACCATTTTATCTACTTCCTTTCTATATTTATACAACCCTTGGCCGTACTTCGGCATGTCTTGACATGCCTGCACCTGCGAGTCACGCAGATACGAAGCCCCCTTTATGGTCCGGCTTATATGAGTACGGCACTGTCGATATTGGTAAATATATTTTCTTTCATCTCGGTTCCTGACATCGTCGTCACGACCACGTTATTCGGGACATTTACAATAAAGGCACCGCTCTGTCCGATAATGACCACATCCCTGGCTCCCTTTGCCCGGGCTTTCTGGACTGCCTGGTTGAGATCGTTCATAAGGCTGTCGGTCATATCGATGCCGCGTTCCTGCACCCTCCGTGCCGCATGCTTGGAGAACTGGACAGACTGTGCTTTCTGTGCCTCCTGCTGCAAGAGGTCTGCGAACTGTACGCCCGAAGTGGTATCTGCCGTCTTCTGAAGCTGTATCTGGGCAGATTTTAGCTTCAGCGCACCGGCATTCGTAATCTGATTGATCTGATTAACCGGATGAATCTGATTGATCTTCTCTCCCATCTTATGCACCGCCTTTATCTATCATTGCTCACTTATTGGTTCTATGATTTCTGCCCTGTCTTCGTTCCCGTTGACTTTTCTGTCTTGTCTGCCGTATCGGTGCTCGTATCGGTCTTATTGTCCGTCTTAATCTCCGGCACGTCCCCGACTGCCATGATGCTGGACAACTCATACGGCTTGCCGTCGATATATACGGAGGTTGCTCCTGTCAGGTCTACTCCGGTAATGGTTCCCTTCTTCGTCTCCGTCACATTCCCCTTCTCATCGGTCTTGGTCACAACCGTAACTTCCTTCCCAAGCAGCCCGGTAGAATAGGTCGTCAGTGTTACGGAAGACAAGTTATTGACTACCGTTGAGAAGTTCGCGATTGCGTCCGCCATAGAAGTCATCGTAGACATACTTGACATCTGGGTGATCTGCTCCATCATCGCCGCATTGTCCATGGGATTGGACATATCCTGATATTTCAACTCCGCGGAGATCAGAGTCCAAAAGTCCGAGGTAGTAAGTGTGGACTTATCGGACTTTGCTCCTGCCTGAGTGGCCAAATTCGCGTTATATAAGCCATTAGCCACATCGCTGTTCAAATTTACCGCCATATCCTTGTTCTCCTTTCCTTTATATGGTAAGCCCTAAGCGCAGCTTCTGAAGGAACTGTTCGGAATCTTCGCCGCTCTGCTGCTTCTTATTCCCTTCCTTCTGCTGTTCCTGCTCACCCTGTTTGCCCTGCTGGTTCTCGTCTCTGTTCTGGTTCAGATAATCAGGTTCCTGCTTTTCCACGTAGATCTTCGTCTCGCCGCCCATATTGCGGTCGATGATTCCGCCGATCTCTCTCGCATGGTTCCCCAGCACATCCAGTGCTTTCTTCTCCGTACACAAGATTGATACGGTTGCCTGGCCGTCCTCATACAGGATCTTGACCGCGATCTTGCCCAGGTTCTCCGGCTCGATCTCAATCTCGAACGAGTTCACACCCTCCGCCATCTTGTCAAGGAGCTGATCTGTCAGCTTCTCAGGCAGTTCTTCCGGCTGTGCCACATGAACCGTAGTAACCTCCTGGGGCTTCACATCCGGCTCCGCGAACTTCACGGGTGACTGTGTGACGGGCGCTGCCGCCGACTGGCCGGACGAATCCTCCCCTGTCAGAGCCTGCCCTTCCTCATCTGAGACTTGTGTCTTCACGGTTTCCCTGCGGACAGGTGTCTCTTCTGCCGCTGTCCTGACTGACGCTTCGCGAACTTCCGGCTGCTTTGTCTGAACCTCCGCCGCTTTTGCCTGAACCTTCGGTTCCTCTTCCTTTACCTGGGCCTGCGGTTCTTTCACCTGGATCTCCGGCTCTGTTGTCCGGACCATATCCTGAGGCTTCACTTCCTCCTGAACCGGAATGGCATCGGCAATGATCTCTTCTGCCGCGGCTTCCGCCAGTACATCCACCTGCTCCGGCATTTCCACAAATGCAGCCATGTCCGCCACGGATTCCTCCGGTACGGCCTGAATGGCCTCGGGCATGTCAATGACAATCTCCGGCTCTGTTGTCAGCAGTTCCGGGCGCAGACCCTGAGCCATCTGATATGCGGCAAGAAGTCCCTGTGTCTGGCTGTCCTCCGTGTCGACTGCTTCATCCTTGATGTCCTTTTGTGCGTCATCTTTGACGTCCTTCTCACCATCTTTGGGCTCTTTTCCTTTGCTCTCATCCGTCTTGCGGGGCGCTTCGGTCTTTTCCTGCCCGGCATCTTCGGACACTTTCTGAGCGGCGCCGCTGTCCCGGCTCTCGTCCTGCCTGCCCTGGAGCAGCTTTCTGAACTGATCGGACTGAGCACCCTTTACTCCGGTATCCGCGGTCTTGCCGGTTCCGGCTGCCGGGTAACCAATGTCTGATAGCTTCACACCTACATTCACCATTGGTTCTCCCTCCTTTCTTCTGATACGGAAAACCTGCTGACGCGGGCTTTCCTGCATCTGATAATATATATAGTAATCTGCAATGCAGAATTACCCGTAACATATACGGTTACAGTTCACGGCCTAACCGTCCGCGAACTGTAACGCATCCGGCCCATTGAAAAGTCGCCTGACAGCAAGGAGCCGGATGCCTGCCCCATCACTGTATTGGCCGGTTGCCTTGCAGCTGAGTGCAAGGCACCGTGTGAACAGTAACATATACGGACATGACAAAAAGTGATCATCCGTTCAGCCTTGCCATGGCATCCCTTGTGGTCACAAATTCCTCAATAAAATGTTCTTCCTGCTTTTGTACTTCCTTTTCATACTCAAAGCGCTTGCGCTCTTTCAGCTTATCAATCGAAGATGTCTCTTTCTTTGCTTCCACGACTTCATTTCTCTTGGCTTCTTCCTGCTCCTGCAGAACTGCCAGCAATTCCCGTTTCTTTTGGATCTTAATGCGCAGGGAATCCAGATAGTTCTCATATGTATGGATCTCGTTGATCTTCATTCCTGCCATTTTGTTATTTCGGAATTCTATTGTACACTGACGATGCTGAAATTCCAATTCATCAATCGCGTGTTCACATTCCCTGACCTTCGCCAATATCCTGGCATGTTCTCCTTTGAGGCTGTCCAGCACCTGTTCCTTATAACGAAGTACTGTATCCAATGGAAAAAAGAACTTTTTCATCGCGGTATTCCTCACTTCATTTCTTCAGCAGTCCGACAGTGCTCCCTATGTATCCTATTCCGCACGGCCGGCTAACATTCCACCTATCTGCTCAGTACCCTCGCAGATATGGCGGCAATCCCTTGAAAATCGACTTCGTCAATAGGGATTGCTTTCCAATTCCTATCTATATCTAAGCTTTATTGCAAGATCCTTCTCATGATCTGCAGCGATTCTTCTACCGAAAAGCTTTCGTCTGTCTTCTGCATCAGAAATGCATTGACCTTATCAATCTTAGAAATGGCCACATCCAGCTTCGGATTGGTTCCGGCCTTGTATGCACCGATTGATATCAAATCTTCATTCTTCGTATATAAACTCAGAATGTCCCGCAGCCTTGCCGCGGTTTCCTTGTGTTCCTCCGGTACGATACTCGACATCAGACGGGAGATACTCGCGTTGATGTCAATCGCCGGAAAGTGGTTTTCATTGGCCAGCTTTCTGGTCAATACGATATGACCGTCCAAAATACCCCGGACCGTATCGGAGATCGGCTCGTTGGTATCGTCTCCTTCTACCAGCACCGTATAGACGCCGGTGATGGAACCCTTCTCAAAATTGCCGCTGCGCTCCAGGAGCTTAGGGAACTCCGCATAGATGGACGGTGTATATCCTCTCGCCACAGGCGGCTCTCCGGTGGCAAGACCGATTTCACGCTGTGCCATGGCAAAACGTGTAAGCGAATCCATCATCAGCAGAACATCTTTCCCCTGGTCTTTGAAATATTCGGCGATCGTCGTTGCGACCAGAGGGCACTTGACACGGAGCATAGCGGGCTGGTCAGATGTAGCCACAACAACTACGCTGCGCTTCATGCCTTCCGGACCCAGATCCTTCTCCACGAACTCCCGCACCTCACGGCCTCGCTCTCCTACCAGAGCAATCACGTTGATATCGGCCTTTACATTCTTCGCGATCATACCGAGCAGGGTACTCTTGCCGACACCGCTCCCCGCGAAGATCCCGATACGCTGTCCTTTCCCGATGGTATTCATTCCGTCAATAGCCTTGACTCCAAATTCCAGAGGATCCGTAATCGGAGGACGGGACATGGGATTGATAAAAGCATTTTCCACATAGTAGTATCTTGATGAGGGAAGCGGTCCCTTATCATCCATGGGATTGCCCGTGGCATCTATGATCCTGCCGCGCAAAAACTCTCCCACCGGAATCTTCAGGCGCTTTCTGGTATTTCTCACAAAGCTGCCCGCCGAGACGCCGCTCAGGTTCTCATAGGCCATGAGCTGCATCTTGTCTTCCCGGAAGCCTACGACCTCCACGGGAATCTGTCTGCGCTTCTCTTCATTATAAATCATGGCGATATCGCCGATACTGGCACGATTCCCGGATGATTCCATGGACATGCCGATCACGTTTTCAATTTTTCCTATGTAACTGACTGTCTCCGCTTTCTGAATCAGTTCCGGAAGCTTCGAAAACACATTCTGTCACCTCGGTTTCTTAGTGAGCACTCTCGGAAACTCCCTTGCCCCCATCTTTACGGCTGATTTTCCGCCAGGAGTACCCAAATTTAATCAACGTACGCTCCACGTACGCCTCATAAATTTGTGTACTCCTGACAAAAAATCATCTCACAAATCTGGGTACAAAGAGTTTCCGAGAATGCTCTTAGTTACAGTTCACAAAAGCCGTACCATCTGCTGCACGGCCTTAGGGTCGGCAAAGCTCCGGCTTCCGGCATCAGGCTCCCCGCCGGAAGCCTGCCGTGAATCATACTCTGACATTGTTCAAAATGTCCTTAATATTCTCAAGCTGTGTGCTCACGCTGGCATCTATAATCTCATCCGGAAGCTCTATGATACAGGTTCCTTCCTCTCCGTTGTCCATTGTCACGATCTTAATGTTTTCAGACAGCTTGGACATGGCGTCCAGGAAGTCGGTATCCACATCCATGGATATGCCCGTGTTGCACTTTGTAATATATATCTTTGCCCACTGCTTCTTCGTGATCTTATCCGTCGCCGCAAGGATCATCCGTTTCACGATATCCCCGCTGGACTGCAGGCTGGTCTGAATGATCTTTTCCGCTACCGCCAGAGAGATCCTCTTCAAATCATCTATGTATTGCTCCAGAAGCTTATCCTTTTCTATAGAAAGGCTGTTGATGACATCCGCGGCATCGGCCTGAAGCTGCCTGACCTCTTCATCGAGAAGCCTGCGCTGTTCCTCATAGGCGGCCCGATGTCCATCCTCGCGTCCTTCTTCCTGACCTTCCTGAAATGCCTTCTGCCGAAGGATATCTGCCTGACTCCGGGCATCTTCCAAAATCTGCCTGGCCTTTTCTTCTGCTTCTGCTATAATCTCATTCGCGGATTCCGACGCAAATCTTGCTTCCTGATCTTCCTGGTTATCCGCCTCCGCCATACCGGCTCTTTCCTCTTCCGGCTCTTCCGCGTCTACTGTCTTCTCAATCGTGAACCCGGCAAAGAAGTCATACGGCCGAATATCCTGCGTGCTATCCGGCTTTTTCATAATCCTCGGCATCGGTATCACCCTTTCTTTCTAATTCGGCCCGGACATCCCGCATCAGGCGATGATCTCGTCCTTGCCGCTCTTGACGATGATCAGCTCTCCTGCTTCTTCCAGTCTTCTGATCACGCCTACGATCCTCTGCTGCGCTTCTTCTACGTCGCGCAGGCGGACATTGACCGTAACCTCCAGGTCGGAGCGTATACTCTCTGCCATACGGCTGGATACGTTGGAGAATACAAGATCCTTGATGTTCTGGTCGGATCCCTTCAATGCGTAAACAATATCCTTGACATCGCACTCGCGGATAAATCTCTGGATCGATCTGTTGTCCATAGAAACGATATCTTCGAATACGAACATCTTCTTCCGGATTGTATCGGCAAGTTCTTCGTTTTCCTTGCCCAACTCGTCGAAGATGAACTTCTCGTTCGCGCGGTCCATATTGTTCATGACCTCCGCTATGTAGTCGATACCGCCGATCGTTGTAAAATCGGAGGTCGTAAGGATTCTCTCGAATCTGCTTTTCAGGGACGCCTCCACAATCTTAATGGCCTCCGGGGAAGCGCTCTCCATCCTGGCGATCGCCTCCACCACTTTGATCTGCTTCTCTTTTGGAAGCTCGCTGATGACAAAAGATGCCTGATCCGGATCCGCATAGGACAGAATCAGTGCGATCGTCTGCGGTCTCTCATGCTGAAGGAAAGAAAACAGGTTCTTCACATCGCTTTTCCTGATGAACTCGAAAGGCCTTGTCTTCATCGACTTGGCAAGCTTATCCAGAAGCGCCTGCGCCGTACTCTCGCCGAATGCTTTTTCCAGGACCGCCCTTGCGTATTCCATGCCTCCGTCGGTCACCACTTTCTGCGTCAGGCAGGTCTTGTAAAATTCATCCAGGATCTCTTCCATCTGCTCCGGGGTCACATGCCCCAGCTTGGCGACCGCAATGGTCAGCTTCTCTATATCTGATTCACTCAAATGCTTGTATATCTTGGATGCCTTGTCGGCACCCAGCGAGACAACCACCGCCGCCGCTTTCTGCTCCGGCGTAAATGTTGCATTAGCCTCCATCTAAACCGCCCCCGTTCAGCCAGTTCTTCAACAACTGGGCAGATATCTCCGCATTCTGTTCCGCGAACTCCCGAATGCTTCTCTTCAGTTCCATACCTCTATCGTTCTGTATCTGCTGAAGCTCCTGATTGATGTCGATCGGCTCAACACCTTCTCCTTCCTCAAGCAGAATACCTTCTTCGCCCTCTTCTACCTCTTCTTCTTCCTCAGCCCGGCGTCTTCTGACGATCAGCACAATGATGATGCCTGTCAGGATTACCAGCAATACGGCTGCCGCTATGATCGCCCACAGCGGTACGCTCTCCAGGATGCTGCTGCTTACGTCCTCCGTCGGTTCCTCTTCCTCATCTGCGTCATTGAACGGTGCGCTCGCAAGTGAAATCTTGTCTGCCTGTGCGTCTCTTGCGATCCCGGCCGCATTGCCGACCAGGGAGCGGAGCTGAGCTTCTCTGAGGTTGCCGAAGCCGTTGCCGTTGACCACAACGGAGACTGTCAGATCATCCAGCGCGCCGGAATCGATCTGTCCCTGTTCCTTGATCTGATTCACCAGGTAATCTGTGGATCGGCTTTCACTGGATGCGGTAGCGCCGTTGCCGTTGCCGTCGGTATTGTATTCGGCCGTATCTGCGTTGGTCTCTGTTCCCACCACGCCCTGCGCCGTATTTCCCGTGCCGGAATTTTCATTATAAATCTCTTCGTGGCTAACGATTCCGGTCTTGTCTTCGTCGTCAATCTTCTCCGGCGTGTTATATGTAATCGTCTCCCGCATGATCTGTTCCATATTGATCTTGGCTTTTGCGGAGACACTGACATTGCCTTCTCCATAAATCGGTTCCAGGACCTTGAGAATTTTTCTCTCGGTCTGACCTTCCACCACTGCCGCAATCTCTTCCGCATCGGAGCTGTTGGCTGTCTTCTGTTCGTCCGTCTCAGATACGGTCTTGCCGTTGCCGTCCAGGACAACGACATCTTCCATCTCCATCTTCGGAACGCTCTTTGCCACAAGCCGCTGGATACCCGCCGTCTGCTCACTGGTCGGTGAACCGCCGTCCTCCATGATCACCGTAACGGAACCCGAAGATTTGGTCTCCTCGTCACTGAGCACATACCGATTATCCTCGCCCAGTGTGATGATGACCTTTGCGTCCTTCACACCTTCAAACAGCTTGATCGTAGCTCCAATCCGGTCCTGAAGTTCATAGAGCTTGTAAGTGTTTTTATCCGAGTCCGTGGTCATCAGCCCCGCGTTATCCTTGAAGGTATCATAGGTAAAGCCGCTCTTCGGATATCCCTGCTGAACCAGGGTTGCTTTCGTCTGATCCACAACTTTTTCATCAACCATGATCGTGGAATCGCCCTGGTAGCGGAACGCGACGCCTTCTTCCTGCAGCCTCGCCGTAATCTGCTGCGCCTCATCCGCGCCGAGCCCTGAAAACAGAACCGCATACGTGCGGTTATTGAGCACGACTGCGATCGCAATCGCCGCGATAAGGAGTATGACCGCCCCGGCAATAATTATCTTTTTCGTTCTACTGCTTAAATTTCCAGCAAATTCTTTAAATTGCCCCAACTTTTCTTTCATGTTCGAATACTCTCTTCTACATTTATTCCCATAATATTTCCCACAACATTTAGACACAAATATCAATGTGTAACGATTTTTTCTAAATTACACATTGATATATTGCCGGACACCGCCTGTCCCTCTCGCCAGGACATGTATCATGGGATGCCTCCCGGTATACGATTGATTATTCATCAGGCACTGATACGCATGATCTCGTTATAAACCTCTAATGCTTTGCTCCGCAATGACACCAGAAGATCTACCGCAAGCTGCGCCTCTGAGGCTGCAATATTGACCGTATGCGGGTCTTCAATCTGTCCCGTGGCCAGCAGATATTGATTCTTTGCCAGATTCTGGTCTGTCTCTTTTACATTATTAATTGCTTCTTCAAAAATCCCCTTAAAAGCAGAAAATCCTTCCTGTCCTTTTACGGACGAGGACGTAACGGAAACCGGTGCGGCTTCTCCGATCCTGCCCAATGGCTGAATAGGGGTGATAAACATATCTTCCATGACCGTAACAATCCTTTCTTATGCTTTTTGTCTGACGTCAAATGGCTTACTGGCCCTTGATCGCGCTCTGGTATCTCTTGATATCAGCAGTAACCGTCTGCAGTAAATATTGATAATGAAGAGACGTCCTTGCCAGATCCGCTTCTTCCACGTCGCTGTGAACGTTGTTCTCATCGACTCTCGCGGATGAATCATAGGGGGTATACACCAGATAATCCGCTCCGGAGATTGCCCGCTTCATCTGTGAATCGCTCTTCGTCTGGCTTGCCGCCCGCAGTCTCTTGTCAAAGACTTCCTCGAAACTAACATCCTTCTTCTTATATCCCGGGGTGTCTACGTTGGCAAGGTTGTTCTGAACGACCTCCATCTTTCTCCACAGATAGTCCAATGACTTGTTCGCCATTGATATGGTGTTTCCAAATAAAGAATTTCCAAACATAATATGTATCACTTCCTTCTTAAATAAATATGCATTCGGCATATGTTCTGTGTTGTCATATGCTTTGTTGTATCATATGTTCTTATTTATATTCCAGGCTTTTGTGCTGCCTTTCGAAGTGCTCTGCTTCAACGCCTTGCAGGCTTCAAAAGCGTCTACACCCATATTAAAATATAATACACCTAAAATCATAAAAAGTCTAGTTTTTTAACTTTTTTTTATATTTAAATTTTTCCAGTGATACGGCTGATTGGCCGGGGAGTGAACCGTAACCAGGAAAGAACCTCCGAACCGCTTCGTCTTGCCTGATGGGCTTTGTGTCTACCACAGGCTTGTGTAATCCGAATCCGTGCTTCCCAGGGAACTGCCCTTTCCAAGGCTGCTTACCCGATTCATCATCTGCAGCCGCATCATTCCCACAAAATACTCCGCGAGCTGCTGTGTCAGGTCAGACGCCGCTGCGGTCTGCTGTGTTCCCGCTGACTTCCTGCTCTGGCCGGCCGATGGATTGGCTGAGGATGCCGCTGTCACGGTCTTGCCTGTGGAAAGCTCCTGTCCCATATATTCACGAATGCGCCGGATATAATTGATTGTCTCATTGAAGGGCGGCACGCCGCCGTACTTTTCCACGTTCCCGCTCCCCGCGTTGTAAGCGGCCAGGGTCAGGTCGATGTCCCCGTTGTATTGCTGCAGCTTCTGGGACAGATACTTGGCTCCCCCCATGATATTGCTTCTTGCGTCAAATGCGTTGTCCACGCCTAAGGCTGCCGCAGTTGCGGGCATGAGCTGCATCACGCCCTGTGCTCCGGCCGATGATACCGCGTCCGCATTAAAACCCGATTCTGCCTTGCCTACTGCCATCAGCAGATTGACCGGAACATTATACTTTTCCGCTGCCTCTTCAAAAATCGCGTCCATACTCTCCGGTACTCCGAGGCGGCCCGCCGCACTGCGGAAGGTATCCCCAAAGCTCTGGCCTGCGGCCGTTGTCTTCCCGGAACCGAGACTGCCAACGGACTGCTCCGAGGTGCCCAATGACCGGAGTTGTCCTAAAACACTGCTCATATAAGTATATATACTCTGGTAAGCCGAATAATCTGTAGCCATCTCTTTCATCCTCGCTTTTTTGTAATTCGAAGTTTATGATCATAAATTATGAAGTTCATATGACCCAATTAGTTACATGTCACACCCAATGTCATTAACTTAAGGCGCTGCCATGTTGATACAGTGCATATTTTTGCATGTTCTGACTATGCAAAATTGGTTTTGGCAGCTTAAGTTAATGACATTGTGTCACACCCCGACCATTCACCACGCTGATTGGTCGGGAGGGTGCACATAAAAGCTGATATTCAGGCCGCCCATTGCCGAAGGCAATTTAAAATGGCGACCTGAGTTACAGGGCACGCCTGATCAATGTGTCACCTGTAACCCCAATTATTAGTATTGTAACTTATGATATCATATAATGTCAATAGTGTTATTATGCCACTTTTACCCATTCTTGAAAAGACTTTTTTAT
>VSNK01000124.1 GCA_009774255.1 Faecalicatena sp.
AAAAAGCTCTGTGTTGTGGCTCAAACGACATTTAATTACAATAAATTTAAAGATTTAGTTGAAATTATTGCCGAAAAGAGTTATGATATAATTGTTTTAAATACAATCTGTAATGCGACGAAGGAACGTCAGAAGGAAGCCCGGCGCATTGCGGAAGAAGTGGATGCAATGATTGTGATTGGCGACAAGCACAGTTCTAACACACGGAAGTTATTTGAGATATGTGCGAAAGCATGCAAGGATACGTACTACATACAGACACTTGACGATTTGAATTTGAATCAATTAGGGTCAGTGGAAACAGTAGGTATTACAGCAGGGGCGTCCACGCCCAACAATATAATTGAGGAGGTTCAAAAAATGTCAGAATTATCTTTTGAACAGATGCTAGACGAGTCATTCAAGACAATTCACAACGGAGAAGTTGTAGAAGGGACAGTAATCGATGTAAAATCCGACGAGATTATCCTCAATATTGGATACAAAGCGGACGGTATTATTACAAAGAATGAGTATTCCAATGATTCTTCCCTTGATTTGACTACCGTTGTGTCGGTAGGAGATGCCATGACAGTGAAGGTACTCAAAGTGAATGACGGTGAAGGACAGGTACTGCTGACTTATAAGAGGCTGGCAGCGGAAAAGAGCAATGAAAGGCTGAAAGAGGCTTTTGAGAATAAAGAGGTATTGAAGGCAACGGTTACCCAGATTCTCGGCGGCGGTCTGTGCGCAGAGGTAGAGGGAGTTCGTGTATTTATTCCTGCGAGCCTGGTGTCCGATTCTTATGAGAAGGATCTGACCAAATATGACGGAAAAGAGATTGAATTTGTGATCAGCGAATTCAATCCGAGAAGAAACCGTGTCATCGGCGACAGAAGACAGCTTCTGGTTGCGGAGCGCGCGGAAAAGCAGCGTGAACTGTTTGCACGCCTGCAGGTAGGAGATACCATTGAAGGCGTGGTTAAGAATGTGACGGATTTCGGCGCGTTTGTAGATCTCGGCGGCGTTGACGGTCTGCTTCATATTTCCGAGATGTCATGGGGAAGAGTGGAGAATCCTAAGAAGGTATTCAAGGTAGGAGACAACCTGAAGGTACTTGTGAAGGATATCAATGATACCAAGGTTGCGCTCAGCCTGAAGTTCCCGGAGACGAACCCATGGGCACATGCTTCCGAGGATTTTGCGGTCGGCTCCGTGATTACCGGAAAAGTAGCGCGCATGACAGATTTCGGTGCATTTGTAGAATTGGCACCGGGAGTAGATGCGCTGCTTCATGTTTCTCAGATTTCCAGAGCACATGTGGATAAGCCGTCAGATGTACTTTCCATCGGACAGGAGATCAAGGCGAAGATTGTGGATCTCAATGAATCTGAGAAGAAGATCAGCCTGAGTATGAAAGCGATTGAGTTGGCTGAATCATCAGCGGATGCCGAATAACAAAAGAAAATATGCAGGGCGGGGACATCAGGTTCCCGCCTTTTTCTTTCTATAGGAAATTTCACCGGAGTTTCTTAATTTGAACAAGAAAGCAGAGAGCGTGTACAACTTTTTTGTTAAAAATGCGACAAGATGTTCTTCGAAAGATACAAGAAAATCACGAAATTTACTGGATTTTGTATACAAAGTACTGTAGAATAATATTATGTGAAAAAGAGTTACTATTCACAGGCTCACAAGAATTAGCAGACAGATTTGCTGGCTGTTTTTGCGCATGTATGTAAGGGATTGTGAATAGTAACTGATTAAAGAAAGGAAGGATAAACGAATGGGACTTTTAACTTTTAAGGGTGGTATCCATCCCAATGACGGCAAAAGTCTGGCAAAAGACCAGCCGATCACAGATGTGCTGCCGCAGGGTAATCTGGTATATCCACTTTCCCAGCACATTGGTGCTCCGGCGATTGCGGCCGTGAAAAAAGGCGACCATGTGTTAAAAGGCCAGAAGATCGCAGACGCGGGCGGTTTTGTATCCGCACCGGTGTATGCATCTGTGTCCGGGACTGTGAAAGCACTGGAGAAGCATTTCAATCCGACCGGCAGCAATGTGGATTGTATTGTCATTGAAAATGACGGTGAGTACAGGGAAGCAGAAGCGCTTCCGGTAAAGCCGCTCACCGAGATGTCAAGAGATGAGGTGCTGGGGGTGATCGGGGAAGCCGGGATTGTAGGTATGGGAGGCGCAGGCTTTCCGACACGTGTGAAGCTTTCTCCGAAGGAGCCGGACAAAATTGACTATATTATCGCCAACTGCGCGGAGTGTGAACCCTATATTACTGCCGATTACAGGCGAATGCTGGAAAATACGGAAGAACTGGTCAGCGGAATGCGTGTCGTCCTGTCCCTGTTTGAACATGCCCAGGGAATTTTCGGTGTGGAGGACAATAAAAAGGACTGTATCGAAAAGCTTCAGGAAGCCGTCAAGGATGAACCGCGCATGAAGGTCTGTACACTGCAGACCAAGTACCCGCAGGGAGCAGAGCGTCAGCTGATCTACGCACTGACGAAGCGGGCGATCAATTCCACCATGCTTCCGGCGGATGCAGGCTGTATTGTGGATAATGTGGAGACACTGATTGGCATACACAATGCTGTGATCAACGGGAAGCCTCTGACAGAACGGATCGTTACCGTCAGTGGAGATGCTGTGGAGAAGCCGGGGAATTTTAAGGTATTGCTGGGCACGAATCATCAGGAGCTGATCGATGCGGCAGGCGGATTTAAGCAGGAGCCGGAGAAGTTGATCTCAGGCGGACCGATGATGGGCTTTGCCATGATTACGGCGGATGTACCGGTGACCAAGACCTCTTCCGCGATCCTGGCCTTCAAGGAGGACATTGTGGCAAAGGCTGCCTCCACCCCGTGTATCAACTGCGGCCGCTGTGTGGAAGTATGCCCCAGCCGGATCATACCGTCCAGGCTTGCGGATTATGCGGAGCGCCATGACGAGGAGACATTCACGGCACAGAACGGGCTGGAGTGTGTGGAATGCGGATCCTGCAGCTATGTCTGTCCGGCAAAGCGGCCGCTGAAGCAGTCCATCGGTTCCATGAGAAAGATTGCGCTTGCAAATAAAAAGAAGAAATAGAGAGGTGAAAGAACAGTGAATGGAAAATTAAACGTATCATCCTCCCCGCATATCCGGGATAAGGTGACAACCAGCAATATCATGCTGCTGGTAGTGATCGCGCTGTTGCCTGCGACTTTCTTTGGAATCTATAACTTCCGACATGAGAATGCATGGCTGCTTGTTGTGGTTACAACAGGTACGGCAGTGCTGACAGAATATATTTATGAGAAACTGATGAAAAAACCAATTACGGTCAAGGATTTCAGTGCCGTGGTTACAGGTCTTCTTCTGGCATTGAATCTCCCGCCTACACTGCCGCTCTGGATGGGAGCGCTCGGGTCTGTGTTTGCGATTCTGGTCGTGAAGCAGCTGTTCGGGGGACTGGGTCAGAACTTCATGAACCCGGCTCTGGGAGCAAGGTGTTTCCTCTTGATCTCTTTTACCGGACGGATGACTTACTTTGTATATGACGGTGTGACGGGGCCTACCCCTCTGGCAGATCTGAAAGCAGGGGAAGCCGTGAATTCTATGAATATGCTGGTAGGAACCATTCGCGGAACCATCGGAGAGACCTCTGTGCTGGCCATTATGCTTGGCGCAATGTTCCTGCTTCTTATGGGGGTCATAGACCTTCGGATTCCGGGTACATACATTCTCTCATTCGTGATCTTCGTGGTACTCTTCGGAGGACATGGATTGGATCTGCAGTACATTACCGCGCATCTCTGCGGAGGCGGTCTGATGCTGGGTGCATGGTTCATGGCCACCGATTATGTGACCTCCCCCATCACCAAGGGAGGACAGATCGTTTATGGGATCTGCCTGGGCGTGCTGACCGGACTGTTCCGTCTGTTCGGCGGCTCTGCAGAGGGCGTGTCCTATGCGATCATCATCAGTAACCTTTTGGTTCCATTGATCGAAAAGGTTACTCTTCCAAAACCATTTGGTAAAGGAGGAGAGAAATAATGAATAAAATAGTAAAGAATACCATAATCCTGGCTGCTATCACGATCGTTGCAGGATGCCTTCTGGGGCTGGTCTATGAGATCACCAAGGCGCCCATCGCGCAGGCACAGGAAAATGCAAAGCAGGACGCTTACAGGACCGTTCTTGCGGATGCGGCGGAATTTGCGGCCTATGATGCCTTTGACGCGTCGGAAGCGTCGGACGTACTGCTGGAAGCAGGATATGAGAGCGATGACATCACGGAAGTGGCGGCGGCGAAGGATGCTTCCGGCAATGATATGGGATATGTGATTACCGTTACTTCTCATGAAGGCTACGGCGGTGACATCCAGATTTCCGTGGGAATCCTGTCCGACGGTACGGTCAAGGGAATCGAGATGCTCTCCATCAGTGAGACGGCCGGTCTGGGAATGAAAGCGACGGAAGCGGATTTCAAAGACCAGTTCAAGGATAAGCAGGTAGAGAAGTTTACGTATACCAAGAGCGGAGAGGATGGGGATGACAAGATCGACGCACTCAGCGGAGCTACGATCACTACCAATGCCGTGACAAATGCAGTGGACTCCGCGCTGGTTTATTTTCAGAATGTGTTAGGAGGTAGTGCTCAATGAATAATTATACGGAGAGGCTGTACAACGGCCTGATCAAAGAAAATCCTACCTTCGTGCTGATGCTTGGAATGTGTCCCACGCTGGCGGTTACCACTTCGGCCATCAACGGGATCGGAATGGGGCTTTCCACGACGGTGGTTCTGGTACTGTCCAATATGCTGATCTCCATGCTGCGCAAGATTATACCGGATTCGGTGCGTATTCCGGCATTTATCGTTGTGGTTGCGTCCTTCGTGACCATCGTACAGTTCCTGCTGCAGGGATTTGTACCCAGCCTGTATGCATCGCTGGGACTCTATATTCCGTTGATCGTAGTAAACTGTATCATCCTGGGCAGGGCGGAGAGTTATGCCTCTAAGAACCCGGTGCTTCCGTCCATCTTCGACGGAATCGGAATGGGACTTGGATTTACGGTGGGTCTGACGGCCATCGGTATCGTGCGTGAACTGCTCGGTTCCGGCAAGGCATTCAATGTCCAGATCCTGCCGTCTTCCTATGAGCCGATCACGATCTTTATCCTGGCGCCGGGAGCATTTTTCGTGCTGGCAGGACTGACAGCCCTGCAGAACAAGGCGAAGAAGCGCGCACAGGCAAAGGGTGATCCAAGGGCAGAGATTATCGGATGCGGCACGGACTGTGCGTCCTGCGGTAAGAAGGCAGTCTGCGGAACGGTCTCTTCTGCGGTAAAGGCGGAAGCGGGCAAACCTGCGGATGCGAAGAAGACAGAGTAGGAGGGGATAGAAGATGAAAGAATTGTTATTGATCGCGGTTGGCTCCGCATTTGTAAATAATGTCGTACTCAGTCAGTTCCTGGGAATCTGTCCGTTCCTCGGCGTTTCCAAAAATGTAAAGACGGCAGGCGGCATGGGCGGCGCGGTAATCTTTGTAATTTCCATTGCCTCCCTGGTAACGAGTATCATCTATAAAGGCATTCTGGTGCCGGCACATGTGGAATATCTGCAGACCATCGTATTTATTCTGGTCATCGCGGCGCTGGTGCAGTTTGTGGAAATGTTCCTGAAAAAGTCGATGCCTCCGCTGTACAACGCGCTGGGCGTTTACCTTCCGCTGATCACAACCAACTGTGCGGTGCTGGGTGTTGCCCTGACCAATGTACAGAAGTCCTACAGCATCCTGGAGGGGCTGATCTACGGGATCGGCACGGCTGTCGGATTCACTGTCGCGATCGTACTGATGGCGGGAATCCGGGAGAAAATCGAATATAACGACATTACGGAATCATTCCAGGGAACTCCCATCGTGCTGGTAACTGCCGGCCTGATGGCAATCGCGTTCTTCGGATTTTCCGGACTGATTTAAGGAGGGAAGAAAAAGCATGAGCATAACAGGAATTTTACTGGCCGCTGTCATTGTGGGCGGGACCGGATTGTTGATCGGCGTCTTCCTTGGGATCTCCGGCAAGGCTTTTGCAGTGGAGGTAGATGAGCGTGAGGAGGCCATCCTCGGTGTCCTTCCGGGAAATAACTGCGGCGGCTGCGGATACGCGGGCTGTTCCGGGTTGGCTGCGGCCATCGTCAAAGGAGAAGCGGAAGTCGGCGCCTGTCCGGTAGGCGGCGCCCCGGTTGCGGCAAAGATCGGCGACATCATGGGGCAGGCGGCCGGAGACCAGGTGCGCCAGACCGCATTTGTCAAGTGCGGCGGAACTTGCGAGAAGGCGCAGGATGAGTATGTATATTATGGAATCCAGGACTGTACCATGGCCAGCATGATGCAGGATACCGGGCCTAAGGGCTGTGATTACGGGTGCCTTGGCTACGGCTCCTGTGTGAAAGCGTGTCCCTTTGATGCGATCCATATCGTAGACGGGATCGCAGTCGTGGACAAGGAAAAATGTAAGGCCTGCGGAAAATGTATCGCGGCCTGTCCGAAGAAGCTGATCGAGCTCGTTCCCTATGACCAGAAGACCTTTGTACAGTGTAACTCGAACGATAAAGGAAAGGCTTTGATGGATGTATGTCTTGTGGGCTGTATCGGCTGTAAGCTGTGCGAGCGCAACTGTGAGGCAGGGGCCATCAAGGTGACCAATTTCCTGGCGCATATCGATGCGCAGAAGTGTACCAACTGCGGTGTCTGCGCGGAGAAATGCCCGCGGAAGATCATTACGCCGCGGAAGATTCCGGTATCGTAGGAAATTTATATTTCAAGGTACTTATAATTAAAACTGATCCTAAAGTCGCAGATTGGAAACGGTCTGCGGCTTTTGCGTTTTTGTCTGCTAAAAAAATTTTCATTTCCTTATACTTTCCTTATAATTCCCCATTATCCTTATTCCTGTAATTAGTTACGGCGAAAATGCGTTGTTGTATGAATAGAAAGGTGATGAGCCTGAGGTAAGGAGTTGTAGAAAAATAACTGACACATCTTGGCTTGTCTATTTCTCCGGCTGCACAGGTCAAAAAGCCTCGACGTAGCCCACTACGCCTGCGTTTTTTGACCTGCACATCCGAAGAAATATCCTGCGCAATCTGTATCACTTATTTTTTTACAACTCCTAAACGCAAAGAGTCATATGAAAAATGATATGGGAAAGGAAGGATCATGATGAAACATATTTTAGAAACAGAGTGTGTAACGAAAGAGTTCCGGGGGCATCCGGCGGTGAACGACGTGTCTCTGCAGGTGCCGGAGTGCTGCGTATACGGGCTTCTTGGGCCGAATGGGGCGGGAAAGTCTACGATCCTGAAAATGCTGACAGGTATTTTTAGGCCCACCAGCGGGAAGGTGCTTTTTGACGGGCATTCCTGGAACAGAAAGGATCTGACGGAGATCGGCGCGCTGGTGGAGACACCTCCGGTGTATGAGAATCTGACGGCCTGGGAGAATCTGAAGGTTCGTGCACTGATCTTAGGGGTATCGGATAAACGGATCCGGGAGGTGCTGGAGTTGGTGGATCTGGCAGATACCGGGAAGAAAAAGGCGGGGGCATTTTCCCTGGGGATGAAGCAGAGGCTGGGGCTTGGGATCGCGCTGCTTAACCGACCGAGGCTGCTGATCCTGGATGAACCACTGAACGGCCTGGATCCGATTGGGATTCAGGAGCTGCGGGAGATGATTCGGAGATTTCCGGAGGAAGGGATCACGGTGATCGTGTCCAGCCATATTTTAAGTGAGATCGCCCAGACTGCCGACCATATTGGAATTATTGCAGACGGGATGCTGGGATATCAGGGAGATATGCCGGAGGAAGGTCACCTGGAGGAACTGTTTATGGAGATTGCGGCAAAACATCGGGCAGCCCGGAGAACATGGATTGCAGGCGGCGCAGCATAAGAAATCGTATGTATACTGCATGCCAGATAAATCTGCTGCCCGGTAATTGCGACACGTACAGTTGATGAGGGATTACGCCGCTGTGCGGCTGCAGCCGGCGCGATACTCACAGCAGATTTTATCGGTCGTGAATTTATTTGGAAGGAGAGGATAGGAAATGAAAGAATATTATATTGCAGAAAGCATAAAGAACCGGCATACCTCTGCGGGGAAGCTGATCTGGATTATGCCTTTGATCGTGGTGGCGCTTTCTGCCGGGCTGACCGGGGACTATTTTACGATTGACTGCTATAACTGGTGGTATATCACGTTATTTCCAGGAATGACGGCGTTCCTGTGCGGGGCGGTGGGAAACCGGGACAAGAAGCTGGGGAACCGGGCAATCTGGACGCTGCCGGTGAAGCCCGGAACCATATGGGACACAAAGGTGCTGTACGGTATCCGCTGTATGGGAATCGCCTTGCTGGTGCTGGCAGGTGTGACCCTGGCGGCCAGTACCGGAATGGAGCGGATCCTGCACAGCACATTTCGGATCAGCCTGACACCCGGACAGCAGATTTTTGCAGTACTGGTATTGTTTACGGTGTCATTGTGGCAGATTCCGTTCTGTCTGTTTCTGCACCAGCTTCTGGGACTCTTTCCCATGGTGCTGCTTCACATCGGCAGCTGGGGTCTGTGCTCCATCTGGCTGTCATTGAAGCCGTATTTCTGGGTACTTCCGGGAGGAATTGCGGCAAGGCTGATGTGTATCATTCTAAGGATCCTGCCCAACGGGCTGCCGGCGGAGCCGGGGAGCATGACCTGGTCGCCGGAGCTGGTAGAATGGACGGGGCTGCCTATGGGAATCGCGGCCTCCATCTTCTGGTTTTTCCTGTTTTGGCATTTGAGCCGGAGGTGGTTTGAGAGGGAGGTGGAGAGATGATGGAAGCTGTAAGAACAGGTGAAAACATGCCGGAGAAATCAAGAAGTTCTGTAAAGGCAGAGGGAAGGGAGCCAGGGGAGCTGCTGAGGCTTGTAAAAGCGGAAGCCTGGAAAATGCGGCATACCCTTCTGCCCTGGTTCCATATCCTGCTCCCGTTGCTTGGAATCTCGATATTTCTGGCGTATTATCGTGTGTCAATCGTGAACGATGAAGGAAAGGTATTCGGATACATCCAGACGCTGTCTATTGTGTTTCCGCTGATCATCAGCGTGGTATGCGCACTGGACGTGGAAATGGAGGAGCAGGGGCATTTTCAGACGCTTCTTGGAGCGCCGGTGCGTAAATGGAAGCCTCTGCTGGCAAAATGGCTGGTGCTGGCCGGATCAGGGATGGGTTCCATGCTGCTGGCCGTGGGAGGATTTGCCTCAGGCTATGGGATCATGACGGGGAGGACGGTATACACACCGGCGCAGTATCTGGGGATAGCGGCGGTGCTGTGGCTGGGAGGGGCGAACCTATATCTGCTCCATCTGTTCCTGAACCTGGCGTTTTCCAAACAGATTTCCATGTGTGTCGGAACGGCGGAGCTGCTTGTGGCGGCGCTGTTCCTGACCGGGCTGGGGGAAGGGCTGTGGCAGTTTTTTCCCTGCTCCTGGGGTAGCAGATGGAGCGGATATCTGCTATTATATTGGAAAGGGCAGATCACGGTGTCTGCCGGATTTGTATCCCGCAGCCTGGCGGTCGGCATGGGTCTGACCGGGGTGCTGTGGGGAATGATTTTCCTGTGGTATCATTATTATGAAGGAAGGCAGTGTCATGATTAACATATTGGCGGTGGACGATGAGGAGCATATCCTGAGGCTGATCAAAAACGCGCTGGTAAAAGAGGGGTATCGTGTGACGGCGGTGTCGGATCCGCTGGAGCTTGGAAAGCTGAAGCTTTCGGAGTATCATCTGATCCTTCTGGATGTCATGATGCCGGGGAAGGACGGGTTTGCGCTCTGCGAGGAAATCCGGGATGTGGTGGACTGTCCCATTTTATTTTTGACGGCAAAGACAAAAGAGGCGGATCTCATGAAGGGGCTTGGAATCGGAGGGGATGACTATATTGCCAAACCCTTCGGTATCGGAGAGCTTCGGGCGCGGGTGGCGGCTCATCTGCGGCGGGAGACGAGGGAGAAGAAACAGGCGGTATCCGTGGGCGGCGTGCAGTTTCTGCTCAAGGCGAAAAAGGTGAAGTACATGGAAAAGGAAATCGATTTTACAAAGAGTGAGTATGCCATCTGCGAGTACCTTGCCATGAACCATGGGCAGGTATTTTCAAAGGACAGGATTTACGAGCATGTGTTTGGCTATGATAAGGAGAGTGATAATTCCGTGATCACCGAGCATATCAAAAATATCCGCGCAAAATGCCAGAGAGCCGGTCTGGAGCCGATTGAGACAGTGTGGGGGATTGGATACCGATGGAAATAAAGAGAAAAAAGCAAAAGACGATTTCAAACGTATTTTTGAAATATATCTGTGTACTCGCAGGAGGGGCCTTGTTCTGGCTGCTCCTGTTGGTGCTCCTGGTGATCCTGCTTGGTTCATCGGGGGTCATTTATCCGGCAAATTACGCAGAAATTCAGCTTAGTGAAGCAACGGAGAAATTCCGGAGCGCTTTGGAGATCACGGAGGATATGATACCGCCAGGATGTACATACGGGGTGTATCGGGCAGACGGGAGCTGGCTGTATGGAACATTTCCTGAGGAAGAGAGGGAGTCGGCATGGAGACATTACCAGGAGGCACATATCTATGCTCATGGGAACCGGGTATACCGCTTTTTTTATCGGGATACGGGGGAAGTATGTATCGTCAACTATGAGCTTACGGTGCAGTACCGCAATGCATTTTTGAGAAAATATTTCCCCGGCATCGAGGGGGCTCTGATTTTATTGTATGTGTTTTTATTTCTGGCGCATACGGTGATGGTGTCACGGAGCTTTGGAAAATATATGAAGAAAAGGCTTTCCATATTGAATGAAGCCACGGAAAAAATCAGGAGCCGGAACCTGGAATTTGAACCACAGCATTCGGAGATCAGGGAGGTAGAGGAACTATTGGATTCCCTGTACCAGATGAAAGAATCATTGCGGGAATCCCTTTACCGGCAGTGGGATCTGGAAAAGAACAGGGAAGAGCAGATCGCGGCGCTGGCCCATGACATCCGGACTCCGCTGACGGTCATCCGGGGGAACGCGGAGCTGCTGGCGGAAGGGGAGCTTGCGGAGGAGGAAAAGGAGTATAACCGGGATATCCTGCAGAGTGTGGCGATCATGGAGGAATATCTGAGGATGCTCCATGAGATTTTGCAGGAGGACCGCGTGGGAGTAGAAAATGTGGGAGAGCAGGAGGGAGCGGGAGAACGGAAGAACCTTTGTGAAGAGTCGGCCTGGATGGAACGGGGTGCAGGCGAAATACGGGAAGAAGAACGGAATAACCTTTGTGAAGAGCCGGCCGGGGAAGCGGAGGATTGGAAGAACGGCTGTGGAGAGCCGGCTGTGGAAGCGGGGAATCGGAAGAGCCGCTGCGAAGAGCCTGCCGGGGAAGCGGGGAATCGGCAGATTTCCTGTGAGGAGCTGGCCGGGAAAATGGAGGAGCAGGCCAGACTTCTGGCATCTGCGCGTCAGTGTGCGGTTGTTTTCAGAAGGGATGAGTTGGATGGTTTGGTCAGGGGAAATGAAATCCGGATGATCAGGGCATTTCAGAATATTGTCAGCAATGCGCTGGATTATAGTCCGGCGGGGAAAGGGATCCGGATTGATTTTTCCAGCCGGGGGGAAGAGGGGGAAGCGTATCTGTCGGCGAAGGTTATGGATGAAGGACCCGGATTTTCCGCGGAGGATCTGAAATATGCCGCCGAGCGGTTTTACCGGGGGGATAAGAGCAGGAGCAGTCAGGAGCATTATGGAATCGGGCTGCATACGGCCCGGCGGTTTGCGGAGAACCAGGGGGGATATCTGGTGATTGCGAATGGAGAGGAAGGTGGTGCTGAGGTAACGCTTTATATCAGAAAGCTGGAAAAACGGACAAAAACAGATGGGATTTTGATAGAAAAACGGACAAAAACAGATGAAATATTGAAAGAAAAACGGACAGAATAGATTGAATTAAGATGGAAAAACGGTGAAAATAGATTGGATTACAATGGAAAAGCGGACAAAAATGAATAAATACTGGTGGAAAAACAGACGAAACAGATAAAAATACTTTGGAAAAACGGACAAAAACGGAATAAAAGCATTGGAAAAAGGGAATGGATATGATATGATAGAAAAGAGTTATACTGCGCGTCAGATAAATCTGCCGTGCAGTATAACATGATGTGCACAGCCGCATGAGGAATTATGCCGCTTTGCGGCTGCGGCTGGCGCAATACTCACGGCAGATTTCATCGGCCGTGAGTATAAATAGTCAGAACATCTGTTGTTGAAAGGCGGTGCCAGTGATGTTAAAAAGAAGGATAGAAAAAAGAATCGAGGAATTTTTCCGGAAAAACGAAAAATCCGCACTTTTGATCACCGGAGCCAGACAGGTTGGAAAGACATATACGATCAGAGAATTTGCAAAAAAGAATTTTGACTATTTTATTGAGATCAACTTTATTGAAATGCCACAGGCGATTCGTCTGTTCGAACAGGCAGTGAACAGCGAGGATCTGCTGCTGCGTATCTCTGCATTGACAGATGTACCCATGGTGAAGGGAAAGACAATCATATTTTTTGACGAGGTACAGGAATGTAAGGAGATTGTCACAGCAATCAAATTTCTTGTGGAGGAAGGGAGCTATCGGTATATACTGAGCGGTTCCCTGCTGGGGGTGGAATTGAAGGATATTCGTTCGGTTCCGGTCGGTTCGATGGAGATTTATGAAATGTTTCCTCTGGATTTTTTTGAGTTCTGCGGCGCGAATCGGATATCTGAGACGATCATGGAAAGCCTGGAGACCTGCTTTGAACAGCAGACTCCGGTCGATCCCTTTATCCATGACAGGCTGTTGGATCTGTTTCATCTGTATCTGATCGTAGGAGGCATGCCAGCGGCAGCAGAGACGTATCTGAAAACGAACAATCTGAAGGAGGTTCTTCGGATTCAGACGGCGATCGTAAGACTGTATAAAAAGGACATTTCAAAATACGATCCGGATGAAAAGCTGTACCTGGAGGATATATTTAATCTGATCCCCAGCGAACTGAACAGCAAAAATAAACGGTTTATCCTGAAGAACCTGAATGAAAATTTCAAATTTTCAAGATATGAGCACAGCTTCATCTGGCTGAAGGAGGCCGGAGCGGCATTGCCAGTTTTTTGTGTCCAGGAGCCACAGGTTCCGTTGCCATTATCCAAAGCTACAAACCTGTTCAAACTGTTTCTGTCCGATATCGGCCTGCTGGCTTCCATGTATGCGGACGGCCTGCAGCTTAAGATATTGAGCAAAGAAAAGGATATTAATTTTGGTTCGATTTATGAAAATGCCGTTGCGCAGGAGCTTCGGGCACATGGATTTGATCTGTACTATTTTAACAGTAAGAAGCAGGGAGAATTAGATTTTGTGATCGAATATCAGGGCAATGTTCTTCCCATTGAGGTGAAATCAGGGAAAGACTATACCCGGCACCGCGCTCTGGACAATGTATTGAAGCAGGAGCAGTATGGTATAAAACAGGCAATTGTATTTGGAAATGAAAATATCAAAAAAGAAGGAAAAATACTGTATTGCCCGGTCTATCTGGCGGGGATGCTGCATCAGCAGGTCATGGAGGAGGATTTTATATATTCACTGGATCTTAAGGGGCTGCAGGAATAAAAAATTTCCAACCTACTCCTCCAAAATATCAGTTGGCAAAATTTTGGTTCCGGCTTGTCCGGGTTAGGAATGAGTTTACGATTTTACTTTATCATAGAGAAAAAAGGGTATCAACCTTTTTAAGCCGGAAATAACAGGACAGATATCAAAGAGTGTGTTATAATAGGAATTGCGCCAGAGCGCCACGCAGGTCATCAATTTCCTGACGGAAATTGGTGACAAATTAAAATAGGAATTGCGCTGAAGCGCAAGTAGGTCATCAATTTCCTGGCGGAAATTGGTGACAAATTAGAATAGGAATTGCGCTGAAGCGCAAGCAGGTCATCAATTTCCTGGCGGAAATTGGTGACAAATTAGAATAAGGAATTGCGCTGAAGCGCAAGTAGGTCATCAATTTCCTGGCGGAAATTGGTGACAAATTATAAAAAGATAAGGATGGAATCAAGGAGGGCGGAGGACTATGGGAATGTATTTGAATCCGGGCAACAGTGGATTTGCCAAAATCAGAAATGACACATATGTTGATAAGAGCGGACTGATCGGCCTGATTAATGAAACAATTGATACACCAAGATACCTGACATGCATCAGCAGGCCGCGCCGCTTTGGAAAATCATTTGCAGCGAAGATGCTGTGCGCATATTATGATAGAACCTGTGACTCCAAAGCGCTGTTCCATGACCTCATGATTGCCGGAGATCCTGAAATGAATGCCGGTTATGAGCGGTATTTAAACAAATACGATGTAATCTATCTGGATATGACCTATATAAAGCCATTTTCTGACGGCTTTCGAAATACGGTTTCCTATCTCAGTGAAAAAATTATGGAAGAATTGTCGGAGGCTTACCCTGCTCTGAAAACAGGTAAGGAACTTCCTTCCGCCATGCTCCGTACCGTGGAACTGACCGGACACAAATTTATCATGATCATTGACGAATGGGACGCTCCGATCCGGGAAGCGCCGGAAACCCAGAAACGTTATCTCGAATTTTTGCGGGCAATGTTCAAGGGCAGTGGTACGACGGATCGGATTTTTGCGGCTGTCTATATGACAGGGATCCTTCCGGTTAAAAAGGACGGCTCGCAGTCCGCAATTTCGGATTTTAAGGAATTTACGGCAGTCAAGCCGCGAAAATTTGGGGAGTATGTGGGATTCACGGAAGCCGAGGTGCAAAAGCTGTGTGAGGACTTCGGATGTGACTTTGGTATGATGAAGAAGTGGTACGATGGTTATAACTTCCGGGGCGTGGGTTCTGTGTATAATCCAAATTCGGTCATGGAGGCTGTCCGCAATGACGACTTTGATTCCTATTGGGTTCAGACCTCGGCGGCGGAGAGCCTGATGGGATATATCAGCCTGGATTTTGACGGGCTTTCCAGGACCGTGGCAGAGCTGATCGGCGGCGGAGAGGTGGAGGTGGATACGAAAGGGTTTGCCAATGATCTTGTGACATTCCGAAACCGGGATGATGTACTGACGTTATTGATCCACCTAGGGTATCTGGCTTATGATGAGACGGAGGGAAGGGCGTATATACCGAATGAAGAGATCCGGATGGAATTTGTGAAAATCGTCCGGGATGTGAAGAAAGACGATACGCTTCGGCGTGTCAGGGAGAGCGAACAGCTGATCGTAGATACGGTTCATGGAAATGCGGAAGCCGTGGCGGCGCAGATTGAGAAAATCCACGGGGAAGAGGCAGCGCTGCATTACAATAACGAGCAGTCATTGCGCAGCGTGATCAAGCGGGCATATTTCAGTTATGGCGATGAGTTTGTCCTGTTCGAAGAACTGCCGGCCGGTGTCGGTTATGCGGATATTGTATATCTTCCGAAAAAGAAGTCTATGCTTCCGGCCCTGGTGATTGAATTGAAGTGGAACCAAACGGCACAGGGGGCAATTGAGCAGATAAAGGACCGGAATTATCCTGCGGCGATACGGGAATATGGGGGAGAGATTCTGCTGGTCGGAATCAATTATGACAAAGAGGCGCCTGCGGGGGAGAGGAAGCATAGCTGTGTGATAGAGAA
>VSNK01000125.1 GCA_009774255.1 Faecalicatena sp.
TAACGCATCCAGCCCATTGAAAAGTCGCCTGACGGCGAGGGGCTGGATGCCTCAAACCGCAGCTTTACTGGCCGGATGCCTTGCAGCATAGTGCAAGGCACCGTGAACAGTAACGAGAATGCTCCGTCCATTTGCCGGACAGCCTGCGGCGGCAGATATCTTCTTTGATATAAAATATATTTGGAAAATGAAAATTTATGAATCCAATTTCAAAAAGAACAAAAAAAGAGAACTGCCCCAGAATAATATGTAAACACCCCGTCCATATTATTCTGCGGCAGTTCCCTAATTTTTTCCTTATTTTACAACGGCATTTATGCTTTTTTCTCAGCTTTTACCGCCGTACGTCCGTACATTTTTGTCATTTTATAGATATCTTCTGTCAGCTTCTCCGTGATCTGCCCTTTTTTCAGCCTCCACACCCAGTTGTTTCCCAGTGTGGACGGGATGTTGATCCTTGCCTTTTCATCCAGGCAGAGGAAATCCTGAATCGGAATCACGCACAGATCTGCGACGCTGCTCATTGCCATGGCGATGAAATCCCAGGACAGGGTATCCTCATCCAGCGCCGGCTTGCGCAGATATTCCTTTGCAAAATCCCTGCATTCCTTTCCTACATTGTGATACCATCCCCGGGTCGTATCGTTGTCGTGGGTTCCGGTATAGACCACGCAGTTGGGGATATAAGTATGAGGCAGATAATTCGCTGCCTCCCGGGAGTCGAAAGCGAACTGGATCACCTTCATGCCCGGAAAACCGGTATCCTTCAAAAGCTGAAGCACCGTGTCCGTCAGATACCCGAGATCCTCAGCAATAATATCCAGCTTCCCAAGCTTCCCCTCAATGGCCCTGAAAAATTCAATCCCCGGCCCCGGCTTCCAGCATCCGTTCACTGCGGTCTCGTCTCCGTACGGAATGGTATAATACTCATCAAATCCCCGGAAATGGTCGATCCGAACCTTGTCGTAGAGCTTGAAGCTGTAGGCGATACGCTTCGCCCACCATTCATAGCCGGTCTTTTTGTGGTAATCCCAGTCATACAGAGGATTGCCCCACAGCTGTCCCGTAGCGGAAAATGCATCCGGCGGGCAGCCGGCCACCGCGATGGGCAGGTTCTCCTTATCAAACTGGAACAGCTCCGGATTTGCCCACGTATCCGCACTGTCAAACGCCACATAGATCGGAATATCCCCGATGATCTGTACCCCTTGCTTATTCGCATAGGCATGAAGCCTCTTCCACTGGCGGTCAAACTCAAACTGCTGGAACCGGTAGAAATCAATCTCCTCTTTCAGTTCCTTTTTCGCTTCCTCCAGCGCTTCTGGATCTCTGTCCCGGTATTTCTTCGGCCATTCGATCCAGCTCTTTCCTCCCTGCCGATCCTTAATCGCCATATACAGACAATATTCTGTCAGCCAGTCTTCATTTTGCTTTAAAAACTCTTCATATTCGTCATTTTGGCGAAAACGCCGAAATGCTTTGCGCAGCACCTTGAACCGGCTGAAATACAGTGCCTCGTAGTTGATCCGGTCTTTCTGCTTTCCAAAATCATGCGCCTTGCATTCTGCTTTTGTCAGAAGCCCTTCTTTTCTCAATGTTTTCAGATCAATAAAATACGGATTCCCCGCAAAGGTAGAAAAAGACTGATAGGGGGAATCCCCGTAACCGGTAGGCCCAAGGGGCAGAATTTGCCACTTGCTCTGTCCTGCCTTTTTCAATTGATCTACAAATTCATACGCTTCCTTTGAAAAGCAGCCGATCCCATATTTGGATGGCAGTGCGAAAATCGGAAGCAAAATCCCACTCTCTCTCATGATGCTTCTCCTTTCCTATTCTTCCGCCTTTTCTGCGGCAGCACTTACTTCTGATACTCCCTCAGCAGCGTTCTCTGCCTCCGGCGCTTCGCATTCCTCAGAAGACTGATTCTCCTCCGGCACCGCTTCCTTTAATCTCCAGATGTCTCTGTTATATTCCTCAATGGTCCTGTCAGATGAGAAGAATCCTGCTTTCGCGATATTGACCAGCATCTTTTTCGCCCATGCGTTTCTGTCTTCATAGGCCTCCAGCGCTTCTTCCTTTTTCTTCGTATATGCCTTAAAGTCAAGCAGGGTCATGAACCAGTCCTTATTCAAAAGCTCGTTTTTCAGCCTTGTGAGATTCTCCTCCTGTCCGACTTCCAGCATCCTGTCACAGGTAATAAAGTCTACCGCCGCTTTGATATCCGGATCCTTTTCATAGAACTTTCCGGATACATAATCCGCACGTTCATAATGCTTGATGACCTCGTCGCTGTCCGCGCCGAATACAAAGATATTGTCATCCCCTACCAGCTCATGGATCTCTACGTTGGCGCCGTCTTCGGTTCCCAGGGTTACCGCGCCGTTGAGCATGAACTTCATGTTGCCGGTTCCGCTGGCTTCCTTGGAGGCAAGCGAAATCTGCTCGGAAATATCACATGCCGGGATCAGCTTCTCTGCTTTTGATACGTTGTAGTTCTCTACCATGACCACCTTCAGGTATGGGCTCACATCCGGATCCTGATTCACGACCTCCTGCAGACACAGGATGAGGTGAATGATATCCTTGGCGATCACATAGGCCGGAGCCGCCTTTGCACCGAAGATTACGGTGATCGGAGTGGCCGGCTTCTTCCCTGCCTTGATCTCCAGATATTTATGGATCACATAGAGGGCGTTCATCTGCTGCCGTTTATATTCATGGAGCCGCTTAACCTGGATGTCAAAAATGGAATCCGGATTCAGTTCGATTCCCTGCGTGTTCTTTATATAATCACAAAGCACCTTTTTGTTTTCATTTTTAATATCGAGAAGCCTTGCCAGTACTTTCTCATCATTTTCAAATTCCAGAAGCTTTTCCAGCTCCCTTGCGTCCTTCTTATATCCGGTCCCGATCTGCTCGTCCAAAAACTTTGTCAGCAGAGGATTGCAGTACAGAAGCCAGCGGCGGAAAGTGATGCCGTTCGTCTTGTTGTTGAACTTCTGCGGATAGAGCCGGTAGAAATTGTGCAGTTCGTTGTCTTTGAGTATCTCGGTGTGCAGCGCCGCCACGCCGTTGACGCTGAATCCGTAATGAATGTCGATATGAGCCATATGCACCACATCGGAATGGTCGATAATGGCAACGCTTTCATCCGAATATTCCTCTGTCTTTTCCTCGTAATCATCCGTGAACTTTCTGCTGATGGAATGCTTGCTGAGGACCGTATATTTTCTCCTTACCTTGTCGTCCAGAATCTCGATGATCGGCATGAGCTGCGGAACCACTTTTTTGAGGTAAGCCACAGGCCACTTTTCCAGTGCTTCTGCCAGGATCGTATGATTGGTATAAGCACAGGTCCTGGAAACGACATCGATGGCATCATCCTTATCCAACCCCCGCGCCGTCAGAAGACGGATCAGCTCCGGAATCACCATGGTCGGATGGGTATCGTTGATCTGGATCACCGCATACTCCGGCAGGTCGTAAAGATTGCTTCCCCGTGCCGTGCATTCGTCCAGAATCAGCTGTGCCCCGTTGCTGACCATAAAATACTGCTGGTAGATTCGAAGCAGGCGTCCCTTGTCATCGCTGTCATCCGGATACAGGAACAGGGTCAGATTCTTCGTAATGTCTTCCTTGTCAAAATCAATTCCGTCCTTTACGATTGCCTCATCCACGCTGTCCACATCAAACAGATGGAGCTTATTTGTCCTGTTCTCATAGCCGGTCACTTCGATGTCATACATCCTGGACTGCAAGGTCAGCCCCTTAAAGGTAACCGGATAGGAAACATCTGTTTTTACGAGCCAGCTCTTATCTTCGATCCACGGATTCGGAACCTCTTTCTGCAGCCCATTCTCAAATTCCTGCTTGAACAGTCCCAGATGGTAGTTCAGCCCGATTCCGTCTCCGCACATTCCCAATGTCGCGATGGAATCCAGAAAACATGCCGCCAAGCGTCCCAGTCCGCCGTTCCCAAGCGACGGCTCCGGCTCCAGTTCCTCGATCTCGCAGATGTCTTTTCCGTTCTTTGCAAGAACATCCCGTACTTCCTCATAGATTCCAAGATTGATCATGTTATTGGACAACAGCTTTCCGATCAGAAATTCCGCGGAAATATAATAAATCTTTTTCTTCTCCTGAGGTGCTTCCTTTTCCTTTGCAAGTTCTTGCACCATGTGAAGGAGCGCGCCGTAGATCTCCTCGTTGGATGCTTCTTTGATTCCCTTACCTAACTTCTTCTGCAACATTTCCTGCACGTTCATAATCTGTTTCCATTCCTTTCTTTTTCTGATAATAATGGTATCTGCTCAATACCTGTTACCGTTCGGCGGCCGGTTTGCGGACCGTAACCGACAGCTTCCGTTCTTATCCCTGCTTTCCGATATAATACAGTTCAATGGGATCGATCGGATCAATGGGATTCTCCTGCTCCATTTTCACATTGCGGCCATGACGCCGCAGAAGCTCTCCGCCCTTATTGTAGAACCAGAATGAGTAGGTCAGCAGCAGCTTCACCCTGCCCATCTTCTCCTTTGTTGTCTTATTATAATAATTGCCCCCTGTCTCAAAGGCCGTCTTCCTGTGGATCATGGAAATCAATTCCGTCTCACAGGTCACCGGCTCCGGCAGGATCGTATAGGCCCTGCCCACACAGTCCGGCTTATGGGCATCACTTCCGCCCACCCGTACCTTGTCATACTTCCGGGCAAGCTCCAGCGCATTTTCATTCGATTCGACAGACTCGCAGCAGTTAAAAGCCTCCACAAAATCAAACCGCTTCATCAATTCCGGCGATCTGCGGAAACGCTTTGTATTGGTAAAGCTCAAATACTTCTCTCCGCACGGATGCGCGGGGCCGAGCACTCCTCCGTTGCGGTGTACAAAGTCAATCAATACCGATACTGACATGCCCCGCAGTTCCAATACCCGCATCTTCACGCCTTCCGGCATGATGACCAGTATGTGTCCGGCATCCCGGGTATCGTACTCGATCCCCTTCAGCACGACAAAATCCGTGTGCCGCTTTCCCTTGATATGGTTTTTCCAGTAGCGGTACCCCTTGTAGGTATTATGGTCTGTGATCACCATCCCCTGGAAGCCCTTTGCCTTGAGAAGCATGATATACTCTTCCACACTGACCTTACTGTCAAGAGAACCCTCTTTTACATGGCAATGCATATCGATCTTCATTACATATACCATCTCCTTTTATGATCTTCTTCTCTTCGCTCATTTACAGTTATTCTTCTTCTCTTTTGTCTTGTGTCCTGATCCGGCTGTCCTCCTTCTTAATCTTGCTGTTTCTTTTATTTCTTATTCTTCTTTGTGTCTGCTTTTTTCTCTTTTTTTCCTGCCGTGCTCTTTTTTGCCGTACCTTTTTTTGCGGCAGTTTTTTTCACGGTGCCCTTCTTTACCGTGCCCTTTTGTGGAACCGCTGGTTTCTGGTTCAGCATGGCACGGGCTTTTTCTACTTCATTTGCCGTAGAATTCTGTTCACGTATCTTCCTTGCTTTTTCCAAATTGTTTTTTTTCTGCTTTCCGGATTCCATCAGAAGCTGTACCCCGATACCGAGAACAGCAAGTACGGCAATGACCGCGATTCGGATAATCTGATTGTCAAAAGGCAGAAAAGACAGGATTCCTGATCCTGCGCCGGCCGCACCATATATGCCTGTTATGAGGATAATGATCAATTCCGCAAATCGAATTGTCAGCAGTGCAATGACAAGTCCGATCCCCAGGCATGCCAATTCAAGCTTCCCATCCTTGGGCCGCAGGAGAAAAACCGCAAGCGAACTTCCCGTGATCCAGGCAAGGATAAAAACTCCTACATGATAAAAGATCGCGCTGAGAACTGCCAGAAGGATTCCCACGACAGCACCGCAGATCAATATCACGGTCGGACTCAGCTTAAAAGCCGCCCCGACTCCCGCGCCAATGCCAAACCCAAGCGCCAGTCCCAGGATAGCCGCCCAGACCCGAATCAGCTTCAGACCGAAAAAGCACCATAAAAGTCCGATCACGATCGAAACTATGGACGCGATCATCACTGCGTTCTTTATCGGACCTCCCATCTCTGACAGGCTTTCAAGCATCGCTTCATAATCCATTCCCTGCATGTTGTCCATCAATGCATTTACATCCATGATTCCCTCTCCTTCTCCCGTATTTATTTTGTAACTTTACCGATGAAGTTACTTCTTTTGGCAACTATATTTTAACAATTTTTCCTATATTATACAAGAAAAAAATGAGAGGTCATTGACATTTTTGGAAATATTTCTTAGTATATATTTGCTGTGGGCTTCGTCTCCGTGAAGCGAAGCGCACCAGGCATACATCATTTAAAAGGAGCAAAGCATATGGAGCATTTAATCATTCCTGATGGATACCGTTCTCCGCTGACGATCCGGGAAACAGAGGTCGCCATCAAGGAAGTCAAGGATCATTTTGAGCGTGCCCTGGCCAAGTCACTTCACCTGACTCGTGTCTCGGCGCCCCTGTTCGTCCGCCCGGAATCCGGGCTGAATGATAATCTGAACGGCGTGGAGCGTCCTGTCTCTTTCGGCATCAAAGAACAGGATGAGGCAGAAGCCGAGATCGTCCATTCTCTTGCCAAGTGGAAGCGGCATGCTTTGAAGCACTACAGATTCCATTCCGGCGAAGGATTATATACCGATATGAGCGCCATCCGCCGGGACGAGGACACGGACAATGTACATTCCTTATATGTAGATCAGTGGGACTGGGAAAAGGTCATTTCCAAAGAAGAGAGGAATATGGAGACACTGCAGTATACGGTGCGGAAGGTATTCAGCGCATTGAAGGAGACGGAAGATTTTATCTCCAGACGGTATAATTACATCACGCCCCTGCTGCCGGATGATATTTTCTTTATCACATCTCAGGAGCTGGAGGACATGTATCCGGACTGCACACCAAAGGAACGTGAGAACCGGATCACCAAGGTAAAAAAAGCCGTCTTCGTTTCCCAGATCGGGAAGGAGCTTGCTTCCGGGCAGAAGCATGACGGGCGCGCGCCGGACTATGATGACTGGGAGCTGAACGGAGATATCCTCGTCTGGTACCCGGTGCTCCACACAGGGCTGGAGCTTTCTTCCATGGGGATCCGGGTAGATGAAGTTTCTCTTTCCAGACAGTTGAAGCTGGCCGGATGTGAAGAGCGCGCAGAACTGCCGTTTCAGAAAGCGCTGCTGGACGGTGAACTGCCCTATACCATCGGCGGCGGTATCGGACAGTCCAGGATCTGTATGTATTATCTTCGCAAAGCTCATATCGGAGAAGTGCAGGCCTCGATCTGGCCGGAGGATATACTGAATTCGGCGCGGGAACATGGGGTTCAGTTACTGTAGGGAGAATATATGCGCATCTGCCAAGGCTTACGGGCCGAGGGATATGCGCGCTTTTATTCATGACAATAGAAGCCTCGCGAAGTGTGGATCCTATTGTTAAGAAATATCCGGCAAAATGCGCCAATGACGCGTTTCGCCGGATTGTTATATCCTACAGAATTCCAAGCCCTTCCAAGAGGATTTTTGCGCCTATCAGAATCAGGACGATCCCTCCGCACAATTCCGCCCTGGCTCTGTACTTTGTCCCGAATATGCTTCCGATCTTTACTCCCACAGCGGAACATACAAAGGTGATCACGCCGATAAAAGAGACTGCCGGAATGATGGATACTTTCAGGAATGCGAAGGTAACGCCGACGGCAAGCGCGTCGATGCTTGTTGCCACAGCCAGAAGGAACATGGATTGAACGGTCATGGAGCCATCCATATGCTCGTCTCCCTCAAAGGCTTCCTTGATCATCTTTCCTCCTATAATCAACAGCAGAATAAACGCAATCCAGTGGTCGTATTCCGTGATCGCCTCCGTAAAAAATTTTCCCAGATAATATCCGATCAGAGGCATCAGTGCCTGAAATCCCCCAAACCATATGCCCGCTATGCACATATGCTTTTTATGAATCTTTCCCAAAGATAAACCCTTACAGACAGACACCGCAAAAGCGTCCATGGAAAGTCCCACGGCCAATACAAAAAGTTCAATAATTCCCATTTTTACTCATCCTTTCTATGTTATCACTTTTAGGAACGGGTGATTTCCTAATATGGAGTCGTTTGGTTACAATTCACAGCCGGTTAGGAGTTGTAGAAAAATAAGTGATACAGATTGCGCAGGATATTTCTTCGGATATGCAGGGCAAAAAACGCAGTTCTACACTCCGTTTCGGTCCTTGCTGAACAAGCGTCACTGGCGCTTAGCAACGTAGCGGGCCTTGCCCTAAGGGGGACCATGCGTAGCATGGTGGATTCCTTACGGCTACGTCGAGGCTTTTTGACCTGTGCAGCCGGAGAAATAGACAAGCCAAGATGTGTCACTTATTTTTCTACAACTCCTTAGGCCGTGAATTGTAACGTACTTTGATACGGCCGAAAAAATAAGACTCACGGGCAGCTATCATCAGTAAAAGCTGTCCCTGAGTCTCATCATTTCAAGTATTACCGGGAGTCGTCCCGCTCCATTATGTCGATAATACTGCATATCCTATGCCGATTACTCCCTCCTGGAAATTGTTGACATTGTATCATGCCGGTACGAATTAATCAAGTAGACAGGCATAATTTTTTAACTTTTTTGATACTTTTTCCGCCACATTTTCAAGTGGATTATAATCCGGGAATGCGGTTTTCTATTCCAGGCACCCCATAATCTTTATATAGTCTTCCGTCTTATCCCTCATGATATGAAATCCCTGTCCAAGTTCTTCCATCGTGAATCTGTGGGTAATCAAAGTCGCAGGGTCAATCCGTTTCGCAGTCAGCTTATCTAATACATAATTCCAGTCATCCTGTGCCAGACCTTTCTCCATGTCATTCTGAGGGTAGGAAAATGTCGAATTCCATGTTCCTGTCACTGTTAATTGATTGCGCAGAATTTTCCAATATACGGATTTTGCCAGACTCATATCGGAAAATGGATTCCCCACCAGCATGACTTTTCCCCCGGGAGCCGCATAGTCAACGGCCCATGTCAGTGTCTCATTTTTCCCGACGCACTCAAAAAATACATCCGCGCCTGCTCCGCCGGTACGTTCCATAAGCCACTGTCCGGGATCCCGTTCCCTGCTGTCACACCAGGCATCCTCCGGCACTCCCAGCTTTCCAAGAGTCTGCTTCTGGAAACTCTTGTTGCCAATAGCCAAGATATTCCTGACTCCCGCTTCCCTCAAAAAACTGATCAAAAGAAGACCGATCGTACCGAGTCCGCATACCGCCACGGTATCTGACACCCTCGGCCCGACACGCCTCATGGCATGGACCGCTACTGCCATAGGCTCCAGCATGGCTGCCTCTTCAAAGCTCACACTGTCCGGCAGCGGAATCAGATTTGCCGCCGGGACCGCCACATATTCCGCAAAACCACCGTTCCGGCGGGAACCCAGATAGCTGTAATGCCTGCACATCTCATACTGCTTTTTCCTGCAGGGGATACAGTCCATGCAGGGAATCAGCGGAAAGATACCCACCCGCCGGCCAGGCCATCCCATATCCACGGCCGCACCTGCCTTTGTCACAACGCCGGAAAACTCATGTCCCGGAATGAGCGGGAACGAATATGTGCCGTTCCGGTAAACCCTCGGAATATCCGATCCGCAGATCCCTGCTGCTTTCACCTCAACCAGCACCTCATCTTCACCAAGTATCGGTTCCTCCACCGCTTCTAATCTGAAATCGTTGATATCATGCAGCACCCATGCATTCATAATTTATTCTCCTCTATATTTTGATTACACAATCGTTTCTTTAAAAAAGCTCCCGATAAACCCAAACATCGAAGCCATATCGATTATCGGATTCAGAGGACGAAACGGCACGCTCTTTCCTGAAAATAGAATCTCAAAAATCATCTCATTCCATTCCGGGTAGTCCTGCAGTTTTCCGGTCAATGATTCTTCAAAAAAGCATCCGCCAGCTCCGGCCAAACCGCGACTTCCGGTTCAGGCACTCTCACATCCCCTTCCTTCTGCTGCTTTTCCATTTCGTCCCACTCTGCCCTGACCCGTTCGGACACCTGAACCTCCCCGGCATAAACCCTTCTCATGACAGCCACAATCTGCTCTTCCGTATAGAGGGGCATATGGATCCCATTCGCCCAGTCCGCATCGGCAAGGGACAGCCCGTGCTTTCCGCGGGTAAACATATGGAACGCACAGGGAACCCCCTTTTCCCGGCATGCTCTCACATACATCTCACTGTTCTCCACCGGCACCGCCTCATCCGTTGCCGTAGCCCAGATAAAGCAGGGCGGCGTCTTCTCTGTCACCTGCTTTTCCAGGGACATATATTCCAGCTCTTCCGCAGAAGCATCCTCCCCCAGCAGCGCAATGCGGGTAACTCTGTGTGTCTGTTCCCCGAAGGTGATGACCGGGTAACTTAAGATCGCGGAATCCGGACGATTTGAAATTCCGCCGTATTCGGCGGCTTCATCTTTAATGTCCTCATAGTGCGCACACAGGCTGCCGCAGAGATGCCCTCCGGCAGAAAATCCACAGACCGTCAGTTCATCTGTGATCACGCCAAAAGCATCCGCGTTCCTGCGGATATAGCGAACCGCCCGTGAAATGTCCTTCAAGGGCTGAAGCTTTAACGGAACTGCCTGAAGATAATTGACCGTATAGGTGAGCACAAAGGTCTGGTAGCCCTTTTCGTAAAATTTCAATGCCACCAGTTCTCCCTCCGACGGGGCAACCACACAGTATGCTCCGCCCGGCACGACCAAAATACACGGCCTTTTCACATCATCCTCATGGATGTAAGAGGTGATATTCGGAACAAAACCGAAGGCATGCTCGTATGAATATTCCCCCGGTTCCCAGATCTTGTATGTTTCTGTTCTCATTCTATGCTTCCTCCTCTATATTTTGCTGTTAAAGTATTCTTGCGTAACTTTTAATTGCTTCTTTAAAATTTCCTTCCACATCCTTGTATGGATTTCACCGGAACCTTTCGAAACTTTTGTTATCCGCAAATTACCATCTGTATCCATCTTTCGATAAAAATAGTGATCTGTATCCTTATATAATTCCCATCCATCCCGTTCACAAAATCTCTTTAGTTCTTTCCATCTTGGCATTGTAACAAATCTCCTATTTTTTTCGGATCCTCCATGATGATTGCTTTAAAAATATAAGGAATATGCTTTTTTCTATTGGGACTGCGGGAATACAACTCATACTCTTCATAATAATCAAAAGAATATTCCAGAATGGATCTCGCCAGATTCAGCCGCGCCTCCTCCTCATCCCTGCCATTTTCAATCAGGTCTATTTCATTTAAAGATAACGTAACGGAGCCGTCATCTTCTATATATTTTACTGCTGTAAACTGATATGCCTGCAGAATTTCTGACATGGTTTCCAAATTAGAAAACCACATCTTATCCCGAGTACGTTTAATAATCTTTGGTTTATTGTGAATCACACTGTCACACACAGCGCTCCACTCTTTTCTTACGACTGTAGCCTGCTCCATCAACATCTCATTCAGATCCTTTCTGCTTTCCTTATAATTTGTCACCAATTTTCATGAGAAAATTATTGATGACCTGCTTGCGCATCAGCGCAATTCCATTATAACAAAAGTGTACACAATGTCAACTATGAACATATAATAAAAAGTGAGCGTCCTTTCTTATGTAATAAAAACCCCGGGATCCATAATTTCCGGATCCCGGGATCTTTTTTTATCATGATTACAATTCACGCTTTGGAACCTGTTCTCCAGGTTCTCCCTCTTCCATTTCTTCTCGTATACGTCTTATTCTTCTCCGTAAACCGCTACCAGCTTCTTCAGATAAGCATATCTTTCCATAGCTTCCTTCTCATTCTGTGCGAAGAGTTTTGCAGCCTTTTCCGGATTTGCTCTCTTCAGGGCATTGTAACGAACCTCGCCATCCAGGAATGCCTGATATTCATCAGCCTTTGGTTCCTTGCTGTCCAGAGTGAATTTCGCGCCTTCCGCAGCCGGATTGTACCGGAAGTTATTCCAGTATCCACACTCTACTGCAAGCTGTTCCTCTGTCTGAGCCTTGCTCATGCCCTTCTTGATACCATGGTTGATACATGGAGCGTAAGCGATGATCAGTGACGGTCCCGGATATGCTTCTGCCTCAGAGATTGCCTTTACGGTCTGATTGAAGTCCGCACCCATTGCGATCTGTGCAACATATACATAACCATAGCTCATTGCGATGCCTGCCAGGTCTTTCTTCTTGGTCTCTTTTCCGCCTGCGGCAAACTGAGCGGTCGCGCCGGTCTTGGTTGCCTTGGAGGACTGTCCGCCTGTGTTGGAGTAAACCTCGGTATCGAATACCATGATATTGATGTCTTTTCCGCTTGCAAGTACGTGGTCAACACCGCCGAATCCGATATCGTAAGCCCATCCGTCACCGCCGAAGATCCACTGAGACTTCTTGGCAAGGAAATCCTTTTCCTTCAGAAGTTCCTCTCTCTCCGGGCAGCCGCAGCCGCATGCTTCCAGAGCAGCTACCAGTTCATCCGTAGCAGCGCCGTTTTCTGCGCCGATATTGAAGGTATCCAGATATTTCGAAGCAGCAGCCTTCACGTCCGCGTTGTCTCCGCTTTCCGCCAGCTTCTCAACCTTTTCTTTCAGTCTTTCTCTGATGGTATTCTGAGCGAGCAGCATACCATAACCAAACTCTGCGTTATCCTCAAACAGGGAGTTACACCATGCCGGTCCTCTTCCTTTTGCGTCTACGGTATAAGGGGTAGACGGTGAAGAGTTACCCCAGATGGAGGAACATCCGGTTGCATTTGCAATATACATCCTGTCACCGAACAACTGTGTGATCAGTTTTGCGTAAGGTGTCTCGCCGCAGCCTGCGCATGCGCCTGAGAATTCAAGCAATGGCTGTTTGAACTGGCTTCCCTTTACGGTAGCCGGTTTGAACTTCGCAACAACCTCCGGTTTTACAGGAATCTCTACGCCAAAATCGAAGCCCTTCTGAACGCCGATATTTGCTTCCATATTTTCCATAACGAGCGCTTTCTCGCCCTTCTTGCCCGGGCAGACATTTGCACAGGAACCGCATCCCGTACAGTCAAGCGCGGATACGGTGATAGCAAACTTCATCTCCGGCATACCGGTCATCGGCAGAGTTGCCTGTCCTTCCGGAACCTTGGCTGCCTCTTCTTCCGTCAATGCAACCGGGCGGATAACAGCGTGCGGACATACATATGCACAGCGGTTACACTGGATACAGTTCTCCGGCTTCCAGATCGGAATGTCCACTGCGATACCGCGCTTCTCGTATGCTGCGGAACCTGACGGGGTAGAGCCGTCCACATAATCGTTGAATGCGGATACCGGGAGGGTATTTCCTTCCTGGGCATTTACCTTCGCCTGGATATTCTTTACAAAATCAACAACGTCTTTTCTTCCGTCTTCACTTACGTGAGGAGTTGTAAGACCTTCGTCGGCAGCATCCTTCCAGCTGTCCGGTACGGTAACCTCTACAACCTGCTTTGCACCTGCGTCGATGGCGTCATAGTTCATCTGAACGATCTTGTCGCCCTTTCTTCCGTAGGTAGCCTTTGCAGCCTTCTTCATCAGGTCGATGGCTTCCTCCTCCGGAATGATCGCCGCCAGCTTGAAGAATGCGGACTGCAGCACGGTATTGATACGTCCGCCAAGTCCGATCTCTTTCCCGATCTTGATACCGTCGATGGTATAGAACTTGATGCCGTGGTTCGCGATAAATGCCTTTACCTGTCCCGGAAGATGCTTGTCCAGACCTTCCGCATCCCATGGGCAGTTCAGAAGGAAGGTTCCGCCGTCAACCAGTTCCTGTACCATGTTGTATTTGTCAACATAGGACGGATTGTGGCATGCTACAAAGTTCGCCTGACGGATCAGGTAGGTGGACTTGATCGGAGACTTTCCGAAACGCAGGTGGGACATGGTCACTCCGCCTGACTTCTTGGAGTCGTAATCAAAGTAAGCCTGTGCATACATATCGGTGTTGTCGCCGATGATCTTGATGGAGTTCTTGTTCGCACCGACAGTACCGTCTGCGCCCAGTCCCCAGAACTTGCAGTTGATGGTTCCTTCCGGTGTGGTAACCAGCGGAGCGCCTGCATCCAGTGAAAGGTGGGTCACATCGTCTTCGATACCGATGGTGAACAGCTTCTTCTCTGTGTTCTTGAATACAGCCACGATCTGTGCCGGGGTGGTATCCTTTGAACCCAGTCCGTAACGTCCGGAAAGTACCGGAACCGCGTCGAACTTCGTGCCCTTCAAAGCCGCAACAACGTCCAGATACAGAGGCTCGCCGAGAGAACCAGGCTCTTTTGTCCTGTCAAGGACAGAGATGGTCTTCACGGAATCCGGGATTGCGTCGATCAATGCCTGAGCGGAGAACGGTCTGTAAAGACGTACTTTTACAACGCCGACCTTCTCGCCTGCTGCCAGCAGATAGTCGATCGTCTCTTCGATGGTATCACATACGGAACCCATAGCAACGATCACGCGCTCTGCATCAGCAGCCCCGTAGTAATTGAACAGCTTATAGTCCGTTCCGATCTTTGCGTTTACCTTGTCCATGTAATCCTGAACGATTCCCGGAAGGGCATCATAGTATGGATTACATGCTTCTCTTGCCTGGAAGAAGATATCCGGATTCTGAGCGGAACCTCTCTGGCATGGATGGTTCGGATTCAGCGCGTGCGCACGGAACTCATCGATCGCGTCCATATTTACCAGATCTTTTAAGTCTTCGTAATCCCAGGTTTCAATTTTTTGGATCTCGTGGGAGGTTCTGAATCCGTCGAAGAAGTTGATAAACGGAATCTTGCCTTCGAGCGCCGCACAGTGAGCAACGGCTGTCAGGTCCATAACTTCCTGTACGCTGGATTCACAGAGCATAGCTGCGCCTGTCTGGCGGCATGCATATACGTCGGAGTGATCTCCGAAGATGGAGAGTGCGTGGCTCGCGATTGCACGGGCGGATACGTTGAATACGCCTGGCAGCTGCTCGCCTGCTACTTTATATAAGTTAGGGATCATCAGAAGCAATCCCTGTGATGCTGTAAATGTTGTAGTCAAAGCTCCTGCGGATAAGGAACCGTGCACAGCCCCGGCCGCTCCTGCCTCGGACTGCATCTCTGTCACCTGTACGGTCTGTCCGAAGATATTCTCTCTTCCTTCGGTCGCCCACTCGTCAACATGCTCGGGCATAACAGATGATGGTGTGATGGGATAGATCGCTGCAACCTCAGTATACGCGTAGGAAACATGAGCTGCGGCCTGATTACCATCCATGGTCTTCATTTTTCTTGCCATTGTTTGCTCCTCCTTAATTTGTACATTGTAAAATTTTTATTTTTCACATGTGAGTTTATTATATCCCCAAAATTTGTAAAAGTCTATAGAAAGAACACGGTTTTTTGTTTATTTTTGGGTACATGGTTACAGTTCACTCCGCACCATTCGCAAAACGCATCTTCGATGCTTTTCCGCCGCTTTGCGGCTATTTTTGCTCATA
>VSNK01000126.1 GCA_009774255.1 Faecalicatena sp.
ACTCTATATTTTTGTGGTAAATGAGGAACGGAAGTGATATAATTAAATGAACAAATCGAGATTTAAGGAGAAAGAATATGAAAAATTTTTCTATGCCAAAACAAGTTTCTCCAACATTAGAAATAGATGAGTTAATGAGGTTGAAACATAGTTTGGAAAAGAATGTATCAAAGGAAGTTGCAGAAAGCATAATAAAGGAAATTCCATTATCTATAAATTCAACACCAGACATTCGAGCCGAGTGGGTAGAAAATCTATCTGCTATTCTTGAAAATAGATTTGATAAAAAAACGGTAAAAAACATTCGCCAAGAGTGCTATTGTAACGAAAATGGTAGGTTAGAAGATACCGCAAATAAAATCGCAGTGATCAATGGAAATCATGAAAGCAATGTTTTGGCGTCAGAACGATATAAGGGCTATCTCGACGGTTTGAGGGAGGCGGGGCTGGAGATCAGGGAAGAACTGATATACCAGGGTACATATAAACAGTCCTATGCGTATTTGGCTGCAAAGGAAATTTTTCAGAAACAGGACCAGCCAACAGCAGTGCTCACCTGCAATAACAGTCTTGGGAAAGGATATCTGCAGGCTGTCAGAGAGGATGGAAAAACAGATTCCTATACACACGTAAGTCTGGATAAAATAGAAATGCTCGATCTTTTAGGCATTCCTCATAACTATATTGAACGGGATTCATATGAGCTTGGAAAAAGAGCGGCAGAGCTTCTGATCAACAGAATTGCATTTCCGGAAAAACGGATACAGAATATATTGCTGGAAGCTCCGCTTTTCAGGGAGACCTTCTAAAAAGGAACGGCGGGAATTTCCCGCCGGCTCCTGCAAATTTTTTTTGACTCAAATGAAACCGGTTGCATTCAAAGAAGGAAATTTATGAAGCTGATTTATCATTCAGATTCGGTCCGGACAGTTTTTTACCAGCAATAATATTATGGATCTTGTAAGGTCCATGATTGTACCGGAAATTTACGCGGTCTGTGCGCTTTTAAGCTTTGTAAGTACCGGCGCGGACGTATCGTTTCCGCTGATTGCGGCATTGTCCGCATATATATCGGTTATGGCTGGAAATGCATGGAATCTTGGAGTTGTACCGGTTTTTTTGATCGCCATCCTCACTGGCTGCCTGATCGGATGCATCAATGGCTTCCTTATAGTAAAGTACCGCTTTAACAGCTTGATCGTAACGCTGGGAACCTCCTCGATCTGCAGCGGAATATTGTTTGGAGCATTTGAAGCAGGCCGTACGGAGCTGCCGGAGAATGCCGGGCTCATTTTCCAGACGAATATGCCGGACAATATTGCGCTTGGATGTCTGGCGGCTCTTTGCACAGGTGCACTCTGCGGAACCTTTAACGGTATTCTGATCAGCCGTTTCCATATTCCGCCGATGCTTGCAACGCTGGGGAGTTATGAATTGTTTATGGGGATTTCCGTGGTATTATCCGGCGGAAGTACCGTATCTGTAAATGGAGAGATCGAATTGCTGTCGAGCCTTACGATTTTAAATATACCGCTTCCTTTTATCATTTTTATTCTATGTACGGCTGTGCTGGCGATTATGATGGGACAGACAAAGTTTGGAATGAGAACCTACATGGTCGGGACAAGTGATAAGGCAGCTAAGTTTGCGGGAATCCATGTGAATGCTACTATTATAAAATGTTATATGATGTCAGGACTTCTGGCAGGGACCGCCGGGCTGATCAGCTTGTCACGGCTCAATTCCGCAAAAGCGGATTTTGGAACCAGCTATACAATGCAGACAATTTTAGTTGCGGTCCTTGGCGGCATCAATCCCAACGGGGGAGCCGGCAAAATGTCCGGGATTGCGTTTGCAGTTATTATATTGCAGCTACTTTCCTCCTACCTGAATCAGTTTCCGGCTATCAGCAATTATTACAGAGACTTGATCTGGGGGGCGGCATTGCTTCTGGTTCTTGTGTTCAATGTGGAGATTTCGCGAAGGTCCGGCAGGAAAAAGTATTGACAAAAAGGAGGAACTGAAAAAATGCAGCATGGTATTTATTATGCCTACTGGGAGCATGAGTGGGATGGAGATTATAAGTATTATATAAAGAAAGCGGCAGCACTGGGATTTGACATTTTAGAGATCGCGGCAGGTCCGTTGCCTGGATATACAAAAAATCAGCTGAGCGAATTGAGAAAATGTGCGGAGGAAAACAGGATAAGACTGACAGTTGGATATGGACCGGCTCCGGAAAACAATATAGCATCTCCGGATGCCTCGGTTCGGACGCATGCACTGGAATTTTACAAAGACCTTTTTGAACGTATGGAGGAAATCGGTTCAGACCTTCTTGGAGGCGCTTTATACTCCTGCTGGCCGGTTGACTATCATGGTACGATCGATAAAAAAGGAGACTGGGAACGAGGAATCGAAGGGATTGCCAAGATGGGAAAAGCGGCGGCCCAATATGGGATCAAGACGCTGGGGATGGAATGTCTGAACCGTTTTGAAAATCATGTGATCAATACTTCTGAGGAAGGAACAAGGTTTGTAAAAAGTGTGCGGGAACTGGAAAAGGAAGCAGGAAATGTGAAGGTGATGCTGGATACCTTTCATATGAATATTGAAGAGGAAAGTATCGGCAATGCAATCCGTACGGCAGGTGAACTGCTGGGACATTTTCACACAGGAGAATGCAACCGTATGGTACCCGGGGCAGGACGTATGCCTTGGAAGGAGATCGGTGACGCCCTTAAAGAAATCCACTATAGCGGTGCGGTCGTTATGGAACCATTTGTAATGCCGGGCGGCCAGGTTGGAAAGGACATTAAGGTATGGCGGGAGATCGTGCCGGATATCAGCGAAAATGCCCTGGATGAAGATGCGAAAAATGCCTTGGAATTTCAGAGAAAGATTTTTGAAATAGAAATGCGGCAATGCATCTAAAATAGAATTATCAAAAGATGTAATTCAAGGGTTAAATCTGGAGAATTAAGCTGCAACGTATGTCTGCCAATCTACAGAATCCATGGATTGGCAGGCATAAGCATGTCATAATGTAAAACGAGTCCGGAACCCTTCTAAAATATAGGATTCCGGACTCGTTTCAACAAGGTTCAAGAAAAACTTTATACCCTGAAAATATTTATTTGAAATTCGTTGCTTTTAACAGCCTCTACTCCAGATTTAACCAGTGAATCTCGTCTCTTGATAATTCTATTTTCGATGCCTCAAGGGTCTGGCGGTACATCTGCGCGTTTTCACCGCCCTGAAGCGGGATCACCTGCAGCTCTTGTCTGAAGAGCCATGCCATAGAAATCTGCGCGACAGTCACGCCATATTTTTCAGCCAGCTGCTCCGCGCGGGCAAGGCGCTCGAAGTTTTCATCCGCATAGTATCCTTTCATTCCCGGAGGACTTAAGAGCTTTTTCGCCGCTTCCTTTTCATTGCTTTTGAACATCCCTGAAATAAATCCGCATGACATGGATGAATAGGCAAATACAGGCATCTTCTGTTCTATCAGCCACCGGCGGTCCTCGGCATGCTCAGGCCCCGTAATCGATACGCCTCCGCCCCATGGATCGTTGATTTGATGGGCAAGGCTATAGTGCGGGCTGATCGCTCGAAACGGCTCCATTCCGTTGGATTTGGCAAATGCATTGGCTTCGCGCACTCTTTCCATGGACCAGTTGGAGGCACCATAAATGCCGATCTTTCCTTCTTTCTTTAATTGATCCAACGTAGGAATGATCTCACTGACCGGAACATCCGGGTCATCTCTGTGCAGCATATAAATGTCTATATAATCCCTCTTTAATTTTGCCATGGAATCATGAAAATCACTGAGCAGATCAAAAGAAGTCACTCGCTTTCTGTAGAAATTCGGATGACAGCCCTTTGTCAGAATCACAGCTTCGTCAGTCCTTTTTCTGGATTTCAGATAGGCTCCCAAAACATTTTCTCCGTATCCGGCGGAGCAGTCAAAGCAATGCAGCCCCATATCCCATAACTCGTCGATGACCGCGAACTGCTCCTCCTGTGTCAGATCCGTATGAATCCAGGGAGTAGTTTCATCCGTAAATAAAGCGGAAGACGTACCGATCATAATCGGGGCCAGTGCTACATCCAATCCTTCAATTTTCATAATCTTCACCCTTTCCGTATCGTTATCATATTGTAACTACTCAGCACAGGATAGCGCATTTACTGCGCTATCCGTACGAAAACGTATAAATCGCAAGAGCAATCCCCATTGCCGCAGGCAATTTTCATGGGATTGCGGCGTAACTACGAAGGTACTGAGTAGTTACATCATATTTAGACTTAGGAACTGTAGAAAAATAACTGACATATCTTGACTTGTCTATTTCTCCGGCGCAATCTGTATCAGTTATTTTTCTGCAACTCCTTATGGCCGATGAAATCTGCCGTGAGTATCGCGCCGGCCGCAGCCGCAAAGCGACAGATTCCTGATGTCAGATTACCACATTTGTCAGAGAACGCTTGTAAATTTTAAACTAAAATGCTGTAAATTTTTTACATGTTTTCTTTCCGCATTTATAAGGAACTGTAGAAAATTATTTTTCTTCAACTCCTTATGTAATCGATGCAAGATACTGCTTCGGCGAGATACCGTAAACATTTTTGAATTTCTTATTAAAGTGGCTGGAATCAAAGCAGCCCACCGTATGCGCGATTTCGGTCAGATTCTGTTCCCCTGATTTCAAAAGCTTCATGGCGTGTTCCATCTGAAGCTCCGTAATGATCGTATTATATGTTTTGCCGGTGTTTTCCCGGATGAACCGGCTCAGATACGCGGAAGAGTATCCGAAAAACGCGGCGGTATCATGCAGGGTAGCGGAGCTGTAGTTTACACTCAGGTAACTTAAGACCGCCAAGATCAATGTGTTCTGCGAGCTCCCCTGCTGGTCAGGCACGATAGCGAAGGCTTCATATTCGCGTGAAATATGGAGCAGAAATTCATTTGCCAGCAGGCGGATGGAATACTCGTAAGCGTGCAGTTTCAGCTTCTTTTCGGTGATCAGCCGTGTGGCAAGCTCCAGGAGCCATGGATCACGTTTCGTCGGAAACAAAATATACGGGCTTGCCGTGTGCTGATAGATGATTTTTTCCAAAAACTCCGATACCACCTTCCCTCCGCGCAGCAGCTCCAGGAAGTTCTGGTTAAACACTTTTTTGCTTACCATCAGGTTGAGAATGCAGCTCTCATCATTCGTGCATGACAGCGCGTGCAACGTAAAGGGAGCCATAATGCAGATATCTCCTTCCTTCATTTGAAAGGAAGTGTTTTCAAAAAAATGCTGGCAGCTCCCCGCGGCAACATAGATGATTTCGATATAATCATGGTTGTGCAGTACCGGATAGCTGTACCGTATGTGGAGTGTGATATCCGTATGAGAAGAAGTGATGACATCATTTACGGTAACGCCTAACCGGTCGATAGATTTTTCTTTATAATAATGCCCCGTAGGGGTGGGGATGATGAGTCCTTCGGCTTTATATTGTTCATATTCCGTAAATGTCATGGGCTTTTCCCACAAAAATAAATGTTCTTTTTTATAGCTTTTCTTCAGCAGTATCTCGTCTTCCTGCAGCGGGCGATTGTAAATTTTTTCCAGTCTCATTTTCAGGCTCCCCCTCTTTTAGGCAACAGGGTACTCTCGGAAATTCATGAGTATCATTCAAAGTGTCACAGGCCATACCACGGCCAAGTTTGTCCTGCACGGTTATTTACATCAAAGTACCACATCCCGCAGAAAATGTCAAAAATTTACCTGAACAGTGATAGCTTACGTACAATTTTAAAATCATCAAATGTCATAGAATTAGGTCATTCGATAAAGGAGGTAGGAACAAATGAAATTTAACGAAATCTTTCATCTGGGGATTGTGGTGCGGGATCTGGACAAGGCTGTGAAGATTTATCAGGAGGAGATGGGTTATGGTCCGTTTGAATTCGGGGACGGAGCTTTTTTCGATGATAAGATTGTAAACGGCGAGATCGGACCGGGACTTCCCATGCGCACGGCGATATTCCGGGGCGGCACCTATGAGATTGAGCTGATAGAACCGACAGGGCCGTCGATCTACATGGATCACCTGAATGAGAAAGGCCCCGGAATCCATCATGTGGTCTTAAAGACAGACGAAGCTTATGAAGATGTTCTGGCAATGGCAGAGAGGGTATCCGGAAGGAAACCGCGGCTGGAAGCAAAATTTCCAGATAACAGGCCCATTGTGGCATACGCGGATCTGGAAGAGGAGGCAGGGATTTTGTTGGAGATTGGGGCACATTAGTTTGCTGCGGCCTTGTATGCAGGGGTGTTTCTTAAAACTGAATAGACAGAGAAAACCGCCCTTTGTACTTTTGGCGCGGCAGATTTCCAGATCTTCATTGAAGGTATCGGAAGGCATATCCGTTCTCTCGACCTTAAAAATGACTGGTCTGATTCCATCGCTACAGGCAACGATTACCATGCTTCCTGATTTGTAAAACCGCCGTCGCCGTAAATGTATCCGGCCCCCTATGAAATGGCCAGCACATAGTCCCTCATACAATTCCATGCATTGTCACATAGTCCCGTAGGCTTTTGCCAGCCGTTGGAATAGAAAACCTGACCCACCGAATGCAGCTCACATACTCCATAGTTGGGCGGAGCAAATTGCTTCGCACGCTCTTCACTGAATGTCACTTCGATTACGGAAATTTTTACTTTCTTTAATGTTTCACCTTTGTATCCAGGTGGATTGATATTGGAAGGAGATAAACAGTATGGGCAGTTTACTACTCAATTAGGGCTTGGGAATAAGCAAGAATATTCTTATTTGCTTTTTAGTTATGTGTGCAAAGCAGTGGAGGAACTGGAAGAAAGCGGACGACTTCCAAACGATATAAATGGAATAAGTGTTGAAGAGTTTCTATTGATGAATACATTTCTTCCTGGAGATGCATATGGAGAACGTTATTTGGAATTGGAATATAAGCTTCGGGATTGGTTATGTAAAATAAAAGAGTGAAAAGCTTTTGGAAAAAGGAAAAAAGATTTCGTGTTTTTACTTATGCTTTAAAAATAAGCAAGCTTAGACACGAAAGGCTTAAATTATGAATAACAGAGAACTAAAAAAATTATTGGAAGACGGAAATAAAGATAAATGGGATGTCTGCTATCAAATTGCTGAGTATTACTATGAACATCAGGAACCGCAGATGGCATTTTTCTGGTATAATAAAGCAGCGCTGCTTCCTGGGTGTAATCCTGTCATATATTTTGAAATAGGGTATTTATATCAGCATGGAGAAGGGGTAGATATAGATTTTGCAGAAGCTGTTAAGTGGTATGAAAAAGCGGCGGCGGAAGACGTTCCACAAGCATTTTATAACCTGGCATATTTCTATCAAAATGGTTTGGTTGTTGGCAGAAATCCAGAAAAAGCTTTACAAATGTTAAGAATAGCTACTGCATCTATGCGGCGGCTCCAGGTAGAGAGATTTTTTTATGAATTATGGAAAGAAAAGAGTGAAACACAATTAGCAAGACTACATAAAGAAAACGAAGTACTCCATGAACAGATTAATTCTATGGAAGAAATCAAACAATATATGTCTTTTCAAAGTTCTGAGGCTATTTGTGAAAATGGGCGCCTTAAAGAAGCTCAGGAAAGATTGTCAAATGAATTAATCGAATTAAAAGAGCAAAGTAATTTACTAAAAGATCGCGCAGAAAAAGCAGAGCAAAAGTTGGAAATAGAGAAGAATGTAAGGACAAAAACAGAGCAATTATCTTCAGAGTATCATTTTCAGATGCAAAACCAGTTAAAAGCTGCGGAGAATTTGATAAAAAAGATAGTAGAAGATTATAATATCAGTCATGAAAGCATACGGAAATCTTATGAGGCTCATATTGACAAATTAAAAAAAATTATGAAGAAACACTTTTGAGTATGCAAAATAGTAACGAAAGTCTCCGAATGCAAATAGATATGACAGAAAAAAAAGCGCAGTCGTTGAACAGACAGTTAGCCTCGGAGAAAAAGAAAGTAATAAGCATTATGATGATTGCAATATTTCTGTTTGTGATAGTTCTCTTGCAGCTTATCTGAAACATACGTAGCATGACTCTGTAGAAAGTGTAATTTGGAAAATTATACTGAGCGTCAGATAAATCTGCCGCTCAGTATAACGTGATGCGCACAGCGGCATGAGGAATTATGCTGCTGTGCGGCTGCAGCTGGCGCAATACTCACGGCAGATTTCATCAGCCGTGAGTATAATAATACAAAAATCAGGCGGAATACAGGATCACTATCCGCAGAGGACACAAAAAAATACCAGTGACCCGATCATGATGATCATCCCCTGTAGAAAAAGCGGAGAGGTGACGCCTTTGCAACTTCTTCTGGTTTCTTTTTGGATATTCCTCTGGGACGGCCTCTCTCACGTTTTTTCTCTTGCCTCTTTTCTCACTCGTGGGATGGGGGCATGTTCACGATTTTCTGAACGGAGTATCATATTCCACAGTGACAAATGCTTAAGGAGACGAAGAGACTGATGAATACACAGTTGATCTTAGATTATCTTACGAATTTGAGCAATCATAATGAGCGTGAACTGTAACATAAAATTTACGGTCAGGCCTCAAGGGTGAACTATTGCTAGTTATACAGACAAATGATATAATAGGAATTACGCTGAAGCGTAAGCAGATCATAAATTTTCTGGCACAATTTTTTATTTTTGCCATCGACGAAAAAATAGAAAAGGAAGGGCGATAATAATGCCGATTATATGCACTTTTAGAGGAATTAAAATTTATATCAATTATAGCGACCATATGCCGCCGCATTTTCATGCTTATTATGGAGAATATGAATGTTGTATAGATATAAACGAAATCGAGAAATTAAATGGTGATATGCCTAATAAACAATTAAAAATGCTTATGGGATGGGCGGCATTGCATCAGGAGGAACTAAAAGAAAACTGGTATCTTGCAAAGCAGAAAGAAATGTTGTTCCAAATTGATCCATTAAAATAACTGGGGGTTGCGATGGATGATAAATTGAAAAAATATTTTGAAAATCCAAGGAAAATCAGAGAAGTAAAAGCGCTTGAAAATTATGTTTTGCTGCTTACTTTTGATAATGGGGAAAAGCGGAAATATAACATGGCAAGTGAATTAAAAGGGGTTTTTGGTGTTCTAAAGAATAAAGAAAAATTTTGCAGTGTTTTTATAAATGAAGTCGGGAATGTTGCATGGAATATTGATGAAGATGTAGACAGTTCCGTACATTGGGAGAATCAAATTGACCTTTGCAAAGATATGTTATACATGGAAAGTGTCCCGGTATCCTTGTAAATCAGTACATGAAAAAGTAATGGTTTTTCATTTTCCGATCCTTGACTTTTTCCTCCTACGGGTGTAATATTGCTTTATGTCTTACAAATGTAATACATAAAGGATGAATAACACAAGATGGATAACAAAAAGCATAACTACATCACATTTGCAATCATACTCACGCTACTTGCAGCAACCGGATGCAGCAGCCGGCCACAGAGCGCATCACAGGAACCGCCGTCCGCCAAAGAATCCCATGCCGCAGAGACCGAACAAAATCAAAATCTCCTTTCGCCCGCCCTGTTCCGTCTGTCCGAATCCTGCCGTGATATTTTCGAGGAGGCAGCCGGTGCGGATACTGCGGATACCCTGGAAACGGTAAGCCGTCTGGTGGAGCGGATCGGTGAAAGTGAGTATCCGGCGGTTGACCGGCAGAATCAGGTCAATATGGTAAATGCGGACTTGGCGGAGGATTTCTGCAGGCAGGCGGAGGCGGGAAAAAGCGCCGGGCTGACGATTTTTACGGTCGAGTACACGGGAGGGATGACACAATATGACCTGCAGGCGGAGTCAGGGGAGCTCTCCGTTTCCAAAAGCTACTATCACTACGAGGACGGAGGGCTGAAACAGAAAAGCAGCTATTCCTATCCTGCGGATTTCTGGAAATATACGGAGGAAGGTTATCTTTTATTTCGGGGCAGTTATTTCTCAGAGGATTATTTTATGTATGCGGCAAGCGAAATGACGGTATGTACTGCGCTCCGCATAGAGCCGCTGGACGAGGAGTGCAGGCAGATGAACCGGAAATATATTCAGCCCATAGGCTATGGAAAGAACAACCTGTTTCTTACGGACTGGAATGAAAAGGACTTCGGCCGGCTGGATTTCTATGACCTGTTTGATAAGCTTTATCCCCTTGTCTGTGGGGAAGCAGTTCCCTATAGGATGGATGAAAATCTGGGCGTGGGCGCTGTCTACCGGATTCCCGGGGACGAATTTGAACAGGTGATCCTGACGCGTCTGCGGATCGGCCGGGAGACCCTTCGGTCGAAGACGGTCTTTTTTCCGGAAGACGGTACCTATGAGTATAAGCCGAGAGGACTTTTTGAAGCGGAATCCGGAGAACTGCCTTATCCGGAGGTGACGGAATGCAGAACAAATCCGGACGGGACGGTTACACTGACTGTCAATGCGGTCTATACAAAAAAAGATACTTCCAGGGCATTTTCACATGAGGTAGTGATTCGCTTGCCGGAAGGGGAGGATTTTCAATATGTATCCAATCGGGTGATTCTGTCCCCTGATCACTGTGGGGCAGACTGGCGCAGGGAACGGCTGACCGAAGAGCAGTGGGAGGAATTTTATGGCTCACAGTTAGGAGTTGTAGGAAAATAACTGACACAGGTTGCGCAGGATATTGCTTCGGATGTGCAGGTCAAAAAACGCAGGCGTAGTGGGCTACGTCGAGGCTTTTTGACCTGTGCAGCCGGAGCAATAGACAAGTCAAGATGTGTCAGTTATTTTCCTACAACTCCTTACCTGTGCGTTATAGTTCGCGGCCGGAGAAATAGACAATTATGGTCAAACTCCTTGAATAGAAAATCATTTCATGCTACCATTATTCCGGAACGTGGAGTGTATCTTTTGCAGGATCCACTCCCGGCGCAAAAGGGAAAAGGTGGAATGAGATGTACACGATACTGATCGCAGATGATGAACGGAATGAACGCACAGGGATTGAGAAGCTGCTCCGGCATTTTCAATATGACCTGAAAATTGTCCAGGCGGCAAACGGCAGGGAGGCATTGGCAGTGTTTGAACACTCGCACATAGACATTCTTCTGACAGATATCAAGATGCCATTCCTGGGTGGGATCGACCTGATCAAACAAGTGCACAAAGGCGGATGGGACCCTATCTGTATCATATACAGTGCGTACGGTGAGTTTGAATACGCGCAGAATGCCATTGCGCTCGGCGTGGTACAGTATCTTCTCAAACCGATCAAACGCGGGGAATTTCAGGAGCTGTTTGACAAGGTGCTTTCCATGTGTGAGGAAAAGGCGCGGCATCTGAAAGAAAGGGAAGAGCTGAAACGAAAGCTGAAAAGCGCGGAGAATGACAGGCTGTACCGCCAGCTCCTGCGTTATCTGGATTCGGATGAGACCGTGCAGGAAGCAGAGTCGGACGGGAGCAGGCAGGAAGAAGAGTCGGACGGGAGCAGGCAGGAAGCAGAGTCGGACGAGAATAGGCAGCAAGTGGAGTCGGATGAGAGCGTACAGGAAGTGGAATCGCTCTTTGAGGAGGGCAGCCTGGTGCCTCTGGTGCTGTGCAGTTATTCCTGGCTGTTTTCAAAATATTGGGAAAGCTATGAGGCGGATATCTATAAAATTTTCGGCAGCGGTGCGGCCGTGATCAATAAGGATGACAGCCAGACGCTGATCCTGGCGAAGGCAGAGCTGCTTGCTACGTCAAGAAAGGCAGGGGAGGTCTGCGACCGGCTGATCGACATGTCCAGAGGAAAGTATCAGTCCGAACTGTTTATCGTGGCAGGAGACAAATGTAGGAATATATCCGAGCTGAAAGTTCAGTATGAGAAGATCCGGGAGCAGCTGGACTATCAGTTTTTCGTATCGGAAAGTACCTATTTTCTGTCCGATGAAGGCAGCTTTGTGAAAAAAGAAAGCGACATGCTGGATATTTATTTCAAAAAAATATTGACCTGTGCTAGGCTCGGTGATTTTGGAGGGATAAAGGGGGAATTCGCGAAAGCATTTGAATATGTGGAAAAAAATATGGGGTTCAGCTCCATTTATATCAAATACAATTTTTCCGAGGTGATCAAGAAGTGCTGTGAGCTTCTCCACAGCCAGGAACGTCTGATGAAGGTCGTGGAGGATATCTACGGCTCTCATTCCATCGTCCAGGTGAAGGAGGCCGTACTGCATCTGATTGATAGCCTGGCGGACGCGGACCGGAGCCGGCAGGATAATAACCGGCTGGTGTCCCTGGCAAAGGTCTGGATCCATGACCATTATCAGGACTGCTCCTTAAGCGTTTCATCCATCGCGGACGAGCTTTCCATATCGTCTGCCTACCTGAGCACCCAGTTTAAGGCGGAAACCGGGCAGCAGCTGGTAAAATATATTTCGAAGTACCGGATCGAGCGGGCAAAGGAGCTGCTGACGACGACCAACATGAAGGTGGGGGATGTGGCAAAAAAGGTCGGGTATCTGAATACATCCTATTTTATATCACTGTTTAAAAATCATGTCGGCAGCAGTCCGGTCAAATACAGGGAGCGTGCGTTTCAGGATGAATAAAGGAAAAAGAAGATCGTTTTTGGGAAGGCTCAGGATTGCCTTTGTGATCGTGATCCTGATACCGGTATTGAGCCTCGGCGGATTTATTTTTTACTCTTCCTATACATATGTCAGGGATCAGAGAATGACAGAAAGCGCCAACCTGGTAAAGCAAAATCACGCTGCTTTGTGCAGCTGGGCGGAGCAGTGCGAAAGCTCCCTGCGGTATCTGGCGGGCAACTATACGCTGCAGGAATTTCTGAAAATGGACGAAAACCGCTATATTGAAGTGAACCAGGCCATGAAAAAGGTAGGACCGGTCTTATATAATGTGGTGCTGACAAACCAGTATTACGAAAGAGTCTCCGTCTATACGGATAAACTGTTCCATATTGATACGAACCTGATCAAGAATTCGGAGGAAATCTCAGGGGAAAGCTGGTACCGGGAGGTTCTGGAGAACTCGGATATCCACTGGTGGGAACAGGATGGAAGCCTGTTTATCGGAAGGCAGATCGCCGCCGCATATCCGGTCAGGACTCTGGGAGTCGTGGTTGTGGAGCTGAAGCAGGAGCCCTTCGAAAGCAGCTTTCAGATGTTTCAGCAGACGCCGGTCAGGGTTGAGTTAAAGGACGGAACGGATGTGATTTTTCAGTTTGCCTCAGACGAGCTGTCCCGAAGCGCGGCGGAGGGGAAGGTGCGCTGGGGATTTGAGGACAGCAGGGCGCTGGCGGATACCGGGTGGGATATTTCTTATCAGATCGACCGGAGATATTACAGCCAGAACGCGATTGTCAGCCTGTGGCTGCCCATGGTGGTGATCTGTGCCGTGCTCTTCGCTGTCTGGTTCTGTATCCACCTGCTGTCAGGATTTTTGACGCGGGATCTGTCCGCGCTGGTGGAGGAAGTCAACAAGGTACAGGACGGAAACTTTGATGCGGTGATTCCGAATTCCGACATCCGGGAGATCAACATCTTGGCAGAGAGCATGCAGGGGATGCTGAATAAAATTAAACAGCTGATACGCCAGGTCTATGCGAAGGAGATCGAAAGGCAGGAGTTGGAGCTGAACCTGCTGCAGGCAAAGATCAGCCCTCATTTCTTATATAATAATCTGTCGGCCATCAACTGGCTAGCCATCGAATGCGGGGAGGACCGGATTTCGGAGATAACGACCGAGATGGCCGCTTTCTACCGGACGGCCCTCAACAAAGGAAACAATATCGATAAGCTGTCCGTTGAGGTTACGAATATAAAAGCCTACATCAACCTGCAGCTGATCGCGCATGAACAGGAATTCGATGCGGAATACAAGATTGATGAACATTTGCTGGACTGCATTGTCCCCATCTTTATTCTCCAGCCGTTGGTGGAAAATGCAATCGAGCATGGGATCGACCAATTGGATGAGGGGAAGGGCAGGCTGGTGGTCCGCATCCGCCAGGAGGAGGGGTGGATGTACCTGGAGGTGTCTGACAATGGAAAGGGATTGTACGAACAGATCGGAAATGCGGCGTTTCCCATAGAGAATTACGGCTATGGCACACGGAACGTGCATAAGCGGATTCAGCTTTTGTACGGGGAGCAGTGCGGGCTTACGATACGGGCGGAGGAATCCGGCACCGTGTCGGTGATAAAACTGAATATGAAAGACTTGAGAACGGATCGGATCCGGATTTGAAAAGTCAGTTGCGGAAGGCTGATGGGGCGCGGCAAACCTCATGAGCCTTTTTGCGGACAGAAACCAGTTAAGAAAATTGATATGAATATAAGATTTTTTGGATAGGAAAACCTCGCAGAACTCTTTACAATAAAATCATAGCAAATGGCAATGCACTATACGATCGAGAGAGGAGAAAGAGGTATGAAAAAGAGACTGGTAAGTATATTGCTGAGTATGACAATGGTGGTATCCATGCTGGCAGGCTGCTCAGGAGGAAGCCAGGAGGGCGGGGATTCCGGTTCCGGCGAAGTTTCCGATGAGGGGGAGTCAAAGTCCGGGAAAAAGGTGACGATGATGTGCTGGTATAGCGAGGATGTCATGGAAGGCGTCCTGAATGAGGTGAATGAGCAGCTGAACGGGGAGTATGAGGTGGAATATACATATATCACCAATTCGGATTATAATAACGTACTCAGCACTCAGCTCGCGGCAGGAGAAGGGCCGGACGTGATCGCGGACGGGGCCAACTTTCCGGCCAGGATCAAGGCGGGAAACCTGAAAGACATTACGGATACCGGGCTGGTGGACGGATTCAGCGAAGAGGGGCTGGCTTTATGTAAGATGGACGGCAAAAATTATGGTATTCCCTGCTATGGCTGGTTCGCGGGAGTATTTTACAATAAGGAGCTTTTTGAGCAATGCGGGATTACCGAGACCCCGAAGACCTTTGACGAGTTCCTGGATGTATGCAAAACACTCAAAGACGCCGGGATCCAGCCGCTGTCCCTGGGGCTTGCGGACGGAGACAACGGGCTCCACGCATTATGCGGCTATCTGGAAAGCAATTTTTATGAGGTGTCCGAGGAAGGAAAGGAATTCGATACCGCGTTTGCAAACGGGGAAAAGACCATGTCCGGTAATTTGGACGAATCGCTGGAAAACTGGATGCAGCTGGTAGACAACGGCTATATCACCCCGGAAATGGTGGGGATCTCCTTTGAGCAGGCGAAGGATATTTTTGCGACAGGAAAAGCGGCCATGTTCTATTCAGGACCGTGGGAGTACCAAACTTTAACGGATGAATGGCTTTCTTTCGGCCTGATGCCTTTACTTGGACCGGATGAACACTACTCATATCTGATCGG
>VSNK01000127.1 GCA_009774255.1 Faecalicatena sp.
ATGTTATATGATATTGCAATGGATTACCGTATAAAAAGTATACAATCAGCAAAGATAAAGTATGAGAGATATTATCCATATCATCAAGCAAGAAAAGTATTTGATGATATGCTGGGATTTCGAGCTTTGTGTGATAATTATAAAGAAGTATTGATACTTTCAGGATGTAAAAATATCCGTATAGCTGATATGTCTAGTGGAAAAGCTCATGATGATGGATACAGAGGTGTATGTCTATTTTCAGTTGAGCAACTATCATTATCCTATAGAAATTCAGTATAATACATATTATGACAGGCAATTAAATAACTGGCTTCATAAATATAAATATAATCGCAAATATAATGATATAATTGGTTGTACATTGCGAAAAGAATATGAAAATGGGATGATTCGATTTGAAAATGAGTTTTTGGAGGTGTTAAATTGTGTGCTTTCTGATAGCAAAGAAATTTAACGATATTGGATGTCTGGCTTTACAAACATCCCATGGGCAGCATTTAGTGGATTTCAAGAAAAAATTAATTTCTGAAATAGGCACAGACAGGATTCAATTAGTTACGATTAGCCGTCCATCGGCATATGGAGAATATGAGCCATATCAATTTATTGACACAGAGAAGGAATTTGAGCAGGCAGTAAAAAAATTGTAATCTAAAGATATAGTGACAGTATACATATTATTGCGTGAAATGCAGATTTTACGCAATAATTTAGGTAAAAGAGAATAGAGGATTATTTTATGAGTGAATATACGGATACTGTACGAACACAGAATATACTGGCTTTGAGGGCGTTACTAAAGCAAATGCCTCCTTTCTGTACGGATTATTTCAGGGGAATTGCTTCGTCAACATCTCCAAGGACACAGACTGGGTACTGCCGGGATATCTATACCTTTTTACAATTTGTTGTTATGAGAAATCCCATATACAGGGATTCCGAGATTAAGGAGATTCCCCTTAAAATCCTTGAGGAAATGACGCCGGCGGATATCGATGAATATCTGGAACATCTTAACTACTATATATTTGACGGAACTGAATATAGAAACGGTGAATCTGCAAAAGCACGGAAACTGTCTGCCCTTAGTAATATGTACAGCTTCTTTAATAAACGGCAGATTGTTTCAAATAATCCCTTAAATGCCATTGAACGGCCCAAAGTTCATGATAAAGTAATCATTACACTGGATCAAGAACAGATATTTGATTTAATGGATGCAGTCGAAAGCCCGACTAATATGACAGACCGCCAGAAAAAGTTTCATAATCTTACCATGGCTCGTGACCGTGCTATTTTAACATCATTTTTGGGGACCGGAATGCGGGTATCAGAATTGGCAGGATTGGATATTACAGATGTAGATTTTAATAATCAGACGTTCCGGGTGATCCGGAAAGGCGGAAATGAAGCATACATATACTTTGGGGATGATGTACGGGATGCCCTCTGCTACTATTTGGGTATTCAAGAAGAATCAGAGAATACGAATGATGGAATAAAGCAAGTATCCCCCAGGGAATCCCTATTGAAAGGGAATGATGAAGAGAAAGCATTATTTCTTTCGCTTAGAGGGAATCGTATGGCAGTCCGCAGTATAGAGGTTATGGTAAAAAAATACTGTACAATGATAAATACGAATAAGAAAATTACCCCTCATAAGCTCCGGAGTACATATGGAACGGCTTTATATAAAGAAACTGGAGATATTTATCTGGTAGCGGATGTTCTTGGGCATAAAGATGTAAATACTACCAAAAAGCATTATGCCGAAATGACCAATGATAATCGGAAACGTGCGGCAAATATTGTCCCTTTGAAAAAAACATATGAGAAAAGCACTTAGAATCGGAGTTGGGAAGGGAATTATTAGCCAAGGGAGTGTCAGAATTTCTGTTTAAGTTTTTTCAAGAAACCCTAAAAATAGGCATTTTATGAATACTTAGAGGAAAATTCTGACAATCCCATCCAACCCAATCCTCTGAGAAAATAAGAGACTATCTATCTTGACAGCCCCTTTTTTATATTATCTTTATAATCTAAAAATTCTTAAAATCTTTTCTTTGCAGTCCACCAGCATATGAAATACTCTCAATATGTACACAGTCTGCTCTCTTTCATCAATCAGGAAATAGATCTTATAGTTTTTGTAATAAGTCTTCCTAACGCCATATTTTGCCAGTTCTTCATCTTCATCCAATTCATGGCTTTGGGGAAACAAGCTGAGACTGTTTATTACCTTCTGAAAACCTTTTACTGTGTTGACTGCAGTTTCTGGGGACTTCAGTTCAAAGGCAATGTAATCTGTTTGGTCTGCAATATCCTCCTCTGCCAGCGGCAGGGTAATCACCTTATACTCTTTCATTGGTATATCTTTTCTCCAGTTCGTCAAAAAATTCGTTGCAGTCCCGGCCCTTTCCTGCACCAATATCCCGGAAACTTTCCATTACCATTTCCCGTATCTGCTTCTGATTTTCATCTATTTCTCTTCGGTAATCCAAAATCTGCTGTGTAGGGCTCATACAACTCACCTCTTTCTTTTAAATGTACCTTAAGTATACCCAAAAAAGTTTCTTAATACAAGGAACATTTTTGTTAAATTTTTACCGATGATTCGATAAATCCCAAAGGAAGCTTTATAAAAACATTTTAAACACTTTTCTACATCTTCCACTTATCCAAAGAACCAATTACTTTCATACATGGTAGTCTTGCAATCAGATTTTCTATAGCCCTTATTGCTTTTGGATTGTCCGTAATGTCAGGCGCATATTCCAGAACCTCCAAGTCTATTGTTTCTCCATACAATATATCTATTGATGTATCCGCATAGGAATCTGTCCCATCTGTATGTATATTAATACCGATGCCTGGAATGCCATTCATCTGTTCCGGCGGTATTTTATTGAAAATAGCTATTGCTTTATCAACACTGTGTATATTTTCGTAGTATTTTCCTAAGCTATGGAATTCGCTGCACTCTGCCACTGTATACGTAATGATGATCTGTTTTTCCATCAAAAGCGATTCTGCTCTTTGAAGGTAAGAACCCAATGTGCCGGTTTTATCTTCAGCAATAGGATTGATATCTACTTTGATACTGCCAAGCATGAATCCGTCTTCATTAAATATATTGAACAAATCATCTTCTGTCTCGCAGCCTGTATATTCCACAACAATATCAAGATCAGAACCTTCCTTTTCCAATCCCCTGCACCGGCTTCCATATATTGCAATCCCGACTATATTTATAGATATCTGATATTCATCTATCTTGGACTGTAGATAAGCATAAACATTTAATTCTATTTCTTCCTGTGTCAGTCCATCGATCTTGTGGAACATATCACTTGTTTTTGCCTTGAATTTTTCTATAATCCTACGCTCGTTCGCAGCTTTTTTTGCGCGATCCTCAAACCAGTGCATTTCCGTATATTCTACTTTTTCTGTCAATTCTTCAAAATCAATCGGTATCAGCTTATCATATGAGTGTATATTTCCCTCCAGTTCGCTCCGGTGCATTGGTTCCTTTAGATCTAACTCAATCTCATAGAGCACCTCTCTGATTGTAATATCAGGGTTATCATATACGCCGCCATCTAATTCCCGATAATTCATATCGTAAATGGTATAGTCATAGCCTTCATCAGTCTCCTGAATACGAATATAACGATCTGCTAATTGGAATGCCAGTTCTTGTACATCCTGGTTTTCTTGTTCATTTGTCATTTTTCATTTCCTCACTTTTGCATTATTCATTTATGAATCCGATTTACATACACCACTGCCTTATCAGTCGTAAAATGGGCGGAGTTGGCCGTTCCATGCCTCGTAATACCAGTACGAAGTATTGAAACGGATATAATAGTAATCTGGAGCACAGTAAACAGGGTAACGCTCAATCTTCCGTCCGGTTTTACGGAGGAATTTCCTTTAACATCATGACAAAACATCCCTTTCTTAATGATTAGGCAGTAATGGCTTAAATCATGGATGTTCCTTCTGCCATAGCCTTATTGTTGTAACTAAATCAAGTACTTTGGGAGGCTTTCACCTCCCGCTGTATCAATAATAGATTTTTTTAAATGTGGCAGTCTACGATGGTTAATATCCATTCAGGCTCTGCTTTGTCTATGAATCGTTCTTTAAAATGTAAATTCCAATCAAAGATTTTTTCTTCTGCGCCATATCCGGCGCCTGCCTCTTTTATATCATATGCCTGATACCATTTTCCCTCTGGCAGGATTACTGCATTTGTAATGACTGAGGATTGTATTTTTGCATATGTCTCTTTGTTTTTGTATGTACCTAATAAGAATTTTTCATTTAATGTATTGAAAAAATCATCTGCATTTTCGCCATCCTTCAGCGGAGAATTTTCAATAACCACTTCCCACCATCTGAGACTTCTATTGTAAATCTCACAATCTGGCTCAAAATTAATATCTTTAACTCTGGCCTGTGCATATCTCCCCTCTAAATCTAAATCAGGAGTCGAATATACAAGACTATCCTCCCCCTTTATCCCCTCAGATGCTTTTAGGAGACCGTTCCATCTGCCGCCGATTTGCCACCAATCCCATTTGGCATTCGGATTTTCCCAAAATCCAAATTCCTGTTTTTCTATATCCCACGGAGACACGATATAATTTTCTAGATAATCCTGTATCGTAGGATAGATCTCTCTGTAAGGAACTCTCCGTAATTCTGCGTTCTTTTCACCGATATCAAACACAATTTGGACGTGCCCTAATATGGGATCATATGTATAATTAAAAAAATATTCCTTCCTATTCTTATAAAAGTGTGAATGATCTGCCCCATCAGTAAATATCGTATAAGAAAATATACTTTTTAACTCTACTATATTCCACGGAAAAACATATTTTCCATCCTGTAAGCACACTATATTCATACTTCCCGTTTCATATCTCTCATGCTCTTTTTCAACAGCACTTACAAATTTAAGATATTTTTTGGGACAGTCTCCCATGTTGTTTTCCTGATATGGGGCCAGTAATTCTTTCACAGTCTTTTTCCCATCGCTAAATACCGCAACTGAAAAATGACTCATCTTTGTTCAGCTCCTTCCTGCATCAATCCAAGTCGTTTGAGACGTTTTCTCATCCGCGTCAGACGTGATGAGACTCCGCGGATTGTAATGTTGCAATGCTCGGCAATTTCCCGGTAGGTATACCCTTCTGCCCTCATATATATTACTTCTTTTTCTTTTGGCTTAATGTATGGAAGCAATTGGAGCAGTTGTTGCTTTGCATCCAGGATCTCAGATGCACGTTCTATTCCATTTCCATCTGTAAACCGGCCGTCCATATCTGATGATATGCACTCTTCGCAATAAATTCCCATAGATGCCTTCCGTTTAGGACATTCCAGATACAAAAATTCTTTTATCATACAATATTTCATTTTTCTCCATGCAATAGAGGAAAAACGAAATCTGCTTAATTCTGGGTTTTCCAGATACTCCCGGACCGCATCCAGATATCCAAATATAACGACATCATAGAATTCCTGGTCTAAATGATTTTTGAATAAAAAGACTTTTACTAAAGAAAGATGCTGGCATGCAAATTGATTTTGCTCAGGGGTTAATTTATTTGATTTTCTCATAAGTATATCTCCTTAAAAAAAGGTTGTCATTGTTCATCATAATATTTTTCTCCCTTAAGTATGTATACCGTAATAAGCTGTATTCAGGTTGTTCTGCCCATGAAGGATGATACCGCCAGAGATTCCCGGACCATAGGGTGTATATCCGTCAAACAGAAAACTATATGGCAGAAAATCATCATATAAAACAAACCGTTCATAGTTTTCCCAATTCAGTTTTTGTTCAAGAAATTTTGTGAATTTATGCCGGATTCTAGGCCGAGATATAATATCTTTTAGATTTTTTCTGCTTCGGAATTCTATTTTAGCCGGAACGGTCTGAGATATAGAAAGCAGTTTTCTCTGATATCCTGTTTTGTGCAAGGCTTGAAACAGGACTTCCTGTGGTAGGCATATAACTTCATCGTACCCTTCATATCTGCCGTCTGCTAAACTGTGCAGCCACCAGAACCGTATATTAATATTCTTATTACAGTTCACATCTTCCCTACACCGCAGTTCCGCAAAAGAACAGACATCTTTAACAATTATCATTCTCTCCGACATCAGTTGCTGTATTTCTTTCTTTAATAGGAAAAAATTATCAGAACCTTGATTCTCTCTTGAATATGTTCTTAAGGATACAACGTTTTCGCGTTCGCTTATACTAATCATTGTTTTCTTTTGCATTTTCTCTTCGCCTTTCAATAATAAATTTACCTCCTTTTCTGCATAAAAAAAGAACATCTTTCTATAGATGTTCATCGCTAGACTTATACTTTATTTTAGTATTTTTATATGATTTCTTCTGAGCTGTAAGTAAAACCGTCCCTCCTTCTATTAAAATTTTCCCTACTATACTTAACAGGGGTACCCATCTCTGGGAATTACACTACATAATCTACAAATGCAGAAAACCATGAATAAAAATACCTTATGTTTATTCTACTATAATTGAATCCTTCTGTCAAAGTTTTCGTATTCTCTAACGAATAAAAGGCAAAACCGGAGATAAGATAAGCGCCCTTACTCTCCGGTTTTATAAAACCTTCTGTTATATTTTTTCTTCCCTCATCTGTACGGCACGCACTATAATGATTCGTTTCTCTGAATATCCGGCTGCAAGGTTTTTTTCACATGCCACCAGCGTTACCCTCTTTCCCACATCATGAGGGAAATATGCATCACTTTTTGAACGAAGCACCCTGTCTACAGCTTCTACTATATAGCTGTACCGGGTATTTCCCTGTATAACATAGAAAGTATCATCCACATTCATTTCATCCAGGCGGTTAAAGCTGTGGCCGTATGTCTGGGAACTATGTCCGTATATAATATAATTTCCCTCCAGGGTGGTTGAAAGATCTGCCGTTACAAAGTAGTATTTTGACAGGTTAAAATCATTGTCGTCAAGCGTATTTCCCCGAATGACCGCTTTCTTCATGTTAATCTTATCAATGACCAGTATACAGTCAATGTGTCCTCGGAAAGAATAGTCGTTTACATCACTATACTGGTATTCAACTAAAGGAGCCTCCTCTGATGGCGCTTCGTCAGGAATTTCTGCCTTTTCGTCCATGTAGCCGTCAATAAGCATATCCTCAAAATGGTTCCGTTTATCCGCTTCATGATAGGGCTCACAGTAAATCTGATATCCGACAGATATAATAAGGATAATTCCAGAAACAAAGCATGCAATTGGAAATAAATGTTTAATCTTTTTCTTCATAAGTCCTCCTAAAAATGGTGCAGAGCTTCCCCTGCACCAGCGATAACTGTTGTTTATTTTTTACGTTTCTGTTTCTTATAATAGATAGAAAAACCAATGCCAAGCCCTGTTATTCCGACTGCAACAAATGCAGCTGCAAACAGCGCCGTACTGTCGTCAAAACCAAGTTTCGGAACAGCCGTCTTTGGAATAACATGGTTTCTGCAGGTAATCGTAATATCCTGTCCTTTCATACGGAACTCAATCTTATCTGCAAGCTGCTGATATCCTGCCGGCGCTTTCTTTTCTTTGAAATAATATTCTCCGGAAGCAAGGTCGCTTATATTGATCTCGCCTTTTTCATCGGTGATATATGTTCCGATATTTTTTCCGTCAGATGTAAATAACTCAAATTCCGCCCCTGGAAGCTTCTTAGATTCATTATTTGCGTCAATTTTTATAAGCGTTACCTTTGCCTTTTCCAGCTTATTGACCGCCGGATTCTCTTTATTGACATCAAAGACCGTTACCGGCGCATTTTCTAACGTCAGCTCAAATTCATGCTTTTCCTCATCCAGAATATACCCTTCCAGTGTCTGAAGCTCTTTGAAGTAATAATGGCCGGATACCAGAGCGGCCTTTAATGTTGCCTTACCTTCTTCATTTGTTTTAATTACTCCGATCAGGCTGTCCTTTGGAAGGATTCTTTCGCCGCGGTAATCCATAATATCTTCATTTGTATAAATACCAAAGAAGATTCCTTCTAACGGCTTTTTCCCATATCCGAATGTCCCGTTTTCCGGATTCAGCATTTCTCCTACTTTATAGACGTTAATTTCTGTGTCTATTACATCATTCTCAATGTCCAGGCTGATATCTACAACTTGATCTTTCTTATCCTTGGTCAATACAACCTCATACTTTTTATGATTCATGGCCAGACCTGCCGGTGTTTTCGTTTCTTTTAAGACATACTCACCTAACGGCAGATTCTTCGATACTCCTTTGCCTTCTTCATCTGTTGTAATAGTGTCCACGGCATTTCCATCCATATCATAAACTGTAAATTCCACGCCTGGTAAAGACCGCTTTTCATACTCCATACGGTTGATTTTCCCGAAATCAGAATCATATGTTGAGATTCCGGTGAGCATATCTCCAACCTTATCTATAGTGATGGTTCCGGTTTTTTCAAATTCATCTACCATTTCTACTTTTAGGATCTCACCGCTTTCCAGAACAGTAAAAGGGATTTCTTCCGCAAGCTCATATCCATCCGGAGCCTGTTCTTCAATCAGTATATAATCGCCAGGCTCTAATCGGTCAATCCTATGTACTTTTCCGTCAGTAATCCAGGATGTGACCTCATTTCCATCAGAATCCTTAATGGTAAGCTTTGCACCGATTACCTCCTTACCGCTGATGTCCACTTTGCTGATATCTACTTTAGTGAAATCATTTGTGACCTCCTGCTCTGCGGCTATGACTGTCTGTTCCTGATTCGTATACTGCAGATTGAAATCAATCATCTCTTCGCTTTGTACATATCCTGGCGAAGGTTTCAGCTCCTTCGCATAATAGTGCGCAATGGGCAGATCTTTCGTAAAAGCTGCCACTCCATTTTCATCAGAGGATGCTGTCTCAATCAGTGTGTCTGCGGGAATGACAATCCCCTCACCGATTAAAATATCCTCTGCAATATAAAGGCCGAAAATGGTTCCTGCCACAGGCTCTTTTGTCTCAATATCTGTCTTTTTAATCTGGATAGATACCCTCTGCCGTTCATTGACATATTCACTGTCGCTGTATACGACCTCTACTTCATCACCGGCATATTCCAACGAAAATTCCTGTATTTCCTTATTCAATACAAATCCAGGTCCGGCTGTAACTTCCTCTATTCTATATTTCCCAAGAGGCAGGTCTGTCAATTCTGCTTTCCCGTCCTTGTCCGTTTTAATCATAGATACCAGTTCGTCCTTCCTATACAGAGTAATCCGGTTTCCTTCCCTGTCACACTGGTAATCCGGTGAATAAATATCTTCTGCCGCATATATTTTGAATTCTGCTCCTTCCACATTTCCCATTTCATAAATAAAGTCAGAATCATCTTTTCCCGAATCAAGAATACCTAAAAATTCCCCAAAACGCCGCAGAATATTTTTCTTCTTTTCCCCATAACCGGACAGATGTTCTCCCTTTTTTTGCAGCCGTAGAGAACCTGTCTGGCGCTGATTTTCATAATCAACCCTTATAACCACGGCGCCTGTTTCCTCTTCCACCTCGTATGCCTGGTCAGATGAAAGGGTAAATTCAATCGGTTCCCCTTTTACATAGCCGTCAGCAGCTGCGCTCTCCTCCAGACGGTAATTCCCCATCTTTAATTTTTCAGGCGTCAGCAGATAACCCTGGTCAGAAACTTCAAATTCCGTGTGCTCTACGAGCTCCGGGTAATGTGTATATTGCTTTACATACTCTTCATTATCCAGGTTATAGATTTTAAAGACAGTGCCTTTATGTAGTACAGGCATCTTACTGGTGCCGTCAATTTTATATATTTTCAAAATTGCCTGAAATTCATAGTCAATGAATACTCTCCATTGCTGGGGTTCCCGTTTATCTTCGTTAATGGTTACGATAAACGGATCGATTGTATTGTAGTTTTCAGGAGTGGTCGATTCTATCACTACATATTTTCCATAGGCTAATTCTTTGCTTACCGCATATCCCTTTTCATCCGTAAAAAGCTCCGGCATGGGAATGCCTTTGCTGTCTTCTGAATAATCAAGCGCCGTTGTCTCCTTGCTAAAATCATAGCCTCGGAACTGTTCCGGAGAGTAATTTCCATTGCCATCCGGTTTTATGTCTCCAGCCTTGACACCTTTTAATGTGCGAATCAGATATATTTTGAATCCGGCTCCCTTTAGAAGATCTGCTTCTGTCTGTTCGCCGTCGGAGCCGACCTTGATTAACTGGAAAGGCTGCTTCTTCACGGTCTCATTTACGGTTACCTCTCTGTGGACAATTTTTACATCCTGTCCCTCATAAGCTGCTTCTACCGGATACTCTGTAGGATCAAGCAAATATCCTTCCGATGCGGCAAGTTCGCGGATACAATACTTGCCTAAATATAAATCAGTGAAATCAAGTTCTCCATTCTCATTAATTTTCTCTTTTGAAACGAGCTCCCCCTTTTTATGTACTGTTCCGGATTTTTTGTTTGGATGCTGAATATCCTCTGCTGCGAATAAGCCGTACTCTGCTCCAATTAAGGCTGCATCTCCCTGGCTTAAAAATTCGTGTGTTTCTTTATCTATCTTCCGTACATGAATCTTTGCGCGGACTTCTTCATTTTGAAATCCATGTGAAAATACGTATTCATATGTCTGGTCATTTTTGTATGTATATGTAAACTCATATATTTCGTCCGACCTATAATACTTTTCCGGCGCCTGTATTTCCCTAATATAAAAGGTAAAGTTAATCGGGATATCAGCAGTAAATTCTGCGATCCCATCTCGGTTACTGGTACTGCTCTGAATCAGTGTATCCTTATCAAGAACGGTTCGTCCGTTGATCTTGATGGCTTCCTTGTTATATAGTCCGAACTTTGCACCTTCAAGCGTTGTGTCGTCATTCTGTGAATGTTTTACAGATGTTACTTTTATTTTCGGCCGCTTGTTATTATATTCGCTATCAGCTAAGGCAAGAGAGGCAGTCTGACCGGCATATGTGAGGGAAACAGTCTTTGTTGTCTCCTGTTCGTTTTTTCCGATTACCAAATCCGCAGGCGCCTTTGTCTCAACAATGCGGTATTTCCCCAGATACAATTCCCCAGAAACTGCGCAGCCGTCTTCGCCGGTAGTCAGGTTTGCAATCAGAGTATCCCTTTTATGGATTATTGTTTTCTTATCCTGGCTTATAATATCTTCAGCAGCATAGATAGAATAATCGGCGCCAGGAAATGAAGCGTCTTCGTATATGAAGTTTACCGGATCACTGCCGTTGACTGATGCAAGTTTTTCTCCGGATTTATGAATCTTAATCTTCCCTTTCTGCTCTTTGTTCCCTGCCTTTACGTCCGTATTCCCTCCGGCTACCAGCTTTACATTATGGACCTCCGTACTGAGACAGTACCCGGCAGGGGCGGTTATTTCTTTCAAATAAACGGTTTCCTGAGTTTTGGTAAACTCTGTAGAGGAACTTCCCTTTTCATCTGTAGGCGGCATGTTTACAATCAGGCTTGTGCAGGCCTCATCTTTATACACTCCAAATACCGCGCCTGAAAGGCTGACATTGGTATCTCTGTCTTTCTTTATCAGTGTGATTCTGGCAATATCCATCCACTTCACTTTGAACCGGACAGAGTTTGCCTTTTCTTCTATGAAATCTCCGTATCCGATATCCTGAATGGTACTTCCGGTACTAAGCACCAGTGTTTTCCATTGTGCGCCAATCTGTCCTGTCAGCTTTCCGCTGTCCCATTCACCGGTTGCAGTCTTAGGTGCATTGAAATAAAAACTCCCTCCGCCGTATATTTTTATAGTTCCTCCGGTCTGGCTCTTACCGTCAGAAGCATTATGATATGTCACGTTTGATGGAAGATCCAGAGTAACATAATTGCGGTGATCCCCATTTAACTGAAAAGTTTTTGTCTTTTGTGAATCTCCATCAAGATATGCTTTTTCATAATCAGAATTCAGGCTGATGGCAGCTACCGGCGGGTTTTCCTGTCCAAACAGATAGTTGATATAACCCAGAACACCGGTTTCCTCCAGAGATCCTGCTGTACAGCCATGAAAACCCGCATCCCCTATATATGCATAACTCGCTGCAATATGTGTAAATATATACCTGGTATCTGCATCCAGCTGCGGCATATACTGCTCTGTCAGATCTCCCGGTCCGCCATATCCATAATATAAGACTTTCTGCAGATTAGCATTTGTGTTCAGAACCTCTGCAACATAGTCTGCGTCCGGCGGAGAGGCTTTCGGAGATTCCAGGCAGTATGCTATTTTTCCATTTACATAAAAATAATTCGTTTCGTAATTTCCAATGTTAGAGGGATAACGCAAAGTCTTCCCCTTCACCAGCGAGACATTTGAGCTTCTCTGGGCCGCCATTCTTGCGGGCACAACAGATAGAAACAGGCTGTCCTCCACATCTTCTACGGCAACCAGTTCCTGTTCGTTTTCCCCGCCGGATGTGTCTAAATTATCAGCGGAATCGTCTAAATCTGGCTTTCCCGGTTCTCCTGTTTGATTCATATCCGCCTTATCAGGCGCGACTGACGGATTTGCGTCTTCCGACTCGTCCCCAGAATCATTTCCTGTTTTTGTAGGCCCGTTTTTTGAAGGGCTTTCCGGCTCCCTGCTTTTTACAGTAATCATCCGGCTGATCTGATATGCCAGGTTTTCGTCCCTGACAGGATATACTTCGTAGACAGCCTGATACTTTCCCGGTACATCATTGGAAAAGCTGCTTAATTTTTCATCAACGGCATTTTTAAATATAATTTCCACCTTTTCTTCTGCAAAAGACAGTTTGGTAAAATCATGTTCGATATCGAAGTCTGTCTGCGCTTTTATGGATATATCTTGGGCAATAACAAACTCGTCTTCTGTTAAGCGTTCCTTCATTTCAGATAAAAAAGGCAGATTGGATGCACCCTCATTATATAAAAGAAAGTTATCTTCCTGAACCGGTGCCTTATCCTCTGCTGATTCCACTGTCTGGATTTCCGGCTTTGCAGATTCTGCTGCAAACGCCGTCATACTTGAATGAAGTATTGTTGTGCAGCAGATTAAGAATGCCAGGGTTCCTGACATAATTCTTTGTTTTCTAATCATCGTTCTCCTCCTGATATAATAATGAAAAGGCAGGGATATTCCCTGCCCGGCCAGCCCTGCGGCTAAATAAATTTTTAAGTGCGGGAAATCTGCCTTTTTGTTTCTCTCCTCCTTTCTCCTGCAAGCCCCAAAAAAGCCAAAGGCAGACTGCTTCTTGATACCTGTTTCCAGGAATTGTACAAAAAGCCTTCCGCACTTTGGCTCGCTAAAAAAATATATCCTTATTATATAGAAAGAAACACGCTCTTTCAAATCCACAAAACGCCATATACTGCCAAATACATATTACTGCTGTCCTTCGAGGAAAACATATCTGATATTAAGACAACTTATCTGTTCCCCTGCCTTTCTCTTTTATTCTGTTGCCCATTCCATGTTTTGCGACATCTTCTCCTTATTCTTTCATTGAGCATTCCGGAGGGCTCTGTTAAGCTATGGGTATACGATATTGGATTTCAAAAGGACTTCCGACAAAATAATATAATAAGGAGAGGAATACAGGTGAAAAAAGAATTATATGTCCCGGCATGCCACAAATATATCAGGAAAAGAGATGGTACTCCCGACCAGCAGCGCATATTCAGCGTTGCAAAGTCTGCATTTAAAGCAAAATATCCTGATCAGAAATTAGAAGATAGGGAACTGATCAGTTTCTTAAAGGCGAACCATGTGATTCCGGAAGAAACGAAAGGGGAAGACTTGAATACGGAGCATCCGGAACTTTGTTTTACGATTATCTCCCAATATAAATGTAATTCAATCTGTCAATTATGCGCCTATTCTCCGCTCTTTAAAAACCAGTGGGAAATGCAGGAATCCATATTAATTGGTTATGCCCTGAGAAGCTGGAATAATTTACAGGCTCTCTTAGAATCCGGCCTTACCTGCCGCCACTTCCGGGCAATGATTCCCGTATCGGAAAAATCATCCGTCTCAGTAATACCTTTAAATCGGCTGGCTTTTGAATATATGGAAAAGGTGCCAAAATCACAATCGGATATGTTGTCCATCTCCGAAAATATCATCTATACCTTGAAACAGAATAATAAAAATAAGCTCTCTGCAGATGATTTTAAAATTGCAAAAAAATACCTTGATAATCTCTTCCTAAGTAATTATCATGCTTTGCCGCCGGAAAAGATTGAAAACATTTTGAAAAAATGCTTTCAGCTGCATTTCCGACCGGCTCCTGAGCCTTCAACACAACAGGAAAAACAGGAAGAAATTATGGAAGAAAGCCCTCTGCGCCTGGAGGGCCTGCTAGCAGGGAAATCTCTGACAACAGCGGGAAACAGAAATCCTCTGCAAGAAACTGCCAGTAAGAAAAAAATAACAGATGATAAGCGTGAAAAGGCAGTTCACACCTGCTATACAAAAGATATTTCATCTGTACCAATAAAACCAATTTCCGCTGCAGCTATGGAACGCCCTCCCCATATATGGCAGATAACCTATAAAGAGCTTCAAGATTTTCCGGCAGTAAACCTGGATACAGCAGACAAATGGCAGATGAGATTGTTTCTTGAAAAACTTCTAATGACGCCCCTGCTTCCTATGGAAACCTTGATAGATAATAAGGGTTCGTCATGGGTGCTTCTCTATGTTCAAGGCAAATTTTATTATTATTCCAGCAGTAATCTGACCATATTAGATACCATACTGCCCTATATTGAAAAAAGTGCTTTCCGCAAAATCATTTGTTACGAGCCTTATCAATTGTATGAATATTTTTTCCGGCAGCAAGTCTACGGCATAACCCTGTTCAGCATCCGGCTGGGAATGGATTTCGCCTGTTCCCCGGCTTTATGGAATTGTAATATAAATACTGTCCTGCATGAAAAATGCAAAACAGAAAATCCTGATCATGCCCCTGCAGTAATGGACAGCATGCGGAACTACTATAAGATGTTCCAACATTTGAGCAAGACCGGTTTAGAAAAAAAGAAGATGTACTTGGAAAGATATTATATCATGAAATTTTTAGGATATTCTTATCACAGAAAAGGAAGCGGCTTAACAGGAAAGCCCCTGTTTCTAAAAGAGACCCTGGATGGCTATCAGTTTACTTATACCGAAAAGGATACATTAATGGCTCCGTATATGGCTATCCGCTATCAGATCCGATGGGAATCAAAAGATGAATTTCCAATTGAATCCATGCTTTCGGAAATTATGAAGCACAGAATTCCGGAAATTCATGAAATATTACTCCTATCCTATAGTAAAAATAATATGATATTTTCCA
>VSNK01000128.1 GCA_009774255.1 Faecalicatena sp.
TACGTTTTCGTACGGATAGCGCAGTAAATGCGCTATCCTGTGCTGAGTAGTTACACAATATCTTATATCATACACAAAAAATACCGTTTCTTCAAGACTTATTTACTATTTTCTTTCACGAACTTACCATAAAATCCCCTCATATCTGTTCTGTGCTTCCGTTCTCCTGAAATCCGGCCAGCTTTTTCTTTTTATAATTCTGATACTCTCCTGCCTCGACCGCGTCCCGTATCTCTTCCATCATGGTATTATAAAAATACAGGTTATGCAGGACGCAGAGCCGCATCCCCAGCATCTCTTTTGCTTTCAGCAGATGCCGAATGTAGGCACGGCTGTAGCTCCTACATGCCGGACACTGACATCCTTCCTCAATCGGACCGGGATCCGTCTCATACTTCGCGTTGAACAGATTCAGCTTTCCCTGATTGGTATATACATGTCCATGCCGTCCGTTTCTCGACGGATACACACAGTCAAAGAAATCCACGCCACGATCCACGGCTTCCAGTATATTGGCGGGCGTTCCCACTCCCATGAGATACACCGGCCTGTCTTTGGGCAGCAGGGGAACCACGGCTTCCAGAATCCGGTACATCTCTTCATGGCTCTCTCCTACTGCCAGACCGCCCACAGCATATCCGTCCAGCTCCAGTTCCGTGATCTGCTTCGCGTGCTCCCTGCGGATATCCTCATAGACTCCGCCCTGGTTGATGCCGAACAGCAGCTGCTGACGGTTGATCGTATCCGGCAATTCGTTCAGCCGCTCCAGCTCTGCCTTGCAGCGCTTCAGCCAGCGGTAGGTCCTCGCCACGGAAGCCTCGATATAAGCGCGGTCCGCCACACTGGAGGGACACTCGTCAAAGGCCATAGCTATCGTGGAGGCCAGGTTGGACTGGATCCGCATGCTCTCTTCCGGCCCCATAAATATTTTTCTTCCGTCAATATGAGAATGGAAATGAACCCCTTCTTCTTTGATCCTTCTTAGCCCTGCCAGTGAAAATACCTGGAATCCGCCGGAATCTGTCAGGATTGGCTTATCCCAGTTCATGAAGCGGTGAAGCCCGCCCATCTGCCTTACAATATGGTCCCCCGGCCGCACATGCAGGTGATAGGTGTTGGATAGTTCCACCTGAGTCCTGATCTGCCGGAGATCATCCGTAGAGACCGCTCCCTTAATGGCCGCCGCAGTCCCTACATTCATAAATACCGGCGTTTCGATTGTTCCGTGGACGGTAGTCAGGCGGCCCCGCTTTGCCATCCCGTCTGTTTTTAATAAATGATACATCTTTCCCTCTTCTGATGGGCTGCCATAATATAAACTTTCATGACAGTTCCTAATAATGAATAATAACAGGGGTTCCCACCGGCATCATATTGTACAGAGCCGATGCCTGATCATAGGGCATATTGATACACCCATGGGACCCTGCCCCATTGGCATACAGGGAACCTCCGAACGCAGGCTGCCAGGTTGCGTCATGGAACCCGATTCCGCTCCACGTCACCCGCATCCAGAACGCGACCACGGTCCGGTATTCCGGCTGCCCGGTTGACGGAACGATCTCTCCTACCAGTGTGGAATTCAACTCCTTTTCCAGAATACTGTACACCCCGCTGGGTGTCTCCTTATCAGGTGTCGGAACTCCTGTCACCACATCTGTATCCAGCGCCACACCGCCGTCCACAATATACCACATATGCTGAGCGGACAGATCCACCTCCGCATAGGTGCTGCCCCAGTCCTGCGGTCCTCTCGAAGCCGCCGTCTGCCCTGCGACGTAGATCGGCTCTCTTGTCACCACTTCTCCGTTCTTGATGCTGGCAAGAAGGGCAGGATATTCCGCGTCCTCATCTACGGACCATCCGTAGGTACCGCCGGATACCTCAACCGTCTTCCCATAGGGCGACGTGATGGTTCTCGTCTTGCCCACCGTATCATACTGTCTGCCGAATTCTCTCAGCCATTCACGCACAGCCCCTTCATCAAAGGTCACCTGCATATTCTCATCCACAGACACCCAATTGGCGGTCAAAGTCTTGTCTACCACCACAGGCTGATCCATGGAATATGTAATACTTGCCTGCAGATACTGATTCATCTCATTGCAGGCTGCCCGCACATCTCCTGATTCCGATGTATATTTCGGCAGGGCATAGCAGCGCTCCGCGTCCATATCCAGTTCCGTCTGAAATTCCGAGATATACTGATGAACCTTTTCACGTAGCATATCCATATCCACCTGTGTGCCTGTCACCTCCGGCTCCACTTCATATTCTGTCCCGTTGTATTTCGGATATGCGGAAACAGGCGGGACCTGCTCTGCCTTTACCGCCTGCAGCTCTGCGATCAATCTCTCCAGGGCGTCCCGGTCATAAGATACCTCCACCGTAGTCTCGGAAGAATTCTTTACAAAAAAAGACTTGGGCCACATAAAGGCATTCTGTGCCTTCAGTGCGTTCTCTATATCCTTACTCTCCTTATACTCCAGTGAAATATCCTCACCGGTGATGCTGTCCGATTGATTGTTCTTTTCCAGAATCGTCAGTTTATAGCCCTGTACCTGCTGCTGCATGTATTCTTTCACATCGGCCGTTGTCTTCATGGAAAAATCATGGCCGTTGATCTCCGTATTCATAAAGAAATGACTCGTAAAATATGTAGAAACACCTATGTAAGCCGCCACACCCGCACCGATGATCACACCGGCCGCGATCAAAGCAATCACGCCTCCGGAAATCCCGGATTTCTTTGCCTTCCGTCCCCTTCCTGTGCCTTTTACGCTTGTGGAAGAGCTCCTCTTTGCCCCGGTTCTTTCCGCGCTGCTCTTCTGTGTACCGGACTTTCCCTGGCCATTACTTCTCTTTCCGGCTTCTTTTTTTCCTGAATCCTCTTTCTTCTTACCTGAACTCTTTGTGCTCTCTGTTTTCATATCTTTCTGATTCCGAACCTCCGAACTCCTTTTCATACCGCCTGCTGCCTGCTGCTGTTGATCCGTGTCCGCCCCGATCACATTGATTTCTTTCTCCTCAGATACGGCCGGCCTGTCATCCGCTTTCTCTCTCTCCGTATTGAATTCCTTCAATGTCTGATCTATGGCCTCCGGTTCTGCTTTCTCTTCTTCGCTGTCCCTTTCGCTTTCACTGTTATCTATCTCTTCATCATCATCCAGATAGTCATCCTCGTCATCCAGATAATAATCCTCGTAGCATATCTGTTCTCCTGAGTAAAAATCATTATTCTGGTCCTTGCCATTTTCGCTCATTTAATGCTTCTCCCTCATCAAGAAATGTTATTACATAAACATCCAGATTCCATTATATAACGAAAACAGCGGAATGTACAGAAAAAATTTCACGGCCTTTCAGGCCGTGAAATTTTTTCTGTTACAGTTCACTCCGCGCCATTCGCAAAACGCATCTTCGATGCTTTTCCGCCGCTTTGCGGCTATTTTTGCTCATAAACCGGCGCTCCCCTCGTCAACCGCAGTCATGATAAGTCCTTGTGCAAGCACAAACTTATCATGACTGCGGCTGACGAGTGAACTGTAACTTGTAACTTTTTTGATTGCACAGTGGAATTTCTTCCTATATAATATAATACAAGCGTCAAAAGGTAGCTTGAAAGGAGATTTGAAATATGAGTTCTACATTTGGAGATAGATTCCGCATTACGACATGGGGGGAATCCCACGGCGCGGCCATCGGCGCCGTGATCGACGGCTGTCCTGCCGGGCTTTCCCTGGACGAGGCAGATATACAGGCTTTTCTGGACAGGAGAAAGCCCGGACAGAGCAGATTCACCACGAAACGGCAGGAAAGTGACCGGGTGGAGATTCTTTCCGGAACCTTTGAAGGCCGGACAACGGGAACTCCGATTTCCCTGCTGATACGCAACCAGGACCAGCGCTCCCGGGATTATGGGAATATCGCTTCCGTATACCGTCCCGGCCATGCGGACTATACCTATACTCAGAAATATGGTTTCCGGGATTACCGGGGCGGCGGACGCTCCTCCGGCCGTGAGACCATCGGGCGTGTAGCCGGGGGCGCGATAGCCTCCCATATCTTAAAAGAGCTGGGAATCGAACTGACAACCTTTGCGAAAGCCATCGGCCCGGTAGAGGTCCCGGAAGAGGAATACCGCCCGGAAGAGATCTTCCAGAATAAACTATATATGCCAAGCAATCAGCGTGCCGCGGAGGCGGCTGCCTTTCTGGAATCTATGATGAAGAATCTGGATTCCTGTGGCGGCGTGATCGAGTGCCGGGTCACCGGACTGCCTGCGGGGATCGGGGAGCCTGTCTTTGATAAGCTGGATGCCTGCCTGGCCAAAGCCATCCTTTCCATCGGTGCCGTAAAGGCCGTCGAATTCGGTGACGGCGTGGAAGCGGCGCGTCGTGATGGCAGTCAGAACAACGACCCGTTTTTTATGGAAAATGGGTCCGTCAGGAAAAAGACGAACCATGCCGGAGGAGTCCTCGGCGGAATGAGTGACGGGGATACCCTAATCCTTCGGGCCGCGGTGAAACCGACCCCTTCCATCGCGCAGCCCCAGCAGACTGTTACGGAAAACGGGGAGGATACGGAGCTTGTGATCCACGGACGGCACGACCCTGTCATTGTACCGCGCGCCGTAGTGGTGGTGGAATCCATGACCGCCCTGACGCTCGTTGACCTCCTGCTGCTGAATATGGGCAGCAGGATGGAGCATTTGAAAAAAATATACTGAGGGGCAGGCATCCAGCCCCTCGCCGTTAGGCGACTTTTCAATGGGCTGGATGCGTTACAGTTCGCGGCCCGTTAGGCCGTGAACTGTAACCATTAATCTGCTTTCAGTTCTTTCCAGAGTTCGTTCATCAGATCGTTGCTGTCCGCGTTGAGCTGTCTGCTCACCTCGCAGTTGTCCGTCGCGTCATCCGCCGGAACCAGCGTTTCGTCCGCCCTCTCTTCGTCTGACAGACTTTCTACTACCGCGTCATTTGGAGTAGAATAATAAATAAACTCAAAGTTCTTTTTTGCGATGTCCTCTCTGCACATAAAATCCAAAAACTTCTGCGCCGCTTCCAGATCATCACAATACTTCGTCACTCCCCAGGCATCCAGCCATACATTAGAACCTTCCTTGGGAATCACATAGGCCAGATCCTCATTGTACTGATGCCCCAGATAGGCTTCTCCGGAATACACGACCGCCATCACCGCGTTTCCCGCGACCACCTCATCCCTAGCTTCATCCACCAGATAGGCCTGCACATCCGGCTTCTGTTTCAGCAGCAGCTCCTGCGCCTCTCTGATCTCCTTTTCCTCATTCGTATTCAGGGAATAGCCGAGATACTTCAATGCCGCCATATAGGTATCACGCATACTGTTCTGCATGATGATCTCCCCGGCATAATCCCCGTTGAACAGCACCTCCCAGCTGTCCACCGGCTCTTTCACTCTGGATGTATCATAGAGAATTCCCAGTGTCCCCCAGAAGTATGGAACCGTATATTTGTTGTCCGGGTCGAACGCCGCAGCCAGCTCCCAATATTTATCTCCGATATTGCCGCTGTTTTCCAGCGCGCTCCTGTCAATCTCCTGGAATTCGCCTTCCTCTATAAACTTCTGAAGCATGTAATCCGTAGAACAGAGCAGGTCATACTCGATGGCTCCTGATTTGTACTTGGTATACATCTCTTCCGGAGTCAGCGACTCCTCGTATTTGACCTCGATCCCTGTCTCCTCGGTAAACTGGTCAAGCACATCCGGATCCATATACTCTCCATAGCTGAATACCGTAAGACTTCCGTTACTTCCTTCGCTTTTACATCCCGTCAGAGACAGGGCGGAACATGCCAGCATACCTGCCAGCAGAACACTGATTACTCTCTTTTTCATCTCCCATATCCTTTCTAAAATTTATTGTATCTGCTCAGTACCCTCGCAGATACGCCGCAATCCCATGAAAATTTCCTGCGGCAATGTGGATTGCTCTTGCAGTTGATACGTTTTCGTACGGATAGCTCAGTAAATGCGCTATCCTGTGCTGAGTAGTTACAATTTATTTTTTATACTCACGGCCGATGAAATCTGCCGTGAATATCGCGTCAGCCGCGCATACGATCCGCCGGTGTCTTCTTCGGCAGATAATTGACCGCCAGAAGAATCACAAACACAAAAACAAAGATCATGGTGGACAGCGCATACATCTCCGGCTTGATCCCCTTACGTATCTCCCCGTAGATCATGGTAGACATCGTATTGACACCTGCCCCCTTAGTAAAATATGTGATCACAAAATCATCCATAGACATCGTAAATGCCATAAAAAATCCGGCCACGATCCCGCTGGTGAGCTGGGGAAGGATGATTTTAAAAAACGCGTATACCGCATTCGCCCCCAGATCCCGTGCCGCTTCATAAAGACTGACGTTCATCTGCCGAATCTTCGGCATAACGCTCAGAATCACGTAGGGGATATTAAATGTAATATGCGCCAGAAGGACACTGCAAAACCCCAGCGGAATAAAATGTACGAACCAGAGCATCAGCGCGATTCCGGTCACAATATCCGCATTCAAAAGCGGAATATTGGTACATATCATCATAATCTGATAATTCTTCTGCCGCATGGCATGGATTCCCAGCGCGCCAAGCACTCCGACAACCGTGGCGATCAATGCCGAGAGGAAGGCCAGCACCAGAGTCGTCATCAGTGCTTCCATGATCTGACTGTTGGAAAATAATCTGCCGTACCAGTGGAGAGTAAAACCTCCCCAGGTCACCCGGGACCGGGAATTGTTGAACGACAGCATGACCAACACCATGATCGGCGCATACAAAAATAAGATGATCAGGCCGATATAGAACCTGCCAAAAAAGCTTTTCATCTTTTCTACCATATTGCCGACCCCTTCCCTTCCATGTCATTTCTGGTGGTAAATGCCATACTGATCAGGACGAAGATCATCAGAGAGACCGACAGCCCTGACCCTAAATTCCAGTTCGCACTCTTCGTAAACTCCTGCTCGATGATATTTCCGATCAACTGCAGCTTTCCCCCGCCCAGAATATCCGATATCACAAAGGATGTCATGGACGGCACGAACACCATCACGATCCCGCTCAAAAGTCCCGGAATCGACAGCGGAAAAATAATCTTCCGAAATACCGTAAATCCATTGGCTCCCAGATCTCTTGCCGCCTCTATGATGTCCTCGTCAATCTCTGCCACCGCATTAAAGATCGGGAGCACCATATAAGGCAGGTAATCATAGACCACCCCGATCATAATCGCAGTCCCCGTATTGGCGATCGGCAGGGCCTCCATCCCCAGCCTGGTGAGGATGAAATTCAGAATTCCATTGTTGGACAGAATCATCTGCCACGCCAGGATCCTCAGAATAAAATTCATCCACATCGGAAGAATCAGAATAAACATGGTGAACCCCTGCCTCCCCATTCCCAGATGCCGTAGAGACAGCACCAGGGGATAGGACAGAAGAATACAGATCAGGGTGCATCCCACGGCGATCTCCAGCGAGAAGATCATGGCTTTTAGATGGATCGGATCAAAGATCGCAAGGATATTTTCCAGCGAAAGGCCGCCCTCCCGGCTGGTCAGCGCATACCGAAAGATTACGCCCAGCGGGATCACGGTAAATCCGATCACCCATACAATATACGGAGAGGACAGCCATGTACGCCTGTTCAAAGTTTTTGCTTTGCTCATGATTTTACCTCCTGCTTCCTTTTAGCATTCTCGGAAACTCCCTTTCTCAGGTGTCCTCCCGAACCACCTCTGCGTCCTCCGAATTCGGCTTGTGCATGATCTGAATATTGTCCGGCAGGATCGTCATTCCTACCACGGCTCCGATCTGAGCCGGGTTCACGCTCTGGACGATCCAGTCATAGTCATCGGCACGGACTTTGATCTCATAAAAAGCACCTTTGAAAATGATAGATATGACCATTCCTTTTAAATATCCGTCCTCTTCCTTTACGATCACCAGATCCTCCGGACGTATGACCACATCCACCAGCTCATCCTTCGCAAATCCTGTGTCCACACAGGGAATCGGAACATTTTGGATCTCCACGAGGCAGTCCTTTCTCATGATGCCGTCGATGATATTGCTGTCCCCGATAAAGTCCGCCACAAATGCGTTCTGCGGCTCATCATAAATGCTTTTGGATGTCCCCATCTGCTGAATGATCCCCTTATTCATGACCACAATGCGGTCCGACATGGTCAGAGCTTCCTCCTGGTCGTGAGTTACATAGACAAAAGTAATTCCGACCTCCTGCTTGATTTTAATCAGCTCCCGCTGCATCCCATGGCGGAGCTTTAAATCCAGTGCTCCCAGGGGTTCATCCAAAAGCAGGATCTCCGGTTCGTTTACAATGGCCCGGGCGATTGCCACACGCTGCTGCTGGCCGCCGCTTAAGGAATCCGGCTTCCGATTCTCATAGCCGTCCATATTGACCAGCTTCAGTGCGTACCGGATCTTATCCTTGATATACTGCTGGCTCTTCTTTTTCAACTTCAAGCCGAATGCGATATTTTCCGCTACATCCATATGTGGAAACAGGGAATATTTCTGAAATACCGTATTTACATTTCGTTTATCCGGGGAAAGGCCGGTGATATCCCTTCCCTCAAATAAGACACGCCCTTCATCTGGCTTCTCAAAACCGCCGATAATACGAAGCGTGGTAGACTTCCCGCACCCGGAGGGACCAAGGAGTGTAATGAATTCATTTCGCCCGATCTCCAGATCCAGATGGTTCAATATCCGTTTCCCGTCAAAAGATTTGCTGACGGAATCCAGTTGCAATATCACGTCCTTCATTGACTTCCTCCTTAAAAGCTTGGGGGGCTGCTGATCCATAAAATGGAAGACACCTTTTTGCAAGCTGAGCTTATCCTGTGTTTTCTGTTCGCCGGAAAGATAAAGGAATCTCCTTTTCGTACCGTATACTTTTCATCTCCATAGTGTACCTAAATCTTGCCGTCCAGCACATAGCCGAATTCTTCCCCTTCGTGGGGTTTGTCAACAGGCATGGTCTGCCCGGGCTGGAGGCGTACCAGAATCGGTTCCAGGCTCCTGCTCTGCGCGGTCGCGATCAGCCAGGTAATGCTGTTGCCGTCTTCATCCTCCTTTTCAAAATAATCTTCCTTTGGAAAAACAATCTGCAGATCATCCTCATCGTGAAAAAAATCGGAAAGGTTGGTTCCCAGACATTCCACGATATCCAGAAGGGTGGATACGGACGGCGCGGTCAGCCCGCGCTCCAACTGGGATATGAATCCCTTGGTCAGCTCCGTGCGGTCCGCAAGCTCCTCCTGAGTCAATCCGTTCTGGTTCCGAAGGTTACGGATTTTCATGCCGATCTGTTCTTCAATGCTCATAGTCTCTGACTTCCTTTTTTATGTTTTTATACGTTTTTTATATATTTTTCATATGTATTTAGAGTTACTAAACTTTATATTTACCATAATCAATTATACATATACTAAGTCAAAAGTCAACTATTATTTTCAGTTACAAGAAAAGTGTGCGTCTTGACGCACACGCGCGCCGAAGCGCGGTTGCGATAGCAACCATTTTCCTTATGCGCGTAGTGCGCATCCCCCGGAGGGTTGTTCTTCTATAGGAAAATTCGGAGAAGTTTCCTATAGAAGAACAAAGAGTTTCGCTTGCGAAACTCGCGCCTGCGGCGGTCGCACCGCGACATCTACCTTGTACGCCGCAGTGCGCATCCCCCGGAGGGTTTTTGTTCGATAGGAAAATTCGGAGAAGTTTCCTATCGAATAAAAAAAAGAGCATCCTGCTCATCACAGAATACTCTTTTCCGTCATCAGATATCCGGATATACCTGCTTTCCTCAGGAATCCGTATCACTTTACACCTGGAAGCACCCGCCCCCGATGAACTCTCTTAGCAAGGAATTTTCCGGCACAAAATCACTGCCGATTCCTACAAAATAATCAAAGAACTTCAGAAGCCTTTTCGCCTCCGCGTATTCCGCGCTGTCCTTGTCCACACTGAACAGAAGCGGCTCCACATACTGCTTCAGCACGGCCAGCTCATAGAGCAGCGAAGAATTGAACATCACATCCGCTTCCTCCTGATAAGGGAAGATATTGGCCTCTTCTCCTCTTCTGACAGACCTCCACATGGCAATGGTCCTCTGGGCGGAATTCCCCCGTGTTCTGGCATCCCGCACAATCCGCCGGATGAGCCGCCCGTCGGTGGAGGGGATCCGGTTATGCTCATCTACATTGAGCTGAGTCAAGGCACTGATATAGATTTTGAACTTATTGGCATCATCCAACATTTCCGTCAGCTTCGGATTCAGGCAGTGAATCCCTTCGATCACCAGGATGTCATTCTTCCCAAGCTTCTTCGGCTTCGTGGACCGGTTCTGCTTTCCTGCCTTAAAATCAAAAACCGGAAGGTACACCTCCTCTCCGTTCAGCAATGCCTGCATATCCTGGTTGAACAGATCCACGTCAATGGCTTCCAGACATTCAAAATCAAAATCCCCATTGGCATCCCGGGGCGTCTTTTCCCGGTCTACGAAGAAATTGTCCACCGCGATCGGATGAGGCATCAGTCCATTGACCCGAAGCTGGATGGACAGCCTGTGGGAAAATGTAGTTTTTCCGGATGAGGACGGACCTGCGATGAGAATGAATTTAACATCCGGCCTGTCTGCGATCATTTTGGCGATTTCCCCGATCTTGCGCTCCTGGTGCGCCTCCTGAACCAGCACGACCTCCTGCATATTGTCATTTGTCACCACATCATTGAGTGCCCCGACCGTGTCGATTCCCTGCTGGTCCCCCCATGCGACAGACTCACGCAGTACCTGAAACAGCTTCTGGTAAGGCTCAAAGGGCGGAACCACGTCCGGCCGGCTCATGACCGGCATCTGGATCACAAATCCTCCCTCGTAGAGATGCAGTGAAAAGTACTTCAGATATCCGGTATCCGGGACCATATATCCATAATAGTAATCCTCGAACTTTTTAATACTGTAGATGTTCACCCTGGATACCCGGCGGTATTCAAAGAGATGTTCCTTGTCATGCATCCCATGCCTGCGGAAGAGCTCGATGGCGTCATTGGTATGTACGGAACGCTTCAGGATCGGGACTTCTTCCTTCACGAGTTCATGCATCCTTGCTTCCACCTTCCGCAGAAATGCCTCGTCCACAGTCACATCGCCTTCCACCGTACAGTAATAACCCCTGCTCACTGAGAAATGGATCCGCACCCTTTCCACATGGTCATATCCGCCCACATTATGGACAGCCTTCACAAGCAGCAGACACATGCTCCGTTTATAAGTCTGATGTCCGATATAATCCGCTGTCGTGATAAATCCAAGCTCACAGTCCTTTTTTACCTTTTTATTCAGCTCCTGAAGCCGATACTTATTGACATATACCAAGACGATCGGATGCGCGTACAAATGCTGAAATTCCTGCGCGATTTCACGATATGTTGTCCCTGCTTCATACTGTCTGGTCTCTTCCCCGATTGTTACCGTACACATCGTTTTTTCCATAATCCGTACCAATCCTTTCTTCTATCATATATTTTCAACTTTCCACATACCATGTCATGGCCTCCGGGCAATTCCTTAAACAACAGAAAATGGATGGACCACCGGAGCGGTCATGATCTCCACTCCTGCAATCCGATTTTCCAGAAAATGCTTCATATCCTCCATAAAAATATATTCCGTGCCATAATGCCCTGCGTCGATCACCGCCAGCCCCTGCTCCCATGCGTCCAGTCCGTCATGATGACCGATATCTCCTGTCACGAGCACATCCGCCTCTTTGGCAATGGCCGGGGCTACCGCGCTTTTTCCGGATCCCGGGGATACAGCCAGCCGCCGCACTTCCCTGTCCGGATCGCCGAACACTTTCACATGTTCCAGAGACAGACGGTCCTTGATATAGGAACAGCATTCTCTCAGGGGCATGCTTTTTTCCAGACCGCCGACACGTCCGATGCCTTCCTCTCTCCCGTCGATCTCTGCGGTCACGTCCAGCACCCGGGCATCCCGAAGCCCCAGGATCCGCCCCGCCAGATCCGCCATTCCAAGCACATCATAATTGGTGTGCATGGCATAGTAGGAAATGTCGTTTTGGATCAGCTCCAGAATCCGCCGGCTTACAAAATCCTCATCCGTGACAGCTTTCAGCGGGCTGAAGATCAGAGGATGATGGGTGATCAGCATATCCGCATGAAAAGCTATTGCCCCGCGGATCACTGCTTCCGTTGCATCCAGCGCCAGATAGATCCTCTCTACTTCCTTTTCACTCCTTCCGGCCTGCAGCCCTACATTGTCAAAGCTCAAGGCCGCCGTTTTCGGATATGTTTCTTCTATGATACCGATGATTTCTCTACACTTCATAATACTCCAGCCCTTTCCTGATATATCTCATCTCTTCTTCCAGCTCCGCTTCGCGCCTCCGGGGCTTCTCTCCGGGTTTTCCTTTTAGCTTAGAAAGGATGTCCCGGCGAATCTCATATTCCCGATCCAGATATTCCCGCAGAACCGGATGCCGCATCTCCAGCAGCAGCTTTCCATAGCGGACTTCCGTTTCATCCCATATCCTGCTTTTCTTCGTATCACACACTTCCGGTCCGTCCTGCTGCCTGCTTTCATCCGTGCCTCTTACCGCTTCCGGTCTGTCCTGCATCCTGCTTTTATCCACTCCTCTTACCGCTTCCGTTCTTCCGGCGCTGCCGCCATGGCGCGGCGAGACCTTCATCATAGGATAATACTTCCCGTCGTCCTTTACCATATCCTCCCGAAGAAAGAAAAAACCTTCCTCTAAAAGAAAGGCTCTGACTTTCGCGATCTCGGACTGAGGCTGCAGGATCAGCTCTTGCAGGGATAAGACCGTCTCCGGATATTCTTTTAAGAGCCGGATCATAAGTGGTCCTCCCATTCCTGCAAGCACGGCGGTATCTGCTTCCGACGGCCTCAGCTTCTCAAAGCCATCCGATAAACGCAACCCGATCTTTCCTTCCATACCGCTTTCCTTCACATGCTCTTTGGCCCTTTTCAGCGGGCCCTCATTGATGTCCATGGCAATGGCCGAATCCGCCAGCCCTTTCCGCACAAGATAAATCGGGATATAGGCGTGATCCGTACCTATATCCACAACCCGATGCCCGGCAGTCACAAGGGACGCAACTGCCTGCAGCCTGCCCGATAATTCCATCATCCTGCCCTCTGTCAATCCAGATAATCCCTAAGCTTTCTACTCCTGCTTGGATGACGCAGCTTTCTGAGTGCTTTCGCCTCGATCTGACGGATTCGTTCTCTGGTCACGTCAAATTCCTTGCCGACCTCTTCGAGTGTCCTTGCCCGCCCGTCATTCATACCGAACCGCAGACGGAGCACCTTCTGTTCTCTGTCCGTCAGTGTATCCAGCACTTCATCCAACTGCTCCTTTAACAGTGTCTGAGCCGCTGCCTCCGCAGGAACCGGTACATTGTCATCCTGGATGAAATCCCCGAGATGACTGTCTTCCTCTTCCCCGATAGGAGTCTCCAGAGAAACCGGCTCCTGGGATATCTTTAAGATCTCCCTCACGCGGTCCACAGGCATGTCCAGCTCCTTCGCGATCTCCTCCGGGGTGGGTTCACGCCCCAGCTCCTGCAGAAGCTGTCTGGACACACGGATCAGCTTATTGATCGTCTCTACCATATGGACCGGGATCCGGATTGTCCTTGCCTGATCCGCGATCGCCCTTGTGATCGCCTGGCGGATCCACCAGGTGGCATAGGTACTGAATTTATAGCCCTTATGGTAGTCAAATTTTTCCACGGCCTTGATCAGTCCTAAGTTTCCCTCCTGGATCAGATCCAGGAACAGCATTCCACGGCCTACATATCTTTTGGCAATGCTGACCACCAGACGCAGGTTCGCCTCCGCCAGCTCCTTCTTGGCATCCTCATCCCCGTCTTCCATCCGCTGGGCAAGTTCGATCTCACGCTCGGCGCTCAGAAGAGGAACCTTGCCGATCTCTTTCAGATACATGCGCACAGGATCTTCGATGCTCACCCCGTCCGGAACAGACAGATCAATATTCTCAACATCCACGTCCTCTTCTTCCGACAGGATCACATCCATGTCAATGTCCACATCGTCATCGCTGCCGCCGATCCGGAGTACATCGATATTGTTGGATTCCAGGTACTCAAACACCTTTTCCATCTGTTCCGGATTCAGCTCCATATCATGGAAAAAGTCATTGATTTCCTGAATCTCCAGGATACTCTTCTTTTTCTTGCCGAGAGCAACCAGGTCTCTTAAACGCTCCAAAAATTTCTGTGTGTTCTCTTCCATGTGTCCTTCCTTCCTCTGCCTGCACAGCGCCAGGCTATCTTGTTATATTTTATCCTTATTATAAAGAAATATGCAGTTTCTCCAATTCTCCAAGCTGTCTTTTTTCTTCCATAAGACGCTGCAGGCCTGCCATGTCCGTCGGTTCCAGATTCTTCATCCGTACATCAATGCTGTTGGACTTCACCCGCAGCAGAGAATCCTTGATGGCACGTACTTTTTCCTCCTCCGTAGACAGGCTGCGTATCCTGGTATTGAACAGGGCGGCCGCCTCACGGTGTTCCTCTTCTTCCGTAAAATGGTTGATAATCTTCGCCGGATTCAGCTGCCCTGCCTGATACTGTTCATACAAAAGCTCCGCCACCGTACGGTACTGGGGCTGCGTAAAATCCTCCGGCCGGATATGCCGGCTGATGGTACCAAACAGCTTCGGATCATCGATCATCCACGTCAGTAGCACCTTCTGGGCGGTCAGATTGCCGTCCTCCTTCTTCCTGGGAGTCCCTTGTGATGTTCTGGGACGCTCCACCGGCCTGGCCATTCCTTCCCGGACAGCCATTCTGGATACCAGCTTTTTCAGGCTTTCTTCACTGATCCGATACTCTCTTGCAACTGCTTCTATGTAATTGTTCCGCTCCAGCTCGTCCCCAAAACCCGTCAGCCTTCGGGCCGCCTCCTGGAAAAACGCGGTCTTCCCTTCCGGAGAATCCATCTGATAATCCCTGGTCAATATATCCAGGCTGAACATAAATCCGTTCCTTGCCCCGGCTATCCTTTGTTCGAATTCCTCCGCTCCCAGGTTCTTGATAAATTCATCCGGATCCTTGTAGGGATCCATGCGGATGACCTTTGCCGAGATCCCTGCCTCCCGGAGAATCGGAATGGCACGGAGCGCCGCCTTTGTCCCCGCCCCGTCACTGTCATACGTCAGATACACTTCCTGCACATAACGCCGGATCAGGGAAGCATGTCCCGTCG
>VSNK01000129.1 GCA_009774255.1 Faecalicatena sp.
CTTTTTAAATAATAAATATATTCCAACCTCACCACAAATTAATTGTTTTCAGATTAACGAACAAACGGCATATCGATCAAATCACGATATATGTATTATATATATAAAATCAGGATTGGGAACGATTGTGATAAACTCAATTGAATATCCTGTCGATGCAGGCCGTTACTACTTTCTACATTTTTTTATGTTTTACAAGATTATTCCAAAAGAAGACAGTCACATTGAATTGATTGAAATTATGGTTTCCAGTGTGACATATCATTTTATTCTTGCATTACCGGGAGCAGATTTCAAAAAACTAGAAACCACTTCGACAGTAAGTACGGAATTTTTAACTGGTGAAAAAAAGGAAAAGGCAGAAGAACTTATCATGGATATGATAAAATGTAAATTCCCTGAAATAAACTGTATTACTCTTTATGAACTTTTTGGAATACTGTTTTGAGAAAATTCCCGCTTGTCGCGGAAAAAAAGGGAATTCTGTCAACACATCTGCAGAATCCCCCCCCAAATTATTTGAACCGCCTCGTTTTTCCAATCATATACAGCAAATGGGCTACTGCTGCTTCCATTGCTTCCCTTGGCAGCCTGTTCTCCCGATATCCCCGCATAATCTGGGCAATGACCGGAGGGCCGCCCGGCATTACAATGTCGTTACCTGCCGCAACTGCTGCAGCGCCGTCTACGACTACATCCATGTCTCCCCAGTCTGTAACGACAGCGCCTGCAAATCCCCATTCTTCTCTTAAAATGTGTTTACAAAGGTCTTCACTCCCCCCGGCAAACACACCATTTATTTTATTAAATGAAGTCATGATACAGGAGATGCCCGCCTCCCTCACCAGCATTTCAAAGGGCTTCAGATACAGTTCCCGCAGCGCCCGCTCGCTGACGATGGAATCTACCGCATCGCACTGATCCTTCTTGCTCCCCCGGCGGTAGGTTTCCTGTTCGTTAACGGCAAAATGCTTCGGACAAACGAGTACCTTATGATTCTCCTGGACACCCTTTGCGATCCTGCACGCACAGACCCCCGTCAGATAAGGATCCTCCGAAAAATATTCAAAATTCCGCCCGCATAATGGATTCCGGTGAAGGTTCACAGCCGGAGCCAGCCAGACGTCCACCTTCTGCTTTTCGCACTCCGTCCCGACAGCATTTCCAAATTCATACCACAGGCTCTTGTTAAACGCGCAGGCTGTCAGCATGGCAGTGGGCCAGGCAATCTCACCGATCCCCGCCGGGCCGTCTTTATAAAATACGGAAAAAATCCCTTTCTCCTCGATCGCAGGGGATACATACCCGGGAAAGCCAGCGGGATGGCTGTTTGTCGTCACAGGCCGCCCCGTTTCATGAAAAATGGTAGGCGGGTCATTGGTATCTCCAACAGCGGAAAATGGAGTCCCCGGCCCATACCCTACACAAAGGGCTGCCAGCTCCTCAACAGAAAGCTCCGCAAGCCTTGCCGTCCCATTCTCTGCAAATGCGGATTCCACACTCCGTTTGTGCGCCCTGTTATATGCATTGGAACGATCCGTTTCTTCATATAGAAATTCAAGGTGATGATCCGCTTTGCCTTCACATACATTCTCAACAACTGTATTTTCTATGGAAATATCTTTTCCACTTACGCTCATTTTTTTGAATGTCTGTGTTCTTTCCGGCTTTTCCCTTTGTTTTTTCTGCCCGGCAGATGAGAGGAACCGGATCTTATCCCGGTTGCAGGGACGGACTGACAATCGGCTGCTGCATGGTTCCACCAGGATTTCCTGTTCTACGGCGATCTGCCCAATACACTTAGTATCTCTTGAGGATGTACCAAGATACAAGGAATACGTGCCCGGCAGCATCTTCCATGCCGCCGCTTCTTCCTCATACACTGCAAGCTCCTTCCACGGAACCCGGATGCGCACCCGCTCTTCATCCCCCGCCCCCAGAAGCTTTGTCTTTTCAAACCCTTTCAACTCCTGATCAGGGCATTCTTCCACACTGCGTGACAGATAAAGCTGTACCACCTCTTTTCCTGAATGCTTCCCTGTATTGCGCACTGCCGCCGTAACTTCCATCCCATCTTCCAATTTTTTCAGATCGGTATCCCTGATCTGGAAAGAGGTATAAGACAGACCATGCCCGAACGGAAACAATACTTCTTTTCCAAAGGTATCAAAATACCGGTATCCCTGATAAATATCTTCCCAATAGACCGTTACCGGACTTTTTTGGAAACCGCTGCTTCCGTTTTCTTCTGCCGAAAGCCCATAACTGCTGTAATCGAGAATTTCCTCCATATGCCCTTTGTTCCATGAAAAATGCCCGGCCGACGGATAATCTTCATATTTTCCTGCAATTGTCACAGGCAGCTTCCCCGATGGATTTACTTTCCCGCATAAAACCTCCGCCAACGCCGCAGCCCCCTCTTCTCCGCAGACTCCTAAGAACAGCAGGCTTTTCATGCACGGATACTGTGAAACCCAGGAAAGGTCGATCAAACCGTTTGTATTCAGAACTACAACTGCTTTCGAAAAATGTGATCCGATCTGACGTACCAGTCTTTTTTCCGAATCTGTCAGCTCATAGTCCTCCGTCAGATGCCTGTCGCATTCCTCGCCTCCCGAATTTCTGCCGATGACCAAAAGGGCAGTATCTGTCTGTTCCGCCGCCTTTCTAACCACATCCTCCGGAATCTCAAATTCCTCCAGCGGGGGATGATATTTCCCAAAGATCTCATACATGACGCCGCTGTTCACAAAATTCTGGATCTGCGTCCAGTCAAATTCCTCTTTCTCTGTGACCTCTTCCTCCTGCATCCTGCTCTGATAAAACGCCTTTAATTCCTCCGCCGGGATCAGGCCGCATTTCTCACATTCCTCTAAGATCACCTTTGCCCCGGTGACATTCGCTGCCCCGGAACCATTTCCGGAATAGACCGTCCCAATCTGCGCCCGTCCAAAAAAAGCGATCCGCTTTCCCTCAGGAAACGGAAGCAGCTTCTCATCATTTTTCAGCAGGACGATCGATTCCTCCGCAATTTTTCTCGCTGTCACTCTTGTATCCATTTCTTCTCCTCCTGATCCATCGTGTCTGCCGCATCCACCAAGGCTTTCGCGTAAAAAGCCCGTTCCCGGCCTTCGATCCATGCGTCATTCTTCACGGCATATTCGCCGGACAGCCGGATATCTTCCGAAGAACTGCCGATCTCCACGCCGATGGCGCCCTTTTCGATCTTCCAGCGCATATCCTGGTCTAAAAATGCCATCTGGCTCGCCCGGATTTCAAAGGACACCCGCTTCCTCTCCCCCGGCCTCAGGGAAATCCGCCTAAATCCCGCCAGTTCCTTCACCGGCCTTGTCATGCTGGCATAGCGGTCAGACAGGTAAAGCTGCACCACCTCGTCTCCCGCGCAGCCGCCTGTATTCTCCACATAACAGCTCACTTTCACTGTTTCATCTGCGCGGATCTCCGGACTGGAAATTTCCAGCCCGTCATACCGAAATTCCGTGAAAGATAGCCCATATCCAAAACAATATCTGGGTGTATGGGGCAGATCCACATAATTCGCAAAGCCAATACTCTCCCCCTGATGCCATGCGGAACCATGAGGATGATTATAATAGATGGGGATCTGTCCGGCATGATAAGCCACGGAAACCGGCAGCTTTCCCCCGGGATCGTAAGCCCCGACAAGCACATCCGTCACCGCCTCCGCTCCGGTTTCCGACGGATTCCATGCTTCTAATATGGCGTCCAGATATTCATCCGCCGTATCACTGGAAATGGGCCTCCCGTCAAAATGAACTCCGATCAGAGGTTTCCCCAGCTCCGCCGCTTTCCTGATAAATGCATCCTGACATGGCGGCAGATTGATATTGCTGGCATCCACGCCCTCTCCCATGGAAGCCATGGAGCAGGTGCCATGCTTTCCCCCCAGGGTCAGGATCACCGCGTCCGCAGCTGCCGCCGCCTGAAGCGCCTCCTGAAAATAGGAAGTGTCCGACCCGGCAATGGGATATCCATAGGCGTATAGGATTTCTGTCCCCTCCAGGCGGCTTCGTAGCTCTTCCAGCAGGCTCTTGCATCCCGGTTTCTGCCTGCGCAGGATTTCGTCAAACTCTTCTGTCTCGTCAGACTGGATGTTCGTTCCCGGAACCGTACAGATTTTCTGTGGTTCTTCCTGTACCACTCCGCTGACTCCTGCAATGGAATTGGCCACTGCCAACGTAGATTCCATCATGCACAGATGAGTATACCCTCCAAAAAATTTTCTCGCGCAGTTTGCATGGGGCCCGATCAGCGCGATCTTTTTCACATTCTCTTTCAGCGGAAGCACGCCCTGGTTCTTTAGCAGTACCAGGGATTTCCTTGCCGACCTCAGTGAGACCGCCCGATCCTCCTTTCTGCACACGGTTTGTTTTAATTCCTCTCCCTGCAAAGCGAAGGGATGTTCAAACAGCCCCATCCGGAATTTTTCGGTCAGGATACGCAGAACGGCTTTGTCCAGAATGCCGGTATCCGCCTCTTTTTCCTGAAATTTCTTTTTCAGCTTTTCTCCAAATCCAGCCGGAGCGGGCATCTCAATATCCATACCTGCGTTCATGCAAAGAAGCCCCGCTTCCGTTTCCGTCTCCCCTACATGCTGCACATGGTGCACGTTTCTGACCGCCCCGTAATCACTGACACAGAGCCCGTCAAATCCCATATCCTCACGCAAAAGCTCCGTCAGGCAGCGATGAGACATGGACATGGGTTCTCCGTCTATCGAATTATAGCTTGGCATGATCCCCTTTAGACCTGACTCCGCGATGGCTGTCTGGAACGGCTTTCCGTAAATTTCGCGCAGCAGCCTCGGTGGCGTGTCACTGTGGGTCCCATGGATCCCTCCCTGGGAATTATGGAACGACAGAAAATGCTTTGCCACGCTCTGGGTTCTCCTGCCTGCCGTCTCCTTTTTCTGGATCCCTCTTGTATAAGCGGCTCCCATCGCGGAGGCAAGTACCGGATCCTCCCCGTAGGTTTCTCCCTGGCGCCCCATCCGGGAATCTCTGGAAATATCCAGGACCGGGGCAAGCACATGGGTAATGCCGCAGGCCGCCTCCTGGCGGCTGACGATCTCCGCAACCTGTTCTTCCAGTTCCGGGTCGAAGCCGGCTCCCCTTCCGATCCCGGAAGGAAAGCTGGTCGTATCCTGGATAAACGCGCCGCACAGGCCCTCCATATGGAACATCGCCGGAATATGGTGTGGACTGTTGCGCATCACGGTTTCCTGCACCTTTCTCTGCCACCTCGCCGCTTCTTCCAGGCTTTCGATCCTGCGCATCTCCAGTGTACTGACTTCACCGATCCCAAAAGGGGTCCCGGCGGAGATCTGTTCCAGCTCGTCATACTGCTCTCCGAACGGAAATACACAATTGACCTGAGCCATCTTCTCTTCCAGTGTCATTTCTTCTAATAATGCCTTCGCCCGCTCTTCCGGCGTATACGCGGGATCCTGATATATACTCTTCATGATCTGATCCTTGTCTCTCCTTTCTTTCATCCTTTCCTTCCTCTGCCGTTTCCGTCTTGCATGGTCCGGCGATTTCTCCAACACTGCACCATTCTCGATCCTAAGCCTCCTGCTCATTCAATGCCTTGATCACCGCCTCATACACGGCCCGGATCTCCGGCGCTGAGCTGATCCCTTCTGCAAGGGTCATTTTCTTTGCATATTCGATCATCGGGTTTGCCATCAATTCCGGCACCATCTGATCCAGCATCTGCTTTCCCAAAGGCTCCTCCATCACCTCGCCCAATGTATTGTCCAGGCTGAACCGGAGTTCCTTCAGGCTGGTCTCCGTATCGTATTCATACACATAAGTACCGGAGCCGACGCTGAGCGGCTCTTCCTTCTCCGGCAGATAGAACACTGCCGATGTATTTGCGGGAACCTGGATCTCCACGTGGATCCTTTTATTTTTGCAGCTCCATTCAGATACAATTTTTCCATAGGGCGTCTCAAGCTCTGTCCTTGCCTCCTCGATTCCCTGTACAAACATGGGTCTGACATAGAAACGATGATATCCGGCCTCCAACTGATTGATGCCGCCGATCTTCCGGTACATCCAGTCCCCGATCGAGCCATAGGCATAATGGTTCATAGAATTCAGTCCCGGATGCTCCATAGTGCCGTCCGGCAGGATCGCGTCCCACCGCTCCCAGATGGTGGTCGCCCCCATCTTAACCGCATAGAGCCATGACGGATAGTCATCCCGCATAAACAGAATGGAAGCCATATGGTGGGCACCGTGATCCGATAAGGCATGGCACAGATATGGCGTACCCAGAAAGCCCGTGGTCAGATGGTTCTTATGGTCCTCAATATTTGCCAGCAGCGTATTCAGAATTTTCTCCCGGTCCTGTTCCCTGGCCAGTCCGAAATGCAGCGACAGCACGCACCCTGTCTGCGTCTCGCTGACAATCCTGCCCCGGGCTGTATAGTATTCCTCCCGGAAGGATTCCAGTGTTTTTGCATGCAGCTCCTCATAATAGACTGCCTCTTCCTCTTTTCCCAGCACTCTGGCCGTCTGCGCGACCAGACTGGTGACATACAGATAATACGCGTTCGCGACCAGGTATACGTCCGTGGCCCCCACGCTCTTATCCCCCTGCTCCCGGTCCAGAGCCAGCCAGTCTCCATACTGGTAATTGGTCATCCACAGGCCGTCCTCATTGACCCTGTTATGGATATAATCTACCCATTCATGCATGCACTGCCAGGATTCTTCTAAAATCCGCACATCCCCATAGGTCTGGTATACCACCCAGGGAATGATTACCGCAGCATCGCTCCATCCGGCGGAGCTGTAGGTTCCCTGAATATCCGGCACAATATGGGGAACTCCCTCCTCCAGAGAGGAAGCCGCCGCCACATCCTTCATCCACTTTGAGAAAAACAAGGCCGTATTGCGGTTAAACGCCGCAGTCCAGGAGAACACCTGGGCGTCCCCCATCCAGCCAAGCCGCTCGTCCCTCTGGGGGCAGTCAGACGGAATATCAAAGAAATTATCCCGAAGTCCCCACTCAATATTGCTCTGTAACTGGTTGACAGCCGGATTGGAACAATGGAAGGATCCTGTTTTTTTCATATCCGAATGCATGGCGCATGCCGTAAACATCTCTGGCTTCATTGTTTCGATTCCCTCTACGGCAATATACCGGAATCCATGGAAAGTAAAATGAGGCATCAAAACCTGTTCTTCTCCATTTAAAATATAGGTATCTGTAGAAATAGCCGTGCGCAGCGTGTCCGGATAAAAGACGCCGTCCTTATCCAAAACTTCCGCATGCCAGATGATTACCTTCTGCCCTCTTTCCCCTTTTATTTTCAGTTCCACCAGACCAGTCAGATTCTGCCCAAAATCCACCAGCCGATTTCCCTGCGGATCCGTAAAAATCTTTTTCGCAGGAATACGCTCCGTAACGCGCACCGGCTCATTTTCCTGCGGAACCAGAACCGATGGGTCAAATTCCGCCTCCGACACGGTTCCTTCTATCATGCCGGCACCATCCGTATCCAGCGTCTCTCCCATATAGATTTCGCTGTATCGAATCTGCCCTGTCCTCACCTTCCAGTCTGTATCTGTGGCGATCACTTCTCTGCTGCCGTCCATATAAAAGATATGAAGCTCCGCAAAAGCTCCTGTCCGGTTCCCATAACGGTCTGGTTTACAGTCAAAACTTAAAATCCCTTTATACCACCCGTTTCCAACTGTCATCTCTATACAGTTCTCCCGGCACAGTTCCTCTGTAATATCATAATACTGATACTGCAGACGTTTATGGTAGTCCGTCCAGCCGGGACACATATATGCGTCCCCGATCCGTTTCCCGTTCAGCGCGATCTCATATACCCCGTGGGCAGTTGCGTAAAGGCAGGCTTTATCTACCGGTTTTTTTACAGAAAAAGAACGGTAAAATACCGGACAGGCGGTTTCCTCCCTGCTAAAATCATGAGTGATCATCTTTGCCGCAAAATGTGCCGTATCATAAATCCCTGTAGAAAATACAGTATCACTTTCTGCTAAATTACCATAATTGTCTTCCACTGCAAGATGAACCTGATACTCCTTTTCCTCTTCCAGATCCAAACCGCCGTAGGGAATCAGGACAGACTGTGCAGAATCGATCCTCCCGCTGTCCCACACAGTTTTTCCCTCGCAAAACGCCCGTAAATGATATGCTTTCTGCACCACATTCTTCTCCCCGGATTCCATTTTCCATGAAAAACGAGGTCTCCTGATTCCTAATCCTTTTGGTTCCGCCTGATATTCTATCGTAAAATCATATATTTTCATATCGTTCGACTCCTTTTTTATTTATTTCAAACTACACATGCGTTACAGTTCACTGGCCAGCCAGCGAACTGTAACGCATCCGGCCTATTTAAAGTTGCCTTACGGCAAGAGGCCGGATTCCAGCCCCAGTACGTACTGGCCTGTGACCGTGCAGCGTGGTGCACGGCCCAGGAGTGAACAGTAACACACATGCTACAAAAGAACCGTCCGGCGCATCGGCAATGCCGTCCTGTCCCGGGCAGTCCCAGACTACTCCCCGATTATGACCTCAATCTCATGCTGCTGCCCGTCCCGAAAATCCGGCAGGACAGATGAAAAAAGCCCTTTGCCATCCACCGAAATCCGTGCCGCGCCTCCTTCCAGACCCTCTGGATTTTTGAACACTACATGATATTGCGCGCCGCGGAAGCTCCTTGTCATCTCTGCACACTCCCACTCTGCCGGGAAACAAGGTTCTACCCGCAGTCCGTCATAATCCGCCTTCACTCCCAGTATCCCTTCATACAGCCCCATCAGGCACCATGCGGAAGTCCCTGTTGTCCAGGACTGATAGGACTTTCCATAGTATCCTGGATTGGCAGAATAACAGTTGGTAAACACATAAGGCTCCGCCCCCGACTGTATAGAGGGATTCTTCTCACTGTCCGGCATGATCTTCTTTAACGTTTCCAAGGCTTTGTTTCCCCGTCCGGTCTTACAGTCCATCAAAATCTTAAAGCCTGTCGCATGGCAGTACACGCCTCCATTTTCAAATAATCCCGGAAGCATTCCTGACATTCTCCCTACATTCGGAGAATACTCCGGATATGGGGGCATATTCAGCGGAAACCCAAAATCATGTTCCATACTGTCTACTGCTTCAAGTACGAAAGAAAGTTTTTCTCCCTCCGCCACATCTGCCAATACGGCCCATGTCTGCGCATTCAGATAAATCTTACTTCCCCTGCTGTTCTTTGAACCAATATTTTCTGCCGTACTCAGAGCCCTCATATACCATTTCCCATCCCACGCATGTTCATTAATGTCGCTCTTTAAGATTTCGTACTCCCTTTGTAAAAATCCGGCATAATCCATATCGCCCGCTTTTTTCATCAAAGCCTGGAGCTCCTTTAGTGCCAGACAGAACTGGTGGGACAGCATGACAGACTCTGCTTCCGGATCCGTAGTCACATTCAGCGCGTCATTCCAATCCGCAAAATAAATACGCACCAGACCGTTTCTTCCTTTGTCTGCGATCAATCTGTCCACTGCCGAGCGGACATGCGCAAGAACCGTCGCCTCCCCACCGTCCTGCCAGCAGACTTTCTCGTCAAGCAGGGACAGATCCCCTGTTTCCTTGATCAGGCGGCACACCGCCCATATGATCCAGAACGGTTGGTCTGAATAGCGGGTATCGTCATAAGGATACCAGGTCAGCACCGCATGTCCGTCCCGGAACTGGTGTCTGAGACATTCCAGAATCTCCTCCTTCGCCTTTTCCTGCCTGTAATCCAACAATGCCGCGGCAATCTGAAGATTATCCCGGACTCCTTTTTTACCGACGATACAAAAATCCGCCTGCTTTTTTACCCAGTTATTCATGATATGGTTTATTTTTTCGTCAGGCGTCTGTACAAAAAGAGAATGTATTTTGCGGTAATTGTATTCCTGCACCTCTGTAAACGCCCGCTCTACTGCCCTGAAATTCCGGATGCTTTCTGCTGATTTCCTTGCATTTTCAAGGGATTCACTGATCCCGAATACAAGATGGATTTCCTTTGTTTCTCCCGCTTCCAGAGTGAGTTTATGCTGCAGTACCCCGCCTAAGATGAAAAGGGCCGCCTCTGAATTGGTACAGTCCAGCCCTTTTACCACCACATCCGGGCGCTGGAACAAGGCGCAGGCAGACGCATCCTGCTGTGTCAGCGTACTGGTAGAGCCGCAGAATTTTGTCAGATCACCGTCGTAGGCAAATACAGGTTCCGATGAGGCAAGAAAACCGTGATACTTGTCGTGGGGCGCAAAGGGATGTGAGGAATCACAGTATATTCCGTTCAGTTCCCGATCAAATTCTGTTTTCATGCACCGATACATCTCATAGTATCTCGGATACTCAAATCCTTCCAGATAAAAACTCACTGCGGAAAAAACACTTAAAAACCGTTTCGTCTTTCCTGTATTTTCTATTTTCAGGCTCCATACCTCATGGAATCCTTCACATGGTACGAAGATCCTCCAGGAACTTTTCACTGCGTGATACTTTGATTCTAGCAGAGAATATCCAATGCTGTGCGTACACTGATAATCCTCCACCTCCGTGTTGAGCGGCCCTTCGCCGATATTCCAGCAGGAATGGTCTTCTTCGTCCCTAAGATAGATATATCTGGCGTCATTTTGGTTTACCATGCACATGTCTGCCTTTTCACTGAGATAATAACTGCGTCCATGCCCGATCTGAGAAATCCGAGCACAATATCTGTTTTCATTCCATAAATAATTGTACCAGTATCTGGGAGTCCTTGGATTCAGGATAAAACACGAATTTCCGTCCTTAGAAAACTCATATAATTTGTCACATATTTTCTGTTCTGCCATGCTGCTCCTCCATTTGTAAAAAAGAGCATTCTCGGAAATCCAGCCGCAAAGACGGGTGCAAATGAGTTCCCGAGAGTGCTCAAAAATCGGCACATAGAAAGCCGTCGTTTTCATGTACCGATTTTTCTTCTTATTGGTTCTAAATCTCGTTCTGCTTTGCAGCTTTTCTCGCCGCCACCTCTTCACGCATTCCCGGAAGTTTCTTTTCCAGATCAAACTTTCTAAAAATAAAGAACATCAAAAGATTAATCACTACCGGGAGGTAGTTGGAGAATCCATAAATCGAAATTCTCATGGAAGTTGTCGCTGCCTGCAATGTGGCGTCATAGGAGCCAAGTACAAGGAACAGACTTAACAACAGAGAACCCACGCCATTTCCAACCTTGTTTCCAAACCCGATCGCCCCGGAGGCAGTCGCTACCAGCGTCTTTTCATATTTCCATTCGTTATAGTCTACCGCCATGGCAAGCAGCACCCCATACAGGCACATCAGCGGAATCTGGATAAAACTTCCCAAAAGCCCTGTCACCATATACACCGTAAAATTCGTAGGAATCAGACTCCGAACAGCCGCCGTAATTGCCGCCCCAAGCAGACCTATATTGACGGTTCTGGTCACGCCCAGTTTTGCAATGATTGGCTTGGATAAAATAAAACCAATTACAGTAGCCAGCATGCCTACTGCTCCTAAAAGCCCCACAAGCCCGTCATTTCCGAAAATCCATTTGCAGTAGTATGCCCCGGAAGAACCGGAAATCGCATTGGTGATTGCCGTAATCAGATTGAACAGCAATACAATCACCCAGTATTTATTTTTCAACAGCATACCCATAGCCTCTTTAAATGGAACTGCCTCTTCTTCCGGAGCTTCCGCCGTCCCGCCTGCCGTACCGTCTGCTTCAAGGTCGGATGCAAATACGGCTTTCCGTCCGTTGTTATAGCATATAAGGAACAGCAGCAGGACTGCCAGCGCCAGGACTGCGCCGTACTTAATCCATGCGCTCTGGGTTCCGCCAAGAATGTTCGTTACAGGAATCGTTGCAATGGAAATGATCATACCTGCGCCATAATTCCCAACCGCGCGGAATACTCCCATACTGCCGCGCTCGCTCTGGCTGTTGGTACGGACCACCATAACGGCAGAAAACGGTGTGGCAATCATCGTATAGATCACCGCCGTCAAAAGCAGGTTCGTGATCAGCACATAGGCAAGCGCCGGAATCTGTCCTGCCTGAACCGGCACGGTAAACATCAGGATCATGATTGCCGCAGCCGGAACCGCCATACGCAGCATCCACTGATAATATTTCTTATTTCCGCCCTTGGAATGGTCAATCATATTTCCAAAAATCACATCTGTAAAGGCGTCGATAAACTTTGCGATTGCCATAACAATCCCGACTCCGCCGACTGCCAGTCCCACTTTATCCGTGTAAAAATAGGTGAGCTGTCCTACAATATTTCCCATCAGTCCCAGTGCAAGCTGCCCGCTGAAATCAGCCATATAATCCCCTGCACGCATCACACGCCTTGCGCCGTCCGCATCATAGCGGACCTCGTTTTTATCCTTTGCCATGATATTGCCTCCTGTATTCTTATTTTATGATGTAAGCGTCAAAAGGTATTTTGACGCTTCTGATACACGGATTGTTCCGTGCTTACGCACTCCCACAATCCTAAAACACCTCGAATCTGCTCGTTTTTCTACGAAAAACGGCTACTTCTCGGTGTTTTACGCGTCCCAAAGTCATGCTTTTTCATGCAAGCATGAAACGCATGACCTTTTGACGCTCGTATCATTTTATGATTAAATGATATTGTACGCCCGGAATTTCTCCGTTTAATACAAAGCGCACCTGATCTCCCTCCTGTTCGCCGTTTCGTTCCGCAAGAACCTCTCCGACAGGATTTAAAATCCGAAGCACAGCCTCCTGTGCTTTTACACATAGAATTCCTTCCAGAGTTTCCGCATACAGCTTTCCCTTGAATTCGACTGCTGTAAATGTCACTCCCATCATGTCCGGACCGGCGCTGCAGGTAGTCTCATCCATTCCGGTCGCTCCCATTGCCGTCAGGACGAATTCTTTCGCATCTTCCAGCGCGTCCGCTCCTACAGGCAGCAGTGAGATGGAAATTCTTTCATTCTGAGACTGTACGCTCACCTTATCTGAAAGCACAATCATTTCTTCCGGCGCCCCGCTGAAATATGCGCAATACGGCGTATGGATCTCATATCTGGAATGTTCCGGATCAAATACCATTTCTTTGGTATCTGAAATCAGTTTTCCATCCACATACCCGGTACCTTCCGGCAGTACGCCCCATTCTTTCATCGCCTGATCCATCAGTTTTGCGAATGTACGGTAATCGCCGTCTTCGGCGATTTCGGAAATATTGTCGAACACAAGGGCCTGCTCTCCCAGATGTACTCCCGGCCGGATTTCACCGGTTCCCCTTGCGGCCCTTGCCAGGCGGTTCCCATCCTTAAACCTGCGCATTGCGTCCCGATACTCGGACCATGCATAATAAACGCCGTGTTTTGCGTCGCGTAGATCCGCACCGTTTAAGAATCCGGCATTGACCGCCACATCCGCATTTCCCTGATAGGCATCTCCTCCATCCAGAAATACGTTGCGCGTAGCTGAAATATACGGGAAAAGCGTGGACGGCATGGAGTGGAATTTGGGTAACGTGCGAAGATCATTCTGGGTATATACCACGTCGATCATATTCTTTGCGGTGGATACCAGCCCCTTTAAGAATACCGAAGCCAAAAATCCCCACTGGCAGACCACTGCCGGATCATTATAAACATCAAATACATTCCGGATCTCATCTGCCGGCTGATCGTCCCAGTTTTCCGATGTATGGTGGTTGTACAGGATCAATCCGTCCCAGTCATTCAGGCAGGCATAGGCAATGGTATGTACAAATGCGGTCGAATGGAACGGATGCTCGCCGTACTCATTCCACTCACTGAGCATGAACGGCTTTCCTCCCACAATGGCAACCGAAGCAAGGCTTAAAAGGGTGGTGGACATAGAACCCACCCTTCTCTGCATGGTCAGCGGGTTTGTAGAAACGTACTCCACAGGCCCGGCCACCAGATAGGTATTTCCCTGAACCGGAAGAAGCGGATGGTTGAAATAGCAGTTGTTTTCCATCAGATCGCCGTCCGTATGCCCATACACGTCCGCCGCCCCGGCGATCAGGTTGCTTGTGACAATAGGCACCTTTACCCCGATGGAATGCAGGTAATCCTTCATCATCTGGTAGAATTTCCGGTTCATATAAATCCCGAATTCCATGAAATCCGCATACCGTGCCGGACCGCATTCTCCGTCCCACTGCCCGTTGGGGTCGTTCTCCGGCTGATAGAAGCCGCCCTGTACTCCCCGGACTGTTCCCTGAACCGGGTCCTCTTCTTCTCCCAATGCACATACCCCTTCATGAGTCCATGCCTCTTTAAGACGGTCACGGGTATTATTTTTCATCTGAAGATAGTCATTAAACCGTTTCTGGACTTCATCCCGGTAAGGCTTCATCTGTTCTCCTGCATCGGCTTCCATGGGCCACTTGATTGCAGAATCTTCATTGTTCATCTGGACGGTGACCACTGCCGGGTCGTCGATCAACGCCAGCCCGGTATAAGGATTCACATGACATAGAAGTTCCTTCGCGTATTCTTTCTGCAGTTCGATCAACCGCTCGTTATACATGGCGTGCCGCTTAATACAGGAAGGCGCTCCGCCCGGATAGTCCAGTTCATCCGCTTCCATAAATTCTCTCGATACGATCAGGTCTATATGCAGATAAATTCCCTTTTCCTTCAGCTTTGCAGCAAAATAATCAAATCGGTCCAGCCCTTCCTTATGGAACTTCCTGCTGCTGCCGCTTTCATAATCGATCAGCGGCGCCTCCCTGCAGCTGCTCCAGCTTCCCGGTTCGTCCCCGATGGGGCCGTCCGCCGCATGCAGGCGGATGATATTAACCCCCATGGTTGCAAAACGTTCTGCCATCTTGTCCGCAGTTTCATGGTCTGGTGTATTGGACCGCGCCGCTACGTTAAATCCTATAAATCTGGCACGGGTCCCGTCTTCAAAATAAAAATGTCCGTTTCTTGCCTCCACAAACCCATGCTTCCCAGCCGGCGCATCTAAAAGATGTGAGTAATCCAGCACTCCTTTGTTCGGTTCCGCCTTGTGAATCCGAATTTTCTGTTTCATTGTCCATCTCCTCCTAAATTATATATTTTTTCCGTTTTCTTATAGATGATTTGTCCCATTCAAAACTGTCAAACAGAATCCGCTGT
>VSNK01000013.1 GCA_009774255.1 Faecalicatena sp.
AAGTAAAAGTCACGACGGCAGTACGTTTCCCACACAGAGGAGAAGCGGGCAGCGAAGTAGCAGTAATAAGAGAAACGGGCAGGGAGGAAGCCGGAAGAGGAGAAGCGGGCAGGGAGGAAGCAGGAAGCGGAGAAGCGGGCAAGGCGGAAGCAGGAAGCGGAGAAGCGGGCAGGACAGTGCTGAATCAGGAACCGCGTCTCATCCCGGAACATCAGACATATGAGAGCCGACAGGAATTAAAACATGCGGCCCTTAGGGAACAGACGCCGGTCGGCCGACAGGTACAGGACGGACGTATGGACGAAGAACGGATCCGGATGAAATCTGTCCAGGCACAGATGGATGTCCGCCTGAAGCAGGTCGAGCAGCAGATGAAGCAGGTGGAGCTCCGGACCAATAAAAAAGAAGATATCCGGGAGGCGACTGAAAAGATCAAGAAGCTGCTCCAGGAAGAACTGCACCTGGAAAAGCTGCGCAGAGGATTGACATAGAGGTGAGCAGATGGGATTGACGAAAGCAAAGCTGGTAATCGAGAAGGAAGCCGGCTCCAAGACAATAGATGTTTTATTTAATCCGTCGGAATATCAGTTGACCGACGGAGCCTCCTACTCTGAAAAAAGGGTGCCGGGTCTGGACGGTCCCATTGTCCAGTACATTTCAGGTGAGGCAACAGAATTAAATGTAAGCCTTTTTCTGGATACCTATGTACCGAGCAGTTCTTCTCTGCTCTCCGTTGTACCGGGGCTGGGCGGAAACAGTTCTACAGACGTATCCGCCATTACAAAAGAAATCGCAGATGCGACCTCTATCGTGGGAAGCCTGCACAGACCTCCCAAGGTGACTTTTAAGTGGGGGTCCCTGAATTTTGAAGGTGTCATTACCAAGGTAAGCCACACCTATACCATGTTCACGGAAAGCGGGATGCCGGTCCGCGCCAAGGTGAACCTGACATTCAGGTCTTTAATTTCGCCGGAGGATTCCAAAAGAAAATCACCGTTCGAATCCCCGGACCGTACAAAGTACCGTACCCTCACAGAGGGAACACAGCTTTGGAGCCTTGCGTATGCGGAATATGGGGATCCGGAAATGTGGAAACTGATCGCAGAGGAAAATGGTATCATGAATCCTCTGGATATCCGGCCCGGACAGGTAGTCAGGCTGCCGGCGGTCTGAAAGCTTCCGGCGTTATCCCGTGCCGAGTAGTTACGTTACGGTTTATGGCATGAACGGCCGCGGACCGCAATGCGTCCGGCCCGTTTAAGAAAAGGATGATTCTATGTCAAGTGTGTCCATGTCAAGCCTCTCCTCAAAATATAAAGATTTCATGGTGCCTGCCATGAAGCTGAAGGTGGGAGGCCATGATATTATAGGCAAAAGCGAATATGCGGTGGAATCCGTAGAACTGACGCTGTCACAGGAGGCAGCCAGCGCCGCGGCCATCCACCTGGCGAATGTGTATGATCAGGAAAATCGTAAGTTTGTCAGCGATGTCAGCAGTGATTTTATTCTGGGGGAGCTGATCGAAGTAGAGCTGGGATATGGTTCCAGCCTGACTTCATTGTTTTATGGATACGTAGATGAGATCAGCTATGAATTATCCGACAGCCCTTCCGTCAGCGTAACGGCGGTGGACGTCAGAAAGATCATGATGGGCAGCAAAAAAAGCAATATTTCCCACAAGGTGAAAAGCTATTCTGAGGCATTTGAGGAAGTGGTGAAAAAGTATTCCGCCGTATATAAAAGTACCGACGTAGACGCCACAGACAAAATGGAAGTGGAATGCATTCCCCAGAATGGAAATGATTATGACTTTATCAAAAAAGTACTCTGCAGGAAGGGCGACCGCAATTTTTTTGTACATGCGGGTAAAGTCTACTTCAAAAAAACATCGGTCGATCTGTTCGGTACGGTGGAGATGGAGTGGGGAAAGGATCTTATTTCTTTTCAGCGCCGCGCAACTTTTCAGGATGTGGTGATCAGGATTCTGGGACAGGATCTGAAAAAGAAGGAAGAGGTTGAGGCGGAGGTCAAGGTAAAGGGTGACGACAATCAGAAAAAGCTTGTGCAGAGCGAACTGACAGAGATGAATGCAGACATCGAAGACCGGGACAGCGCAAAAAAGATTGCGGACTATAAGGCAGAACAGGAGAAAAAAAGAGGAAGACAGGCAGGCGGAAGCTGCATTGGCATTCCGGAGATTCTGCCGGGCGGTCATGTGAAGATCAAAAAAGGAGATTCCTCTCTGATCGACGGAACTTATGATGTGATCGAGGTGAGACATACCTTCGGCAGCGACGGATACAGGACTACATTTGACGTAGGAGGCTGGAAGCTTTAAGGAGCTGCGGCGAATAAGGAATATTTATGGAGCTGCGGCGATTAACTTGAAGGGAGTGGGCTGATACGAATTTTTATGATGAATTGCTGGAAAAAAGAGAAGAAAATGATACACTTCCGTCGGTGACAGCTCCGGGGCTGCTCAATGCGGTCGTAAAGGAAAATTATGATGAAAAGCATAAGGGCATGGTCAAAGTAGAGTACATCATGGGAGAAAAGAATAAGAAGACCTCCGACTGGGTACGGGTCATGACGCCCTACGGCGGAAAAGGATATGGTAATTACTGGCTGCCGGAAATCAACACGGAAGTTATTGTCGGATTCGTCCATGGTAACCTGAATATTCCTGTGGTTCTGGGATGTCTGTGGAACAATGAGGATCAGCAGCCGGAAAAGACTGTTACCGAGAAGAACACCGTGAAGACGATCATGACAAAGGCAGGGAACAAGATCACGCTTTCCGAGGAAGAAAAGGGAAAAGAAAAGATCACCATAGAAACGCCCAAAAGCTGTCAGGTCATACTGGATGATGAAAAGGAATCCATCACGCTGAAGGATAAAAAGGGGGAAAACAGCATTGTCATGGACTGCTCCGGAGGAAATATCACGGTGACGGCGAAGAAGACAATGTCATTTAAGATCGGAAGCAAGGAAGTCTGGAAGGCAGATGCCAATACGGAGACACTCACCTCAGGGACGATTAAGCTGGATGCGTCCAAGAGCCTGAAGATGAGCGGGAATTCTGTAGAGTTAAGCGGAAGTACCGTCAAAGTAAAAGCCAACGGCCAGTTGGGGATCGAGGCATCCGGAGTGACGCAGATCAAGGGACAGATGGTAAAGATTAATTAGCAATGAGGTACACAATGGAACTGAAAAGGGATGTAAAAGCATTTCTCGGAACGGGCTGGAAGTTTCCTGTCGAAGTAGACCGGGCGACAGGAAGGATTAAAATGTCCTCCTATGAGGAAAATATCGAAGAGTCTGTACGGATCATCCTGGGAACCAGAAAAGGGGAGCGGGTCATGGAACCGGAATTTGGCAGCAGACTCCACGAATACGCTTTTGAGACTGCGGATTATACGACGTTGTATTCCATGAAAAATGAAGTGGAAAGGTCGCTGACACGCTGGGAGCCGCGGATTACGGACATAGAGGCCCAGGTCAGTGATGAAAGGATTGACGAGGGGATTCTGTTCATCCATATTCATTACGTGATACGCTCCACCAACAATCCCTATAACCTTGTATATCCATTTTATATATCCGGCGTTTAGGAATGATATACTGCGCGCCAGATAAATCTGCCGCACAGTATAACATGATGCACACAGCCGCATAAGGAATTATGCCGCTTCGCGGCTGCGGCTGGCGCGATACTCACGGCAGATTTCATCGGCCGTGAGTATAACAAAGAAGCTTAAGGAGGCAGGCCCGATGGATATTCCGATGAGGGACAGAAGGACAAAAGAGGATATCATCGAATATATGAATACATGCGCAAAGCAGTATGTCCCGGAATGGCGGTATGATCAGGAACATCCGGATGCCGGAACAGCCCTTGTCTCCCTGTTTGCCGATATGATGTATGACAACATCCGGCGGTTCAACCAGTCCGTGGCCATGGATATGTTTTCTTTTTTTGACGAGGTCAACGCGAAGATGCTTCCGGCCAGACCGGCAGAAGGTTTTATTACGTTCGCGCTTCCGGCTGATCTGGAAAGTGAAGACGAGGTCCCCGCAGGAACCCGGCTTCTGGCCGAGACCCCGGAGGGACAGCTCATATTCGAGACACGGGAGGAAGTGCTCGTACGTCAGATGGATATCGGGAAAATATATCTGTCGAATCCTTATGCGGATGCCATTTATCAGATTTATGACAGAGAGAAAGAAGCGATGCCGTCCTTCTTCCTGTTTCGCAGCGGAGAAAAAAATCTGCAGCAGCATACCGTCTATTTCTGCTTTGACCGGGGGCTGGAAATCCGGACCATTGCAGATGCCCGGCTTACACTGTGCCTGGAAAGCAGAGCAATGGAAGGAGGCGGGAGCGAAGCACTCCTGATGGATCCGTCTGTTATCCGGTTCTCTTACGGGACTGCGGAAGGCTACAGGGAGTTTTCCGGGGCGGAAGCTTTGCAGGAAACGAAGCCCGCGCGGGGAGAACCGGCAGGCACGGCGGCGCGGGGGACAGTGTATAGGGAAGGGGAACTGCGTTTTACCATGGAAGGCGGCGAAGAAGGGATCGCTCCCAGGGAAGAGCAGCAGTCCCTGTATGTGATTCGGGCCGACATTTTGAATGCGGAGCTGTTCTCCCGGATTTTTGTCCGTCAGGTTTCGCTTTCCGTCCGAAGCAAAGACCGGCGGCCGGATCTGATCCATGTAAACGGGACGGATCAGGAGCCGGAAGACGTTTTCGTATTTGGCGATACGCTGTCTTTATATAATGAATTTTATATTGCCAGCGACGAGGTATTTGGAAAATCAGGCGCCCGGATTGAAATAGAATTTGACCTGGATTTTGTAAAGATTCCTTTGGAAATGCCGGCCGCAGAAAAGATTGTCTGGAAAAACATCATGCGAAAAGGGGATTTCGCTCCGGATAAAGAATACGATATTTCTATCGCAGAGGTCCTGTGGGAGTATTACAATGGATATGGCTGGACACGGCTTCCGGTTTCCGCGGAATATAAGAAGCTGTTCTCTGTCGGCGAAGATCCTCAGTCCGTGAAGGGCAGAAGGGCAAGGATCGAATTTTGCTGTCCCGGAGATATGGAGCGTGTCCTTGTGAATTCCGCGGAATCTTTCTGTCTCAGGGCGCGGATCATGAAGATGAATAATGCGTACAAGACGAAAGGCGCCTATATCGCGCCCGTGGCGGGCAGTTTTTCTCTGTCCTATGACTATGAAGAAGCACCGCTGACACCGGTGCGGATTGTCCGGCAGAACAACATGGAGACGCAGACATTTGAGAAAGAAGAGATCCGGCAGGAGGGTTTCGCATTTCCGTTTAGTTCACCCAATCCGGACAGGAAGCTGTCCTGCTATCTGGGCTTCGAACATCCTCCGGTGGGAAGCCCTCTGAAAATGCTGTTTGTCATGCACGATACCATGCCGGGAAGCATGCCGGGAATTGAGTGGGAATATCTGGGCGAGAAGGGATGGAACCGGATGAATCTGGCGGACAGGACAGAAGACTTTCACCACACGGGCCTTGTCTCCTGGTCCGGCAGTCAGGATATCCGGCGGAAAGTCCTGTTCGGGCAGGAACTGTTCTGGATAAGGCTGACCGATACGGAAGAAGCATACCAGGACAGTGCCGGGAGGGAATACTGTCCGAAGATCGACGGCATTTATCCGAATTCTACGAGTATTCTGGGCATCGAGACGGTGGAGGAAACTTTTGGGATCGATCCTCACGATGAGGAAAAAAGGATATGGTTGTCTTATACGGACATTGCAGAACTTGAGATCCAGGTCCTGGAACGGATGGACTATGAATCCGGCGTCCTTCGCCAGGTATGGGAGACTTGGACGGAAGCAGAAGAACTGCGGGAAGACTGTGTCAGAGAATATGTGGCTGACAGGCAGGAAGGGCGGATCGATTTTCCCAAATATATGAATTCCGCCTGCCTCAGCGAACAGGGCGAGATCCGGATCAGAGTCCGGTACGGGTACTGCAGAGGGGACAGGGGGAATCTGAAAAGCGGAGAGATCAGCCGCCTTGGACAGACAGTGGGCTTTATCAGCCAGAGTTATAATCCCATTGCCTCCGTAGGCGGTTCACCCCGGGAAAAGGTCTCAGAAGCCATCAGAAGAAATGCGGGGATTCTGCGGCATGGATACCGCTGCGTCTCGGCCCAGGATTATGAGGCGATGGCATGGGAGGCTACAAGGGATATCAGCAGGATCAAATGCTTTTCCGGCTATGACCGGAACCGAAACCGGGAACCGGGGGCAGTTACGCTGGTAGTGCTGCCGAAAGATTATGAGGATAATTCCTACAGCTTCGAGAAGACGAAACTGCAGATCTACGAATATCTGTCGGGACATATGGATCAGAATCTTCTGAATCTGGGAAAATTCCATATCGTCAGGCCGGAGCTGATCCGGCTGGATGTGAAGGTTACGATCGAGCTGTCTCAGAAAAATGAGATATTCGGTACGAAAAAGAGAGTGCTCGAAGAGCTGGAACATTTTCTGGATCCCCTGTACGGCAGTTTTCACGGAGAGGGATGGGAGATCGGTATGATTCCGGATAAGAATCAGATTATGCATGCATTAAAGCGGGTAGACGGCGTGAAGCATATCAGCCAGATCACCCTGCGCAAATACCGGCGCGGACGTTTTGAAGACTACGAGATCAACGAGGAAACGCGTCTGTCAGCTTATTTTCTGCCAAAGAGCGGAAATCACGAAGTATTACTATTGTTCTAAAAAAGGAGCCGGCTTATGTTTTATGACCTGAATCTGGATGACAGAAACTATCGTGAAATCGCAGCAGATGCTGTTTTTCATATACCAAAAGAATATCCGGATTGGACCAACTACAACCCTTCGGACCCCGGGATTATGCTGATACAGCTTTTTTCCTGGCTTACCGAGGCACAGCAGTATCATCTGAGCCGCCTCAGTATTCGGAAACGGCTGAAATATCTCAGGCTGCTGGGCGCAGCGATCAGGCATATGCGTCCTGCCCGGGGCGCGGTCTGCATCGAGCCGGGGCTGGAGCAGATCGGAAAAGCTCTGCGGCTGTTAAAAGGAACCCGCTTTTACGCGGGAGACATGGCATTTGAGACATCAGAGCCGGGAAGGCTTTATCCGGCAAAGTTGATCGGCGCTTATATGCTCCAGGGCAAGAGTCTGAGACGGTATCATAATATCGGCAATGATTTTGAAAAACAGATCAAGCTATACCCTTTCGGTGAGTTGCCGCAGATTGGAAATCAATGCTGCTTCGTGCTGGACAGAGGACTGCATGAGAACTGTCCGAAGGAAGAATATGAGGAACGGGGATATCGAACGGACATCTATTTTGATATCCGCACCGTGTATGACGCGGTGCGCAACCCTGTGGAAGATGATTTTATCCCCCTTGCAAAGCTGAACTGGGAATATTTCTCGGCGGACGGGTGGGAAGAATTGGAAGTGGAAGCCGATCATACCCATGAATTTCTGCAGAGCGGAAAGATCCGTTTCCGCATGAAAAAAAAGATGGCTATGGAGGAAAGCCTGGGCGCCTTTCAGATTCGTGTGACTCTGGAGGAAAATGATTATGATGTGGCTCCTCTGATTCAGAACATTTATCTCAATGAGATTGAACTCAAACAGCAGTATACGATCTGTGATTATGAAGATCACGAGCTTATGCCACAGGACTGCCCTGTTCTGACAATGCGCAGCAGCCTTGCCCTGGCAGCCACAGGAAAGATTGAGCTTTACCTGAAAAAGGGGGAACTCTGGTTTCCGGCAGAAGGGATCCGCAGGAGTATCGCCGAAAACGGGGAAGTCTGCGTTTCCTTTGACAGGCCGGACTGGGCAGGGGCCTGCCTTGTCTGCCGGCTTGCGGCCTGGGAGGAAGAGTTTGGAGAACGGCGGCTCCTGGGAATCGGAGATGCGTTCGCCAATCAGGAATATGGTCTGAATATTCCGGACATCCTGTATGATGAGTTTGAAATTATGGTGAATGACGGAGAAGAAGGAGCATTTGTGGCCTATCATAAGACAGAGGATTTTGACAACTGTACCCCCGAGGAACCGGCTTATATATTAGATACGGAAGAACAGAAGCTCTTTTTTGGCAACTGCGAGAACGGGATGGCACCGGAGGGGGAGATCCGTGTGGTGCGTCTGCGCACTTCGCTGGGAAAGTCGGGCAATATCAAGGCCAATAAGATCCGGGAATGTGAAAGCTTTCCGGGACTGCTGGTGAGACAATACAAGAACACGGAGGGCGGACGTGATGACGAGACTCCGGACCAGTGCTTCGGCCGGTTCAGGCAGGAATGGAAGAGGATTAACCGGGGGGTTACTTATTCGGATTATGAAGAACTGGTCAGAAAGACACCGGGGCTGCTGATTCTGGACAGCCGGGTCATCAGTCCGGCGGAATGGGGAAAAGAGGGCGAGGCTTTGCCGGAGAATCAGATTTCCATTGTGGTACAGACCCAGAGCTACGAAAAGAGGAATGTACGCCTGAGTGAAAAATATAGGATGAACCTGGAGCAGATGCTGAGGAAAAAGAAGATGCTTGGAACCAGCATTCGGATTCTGGATCCGGAATATATCGGAATCGCGGTGTATGCGGAGGTCACAATCAGGCCGCAGTTTCAAGAGGCAGAAGCGCAGATCAGGGAGGCAGTGAAAGCCTATCTGGATGAAACATCATGGGAGATCGGCAGTCCGGTGCTCTGCAGCACGATCTATGGCATCATGGATACGCTGCCCTGTGTATGGCAGGTCCGTTCTCTGTCTGTCAATGCCAGAGGCAATGGGTGCCGTCATCTGGTGAACGGGGATGTGGCGCTTCCGCCGAACGGACTGGCCTGTCTGAGAGAACTTGAGATTTCCGTCAGAGCTCTCGAACCGGAGTTCCATAAATGATTCGCCTGTTAAAAGGTCTCGTCGGATGTTTGACGGCAGAAGCATATAATGAGGTTACTGTTCACACGGTGCCTTGCATTTAACTGCAAGGCATCCGGCCAATACAGTGATGGGGCGGGCATCCAGCCCGTCTACACTCCGTTTCGGTCCGTCCTAAACAAGCGTTACAGGCGCTTAGGACCGCCGTTAGGTGACTTTTCAATGGGCTGGATGCGTTACAATTCGCGGCCGGTTAGGCCGTGAATTGTAACTAAAGGAGAGGTGAGACACTTTGGGGCCGTTAAAATATTTTGTGTTCAACAAAAAAAAGGATTATCGATCAGGATATCTGGAGCACATGGATATCACGGAGCATGGAATCAAACTGCATACGGAAGATACACGGCAGTACGGCACCTTTATCAGCCGTCTGATGGACAGCAGGGAGGATGGAAACAAATGGCACAGGGCGGTCATCCGCAGCGTGGCTTACGGCGATGACTCGATCCGGTTCTGCTTTTACTGCAGCAATTCCCGCCAGGTTTTTGTGGATGGCAGGCTCATGGAATGGGCGGAGGTCATCCGCAGTCAGGATCTCGGTATCCGGAAAAAACGGGAGCTTATGCGTCCCTTCCTGGTGCATGAGATCTTGAATCCGCAGGATATCCTGCTCTATCATGCGAGGGGGAGATATCTGTGGATGGAGATCCAATTATTCTGTCAGGCAGAATTCGAACCGGAAATACTGGATATGAAGATCTATGCGGAAAATCGCAGCTTTATCCGGTATCTGCCGGAGATTTACCAGACGGAAGACCAGACGGACTTTCTGGAAAGGTATCTGAGTCTGTTCGAAGCTGTGTACCAGGATCTGGACACGAAGATCAGAAAAGCTGCCTGCCAGTTGGATCCGCAGTCCGCAGAACCGGATTTTTTGAGCTGGATGGCAGAGTGGACCGGGATCACGGAGATCCATCTGTGGCCGGAAGAAAAGCTTCGGATTCTGCTGAATGGGATTGTGAAGAAAAATCTGATCCGGGGCACCCGGGAGTATATGGAATATATCATCCGGATATTCACGGGAGAAAAGCCTTTTTTTGTGGAGTATTGCGAGATCGAACAGTACAGGGACGAGCCGGGGGTATACGAGAATCTGAAACGATATTATGCCCACGGACCCTACGAGGTCAATATACTGGTGAGGGAGCAGGCGGTTCCGACCCTGAGAGAGCAAAAGGCGCTCAAAAAAGTGATAGAGAATATGAAACCTGCGCATATAGAGGTGCATCTGGTGATATTGAGGCCGTATATCTATCTGAATCAAAATGTATATATCGGAATCAACAGCGCGCTTGGAACCTATGAGAGGGCGGCTTTGAGCGGCATGGCCGGGATTCCGTCAATCGTGAACCGCCGGCATCAGGAGGAGTAGTATGAAGAATCTGAAAAGTTTTCCATTTGAAAGAAACCGTTATTTCTACGGGAAGCTGTTGTCTGTGGATGATTTTGAGACAGAGCAGAAATATTTTAACGACAAGCGCAGGACGATCAACCGTTTCCTGTTCGGCTCCGGTGTGGTATGCGGACTGAACGTGGTGGAGGTAGACGACGAAAGTATCTCGGTCGAACCCGGGCTGGCGCTGGATTTTGCGGGCCGGGAGATCGTGATTGACGAGCCGGTGATCAAGAGAATTGTGGAACTGGAAGGATATGACAGGGGCGGCAGCGATCCCGGGTTTTATTATCTTTGCCTGGAATATCAGGAAGAGGCTGCGGAGCTGATGCACAATGTGGCGGGGACGACCGGCAAAAGCAGCGGAGAATATAATAAATACAAAGAAGGCTACCGTCTGTTCATCACCCATATGGAACCAGAGCGGCAGGTATTTTCCCCCAGGCAGCTTTATGAAGAGAGCCGTACGGTCTACAGCGGCCAGGGAATCGTGATCCGGCAGGTCCTTCCCAGGTATCTGGAGATGGGAACGGACACCGCGCTTCGTATCGAAATCGAAAACAACGGGCAGCAGGAAGAATTTTCTTTTGAATATGAGCTGATCCTCTCCTTCCTTTCCCACAAGGGAGCTACGGTGGTGCGTGTCAATTTTAACGAAAAGGATCATGCGAAGGATCAGAAATATTGTTTGGAGATTCCGGTGAAAGCCGCGTATGTCAACGATGTGGAGGCCGAGGCAGCTCTCTCCTTCGGAAGCTTTTCCCTCCGGATCGGGGGGAGAGAATACACCACGGCAGAGCATATCACGAGCAAAGCCCATATCAGTGCGCGGGACAGCAGCCAGGTTCTGCAGGAGGAATACTATAAAAGCGCGATGGACTATATTGTGGACAATACCTTCCATCAGAGTATCTACCTGGCAAAGCTCTATGTGGTAAAAGCGGCGGACGCCTGCATGATCGAGCGGATTGAGTGTCTTCCGTTCCATCAGAGCATCATGCATACGGAGATTACCACGGCCATGATCCATAAGCTGGCGGATGAGATCAAGAAGCGGCCTCCGGCAGAAAACGTGCTGAATCTCGAAGAATTGGGGAAATTTTCGGAAAAAAAGGGAAAGAAGGCCATCCGGGCCGCCTATGGAGAAGTCGTCTTTGACCTGGAAAATGTGCTGCCGGGAGATGTGCTTTATTCGGATAAGATTATCCACGGGCTCGGCTTTGAACCGGTCACCATTGTGCTTGGCTATGAGGTGGACGATGGGATTTCCGACGGATACACCGTATTCGGGGACGCGTCCGTATTCCGGAAGCAGGATGAGGCATTTGAGGCTTCTCTGGGAGCAAAGGTGGATGTCCAGGGTTCCTTTATCATCGGGATGAAGATACAGAAAAATGAGGACGCGGCGAGTGTGAAGGTACATTGGACCGCAATGCGTCATCATGCGCGTAAGTCTGAGATACAGAAAAAGAAGTATATGTATATCCAGCCTGATATCCCTGATTTGTATACGAATGAAAGTATCGTGTTTACCGCCGTAATGGAAGGCTTTCAGGACGAGCGCCTGAAATGGAGCGTCAAAGACATGGACGGCGGTGTGATCGATAAAAACGGAAAATATACGGCGCCGGATACCACAGGCGTATTCCAGATCAATGTGTCGGGCACATCATATCCTGAGATGAAGGCGACTACCTTTGTGGTTGTGCGTGAAAAGAAAGAACTGTGAGATCAGGCGACTTTTCAATGGGCTGGCTGCGTTACAGTCCGCGGCCGGTCAGGCCATGAACTGTAACGCTCATTTTGATATCGAGGTGATCCTATGCTTATTAAATTTCCGGATAAACGGTATGAGGTGATTCAGAAGATCAAATCCACCGGAACGCTGCAGCTTTATATAGCGAGAGACTTGAACTCGCCCGGTCTGGAAGTTTATACGATTGCCTGTGTCAGTGACAGTGAGCTGATCAAAAGGCTGATCCTGGTGACGACCAGAAAAAATACGAGCATTGCATTCAAGGACCTCCACGACTGCTTTAATGCGGAGGGAAAATACTATATCGTATTCGAGTACGCCCAGGGGAAGACGCTGCAGCAGGCTCTGGCGGAGAATGATTATAACCTGCAGGAGCGTCTTCTTCTGATGAAAAACATATTCGCGCAGATCTTCCTGCTGGATATGCCGGATTGCTTTATCTATGAGGTCCTGAGAAAAGACAGCATTGTGGTGGACTCTGCACTGAATATCCGCTTCAACTATTTTTTTACGGAGCTGGATTATTATTGGCAGGTAGACGAGAAGAACTGCCTGCGGCGGATCAGTGACCTGGTGCAGGAGCTGTTCAGGAAGGAGATCACGGGAAAAAGCTCCCGGGAACTGATGGATTTTGCCAGAGATATGGAAGAGGACGAGTATCTCTATCTATGGGACAGTTATGAGGCGTTTGACAATATTTACGGGAAAGTGCTCTGGCAGAGCGAACAGCATGAGATCCGGCCGAGACGTATCTGGTGGAGGGCGTGGGAATGGCTGAAAAAGGAACTGCCGGTGATAAAAGCCATGATCGCCGTTGCCCTCATCCTGGCAGCAGGGATGTACCTTCTGCTGCATCTGCCCAATCCGGTTCTGTCAGAGGACGGAATCTCATTCCAGCAGATCGGGACTCTGAAGATCAAGGAGTTCGATCAGGGGAATACACAGCAATAAGATTTTGGTAACTACTCAGCACAGGATAGCGCATTTACAGATTTTGAATGAAAAGGTCCGTAATGGCTTGGAGCCGCAGACCAATGTTATAAAAGGAGCCGCGCAGATGAAGACGGGATTGATTGAATATACGGCCAAAAGGCTGAAAAGGGTTCTGATCGCACCCATCCAGACTTTATTCCGAAAAATAAAGAGAATGCTGAGCCCGGAATCTTTTGCGTCCCAGGTGGTAGGGGATGTCCGCAAGGGCATCGGCAGCAAGGCAGGAAAGAAGGAACGGTCACTGAAGGATTATTTTTCCTTTGGTCATTACTATGTGCTGAAAAAGCTGGTCTATCTGTTCCTCGTCGCTCTGGTGGTGATTCCGATCCTGTATGTGAAGCTGCTCCACCCGATTATTATTTCCCGATTTTTTACAAAAACAATGACCGTGGATTCCGAAGAGATGATCGGCTATTCCGGGAAGGTACGGCTTTTGGCGGAGGAAGACGGCACCCTGCTGTTCGAGGGGCGGATGGAAGACGGGCGGATCAATGGGAAGGGGCAGCTCTACAATTATGCGGGAGCACTCTTGTATGACGGCAATTTTGAGATGGAGGCATATTCCGGAGAAGGGGAACTCTATTATCCGGAAGAGGAGACGCTCCGTTATAAGGGGAACTTTGAACTGAACCAGTACCATGGACAGGGAATCCTTTATGGCAAGAACGGTAATATGGTCTACAAAGGGACTTTTCAGAACGGACTTTTTGAGGGAGACGGAACTCTCTATTTTCCGGACGGAAAGGTACAGTATGTGGGCAGCTTTGCAAAAGGAGAGAAGGAGGGGGCAGGGACACTCTATAATTCCAAGGGGAAGGTTCTGGCTGAGGGAGAATTTGTCGGCGGTGAGCCTTTGCTGAAAAACGTGGTGATGACAGATGAGAACGGGGAGGTGGCTTATAAGGGAACCATCAATCAGGACGGAGAATATGAGGGCGAGGGCGAGCTGTATGAGGACGGCGTTCTGGTGTATGACGGAGAATTTGTGGACGGCGAAAAGGAAGGCTCCGGCGAGGATTACGATGAGAATGGGAACCTGGTGTACGACGGGGAATACGTAGACGGGGAAAAAGAAGGCTCCGGGAAGGAATACAGCGAGGACGGCGTCCTGGTTTACGACGGAAACTACATAGACGGGAAAAAGGACGGGGCCGGGAAAGAGTATGACCTGCGGGGAAGGCTGGTCTACGACGGGCGGTACGCGGATGATAAAAGAGAGGGAGCCGGCAGGACCTATGCCGAGGACGGCACCCTGCTATATGACGGGGAATATGCGGGCGGAAAAAAAGAGGGAGCGGGAAAAGAATACGATGAAGACGGTGTCCTGGTGTATGACGGGGATTTTGCGAGAGACAGCTATGAAGGAACCGGGAAATTATATGAAGATGAGATCCTGCTTTATGAAGGGAATTTTGTGAATGGGAAAAAAGAAGGTGCCGGAAAGGAATACAATGACAAGGGTAAGCTGGTCTATAACGGAGGTTTTCAGTCGGATCAGTATGACGGACTGGGGAAGCTCTATGATGCGGAATCGGAACTTCTGATCTATGACGGAGGATTTTCCGCCGGAAAATACCAGGGAGTGGGGACTCTGACGGATTTGGAGACAAAGAATCTGCTGTACAGCGGAGAATTTTATCAGGGCATATACAGCGGACAGGGAAAACTATATGACCCCCGGACGAAAATGCAGATTTATGACGGCGCTTTTCTGAACGGAATCTATAACGGGCAGGGAACACAGTGGGATTCGGAAGGAAACCTGATCTATGTGGGATACTTTATATCCGGAGAATATTTTGGATCCGGGATTCTGTATGAAGCATCCACCGGGATCGTCCTTCAGTCCGGCCAGTTCAAGGACGGACGCCTGGTTACGCAGTCCGAGGATGTTGATGTGCAGTATGGGATCATTATCTGTACCATTGTGGATGAAGAAGGCGAGCCGATGAAGGATGTGGAAGTCAATCTGAGCGACGGACAGGGCAGTGTGACGGATGACAACGGCAGAGCCATTTTTGCAAATCACGCTTTTGGAAATTTCCGCGTTACGGTAGTGCCTCCGTCAGGGTATGAGTGTGAGAGCCCATCTGCCAGTGTGACGCTGTCCAAACGGGGCAGCCGGGCAGATGTAAGAAAGGTATTGAAGAAATCGGAAGAACCCGAAGAGTCCGAGGACCCGGAGAACCCGGAAGAAAATCCGGGCACAGACGGGGGAGAAGAGGATGAGGGCTCCGATGATGCCTGAGAGGGAGGAACAGATTCTTCCGGAGAAGAAGCTTTCGATCAGATCGGGGCGGCCGCGGAGAGGAGCAGAAAGAGGGAATAAAAATGGCGGATTATTCGAAAATCGGGGATGTGGGAAATGCGATGCTGGAATTGCTGCGGGAGGCCCTGGTGCCGGAGCTGCTCAGCAGTCCGGATCAGATCGGACTTTGCGCGCCCGAGGAGCATGGGGATTTTGCGGTGGGGGTATGGCTCTATGACCTGAAGGAGGACCAGAGCATTCAGATGCATGATATGGTCAATGTGGGCCAGAAATCCCAGCGCTATCCGTCCGCATACCTGACCTTGTATTATATGATCACCCTGTATCTGCAGAGTGACTTGAAATACAGGGCGGTACAGGAACACCAGATCATGGGAAAGATCATACAGTTGTTTCGGGATCAGGCGATTCTGGACAGAGAGTCCTTAGCACCGGTGGAAGAGGCCTCCGGTCTGGATATCCGTATCCGGATGCAGGATATGCCCATCGAAGAAAAGCTGCGGATCTGGACCACGCCGAACACGGCGTATAAAGCCTCCCTCTTCTATACGGCGGGTCCCGTGGAGATCAAGTCTTCAAGGAAGAAAGCGGTAAGCAGAGTACGGGATGTACGGTATGATCTGCAGCGCAGATAAAGGAAAAGAAATATGCAGAAAGAAATATTACGGAAGATCCATATCCGGCTTTCCAAAGTGATTCTTCTTCGGGACGCGTTTTCGGAAGAAATCGTGACAAACGGTATTCAGGTCAGGGTCGTTCCGGGTGGGAAAAGACCGGTCATGAAGCCGGGGGGATACTGGCTTTTTTTGGATATGGGGCAGGAAGAATTTGAGATTGAGATAGAATCCGCGGTCTATCAGCGAAGGCGGGTCCGGCTGAAACCGGATCAGGGAGAGGAGACAGAGGAACTCTTTCTCTCTCCCTCAGGAGCCTACCCGGTCAGGGCCGGTCAGACGATGCTTCGGGGAACGGCAGTACCCGGAACTCTCCTGCGTTTCCATCTGGAAGAAGGAATACCCGAGGGCAGACTGATCTACGACTGCCGGGAGGGAGATCAGGAGATTTCCATTTTTATGCGGGGGGCGTCAGGCGCCAGGAGAAAATGGTACGTCCGGGATAAGGAAGGACAGGACGGAGAGTATATTCAGCTCCGGGAATCCCCTGGGGAAGCTCAGAAATGCTGCCTGTTTGCGCCCTTGCGGAGAAACTATCGCAAGAAGGATACGTCGGTTTACCAGGCATATGAATGTACCGCCGATGACGACGGACAGTTCTTCCTGCTCCTGGATCATCTGAAAGAACAGAACTACCGGTTATATTACTCTTACATGGAGGACGGAAAGGAATTCCATGGAGAGACAGAAATTGAGTTCGGAGACAAAAAAGAGATCCGGATATAGGCAATCTTTGCCATGCAAATGGATTAGAGGACAAAGGAGGAAACAAAATGGGATTGTGTGTGACCGGCGGGGCAGTTATGACCTGCACGTTTGGAATGGCGCCTTCTACACTGACAGTACTGCCTCTGGCAAGGGCGATGTCCGCGATGCCTCTGGCAACGATTATGGATAACGTACCGATGGTAAATATTCTGCCCTTCGGTATGTGCAGCAGTCTCTTGAACCCCACCGTGGCGTCGGCCACGTCCGCGGCGATGGGCGTGCTGACACCGATGCCCTGCGTACCGGTTCCGGCAGGCCCATGGACGCCCGGTGTGCCGCAGGTACAGATCGGAGGGAAGCCTGCGCTGAACGATCAGTGCAAGCTGATGTGTTCCTATGGGGGCACGATCCAGTTCACAAATTCAGGATGCATGACAATACAACTATAAAATATGGGCGCGCGGAGAATTTATGTTACTGTTCACACGGTGCCGTGCACTCGCTGCACGGCATCCGGCCAATACAGTGATGGGGCGGGCATCCGGCTCCTCGCCGTCAGGCGACTTCTCAATGAGCCGGATGCCGTTACTGTGAGCACCCGGGTGTGAACAGTAACGAATTTATCGGGAGGCAGATATGGAAAAGAAGAGCCTGTTCGGCATAAAGGTGATCCTGCTTATCGCGCTTGGAGCGATCCTGATAAGCAGTTATGGCGGCAGAAAAATACGGTTGAATTATATAGAACAGGTACATTCTGAGGAAGGCTATCTGTATTTTGTGGACCGCGGAGATGACAATTATTTCCGCATTATCCGCTCAGATACCAATGGAGAATGGGGAGAGATGATCACCTGTGCCAGACATGAAAAGGAAGCATACAGAAGGATTCTGGAAGTGTTTTTTGATGATCTGGGAAATGCCTATGCACTGATTGATGAGATGAATGTGAAGTCTTATCAGAAGACAGGCTGCAAAGTATTTTTCTGTGATTTTAAGAAAGGAAAGCTTCGGGAGACAGGGTATGATCTGACGGAGATCGCACGTCGGAGCAGTCAGACCTGCATCCAGGGCATTCGGGACGGCCTGCTCTATTATTTTGAACTGCCGGATCTCAGAGCAGGGAAGGTGGATCTCTGTACCATGGATGAAGAACAGGAGGTACGGAGGCTGGACTCCGTTAACCTGGAATATCCGGCCCTGAAATCTCAGTTTTTTTTAAGCGACAATCAGATCCTGTTGTGGACGGATTATGAAGGGGAAGTCTTTGCCAGAGAGCTGGGAAGCGGACTGTATCTGAATATTGAAGGAATTTCCGGTGTGAGAGGGGCATTTTCGGAGCTTGCCGACGACGGAGGGCATATGGTCTATGTGACGGATCATCAGTCGGACTGTATCCGGAAGATCAACCTGGAGAATCTGGAGGCCACCGTGGCATATACGGCGGAAGATATACGAAGGCAGGCGCCCAGGTTCACATTTGAAGACCTTATCAATCCGGACTGTACGGAAGAAGGCTTCTGCGGCGGGGCAGGAGATGCGCAGGAAGAACGGGTCGTTTCCATCTGCTCTTACCATGAGGGGCAGCATCAGGATATCGAAACGGTTACGCTTTCATTTGGCGCGATCTTACATAAAATGTGGAAGGTATATCTGTGGATACTTCTGGCGGCAGGGCTTGGCTGCCTGTATTGGTGTTTTTACTGCAGATATCATATGCAGACGATCCTGGTGCGGCTTATCCTGATCTTTGCACTGGGGCTGTTTTTTACGGAGGAGATTCTGGAGCAATGGATCGAGCATACCATCCGGGAGCAGCTGGACCGGAATCAGACGATGGTCATGTCCGTGATGGGAGCGCAGCTCAAAAAGCAGATCATACGGAATCTGGAACTGGGGCAGGAACTGCTTCCATCGGAAGGAAACAGCCTGGTACTGGGCCACAATATGCCCGGAGGAGCCGGAAATGGATCCGAAGCCCGGGAATCTGCGGTATATATGTACAGTGTGCTGAAAGCGGACGAAGCAGGCAGGCTCCGGATCGATGAGTCCCTGTCCGAATACCGGAATGTGCCGGTGGAATGGTGCTATGCAGGGGGGAGTCTTGAGGCGGCGTATGCGGCTTATGAATCAAAGGAGACGGTGAATGAAAGCGACGAGAGCAACAGCGGAAAGCAGAATATCCAATTTGTGCCCATTGTTCTGGCGGACGGAACCATATATGGGGTGCTTGCGGTCACTGCCAGCGGAAATATACAGGATTACGAGATCTGGTATTATCAGTGGAATCTGAAGATGGTGTCTTCCTGCCTGATGACAGTGATTACGGTAATCCTGATGGTGATCTTGTTTATCTTCCTCAGGCCGCTGAAGAAGCTGAAAGAATGCGCAGGCCGGCTGGCGGAAGGAGAGATGGGCGTCACGGTGGACGTGCGGGGCCATGATGAGATTGCGGATATTTCCGCGGCATTTAATAAGATGTCTCTGGGGATCGCTCAATATGTGCAGGATATTCGGGAAATGTCGGACGGCTATTATAAGTTCATCCCGGCTAAAATCCTGGAACTGCTGGGAAAGGAGTCGATCCAGCAAGTAAAGCTGGGAGATGAGATCACGGAAAACATGACCATCCTGTCCCTCCACACGGTTGACTATCACAGACTGGCCACGTCCGCCGAAAAAGTATATACGGAGATCAACCAGATATTGTCGTTGCTGGTAGAGCCCATTGACAGTCATCATGGGGTGGTGGAGCATTTTGAAGATTCCGGGCTGTCCGCGTTTTTTACGGAGAACAGCAGGGAAGCACTGGATGCGGCGGTGGAGATTCATAGATCTCTGGATGAAGTGATTCCGGATAAGGGCAGAACGATTGCTGTCAGCTATGGCTTTTTGATGCTGGGCGTGATCGGACATGAGAAGCGGATGGAGGTGACAGCCATCTGTGCCCACTCGGATCTGGCAAAGGCGCTGGGGTTTGTAGGGGACAAGTATGGGGCGAGGATTCTGATTACCCACAGAATCTATCAGCAGATACCGGATTTTGAAGAACAGTACCATGCCCGCTATATCGGAAATGTGTGCCTGGAAGCGGCAGACATGCTGGAGAGGGTTTATGATGTGTATGACGGGGATACGGAGGAAGAGTTTTACTATAAGGAACTGACAAAGCCGTTGTTTGAAAAAGGGGTGGAGCTGTTCGTGGCAAAGAAATTTTACGAGGCAAGGCTCATATTTGTGGAGGTGCTGAAACGGCATCGGAAAGACAAGGCCGCGAAGGAATATCTGTATCGATGTGATAAGTATTATAAGCTTGCGGATACGGAGGATACGGAAACTGTGATCGAGAAATTTTAGGTTTCAATTCGCGGCCGGTTAGGCCGTGAATTGTGACAATGTTACGGCCGCCATGTGAACCGTAAGGATAAGGGAGGTGGAAAGATGTTAACAGAAGAAACATTGCCTGAGAGCAGTCAGGTACCGGGTGAGCCGGACGCGCCGAAGGAGCAGCCTGTCGATCAAAATGAAAATCAGAACGAGGACAACACTCCGAATGAAAACAGTGATCAGGATGAAAGCCTGAATCAAAGAGATACCGATCTGCCGCCGGATGCACAGACGCGGATCAATTCTATAGGAGACAAGGTTAATCTTACGACGGCAGGGGTTGCTGTTGAGACCGGCGCGCCGGGGGCAGCCAGGAGAGCGGAAGATACGGAGGATGCGTTTTTTGACTCTCTTCCGATCAAGGAGACGAAAGCAGAGAAGGCAAAAGGGGCAGCAGGAAATGACGATATAAAGTCGAAGATCGAGACACTGCGGAGTGGAAATCTGTACAAGGCGGTGATTGCGGCCAGGCTGCTGAGTCAAAATAAAAAGAATCCGATGGCTTCTTCCGTATCGGGCAGGGCTAATCGCTTTTTGGATTCCACGGCACTGGATGTGGCATCCGACCTTAATATGATTGCCGGGAGCGGAATCGGACTGCTGACCACTTTTGATTCGAATCCAACATCAAAGTCAGTTTTTCAGGGAATGTCGCTGGTCACGAATCTGCTTTCCATTGTGTCAACATGCCGCAACATGACCGTGAAAATAAGGAAATTGTATGACTTGGGGGAAACCCATAAAGCATTGAAAAAAAATAAAGAAGAGGGAAATAATAAAGAAGGGAAAAAAATCAGCAAGATCGATACGACACTGACGGTTCTCGGCGTTGCGGGCGATATGCTGACAATGCTGGTCAAAGGGGTGGCGATCATTAAGACGATTATGTCCATGGCAGGAAAAAACAGTAAGATCATGAATATGATCTCCAACGCGATGTTCCTTCTGACAGGTACCACACAGATCATCGGGGCACTGAATGGTATCCGGGGACTTCAGTCAGGTTATAAAGGTTTGAAGTCACTGAAGCAGGAGACAGAGAAGCCAAGAAAAGGGGCAATGCTCGTGGTAGAAAGAAAAAAGAATCTTACGGCTGGGACGACGGATTCCTGGAGTGAAAGTGAATGCATAAAAGCAGCGAAAGAGATCATGAATGATAAGCAGCTATCCGAAGAAGATAAGGATTCACTGATCGTATACCTGGGCATGACGAAACGGATCACAAAGGCGGAGCGTTCCCTGGCTGTCACGGCCACAACCTTGATCAATCTTACGGTGGGGCTTGTTTCTACAGGAGTCAGCGGAGCCAATACGGTGGTCAACGGACGCGGAATAAAGGATAAGACCTTGAAGGATGCCACGGTTGGAATGGGCGCGGTAGCGAACGTGTCCACTATCCTGACCACTTCCGCGAAGGTAGCGAACAAGGCGGTTGACGCGACAGGCGGCAGCCGTAAGAAATTTATCAGGCAAAGCCTGTGGGAGAAGGTCAAAGGCCTGACCGAAAATCACCGGGGACTGAAATGGCTGGATGAATCGCTGGCGAAGCCTAAGGAGGCAGGAGGAGTTGTGGATGGTAAGACGGCGGAAAAATCAGCATCGGAAACGTATGGCCTTTATCAGAAAACGGAAGGCCAGTTCAAAGCGGTTGGCGTACCCTATGCTAAGCTGATCCGGGCAAACAGCCTCAGTAAGTTTCAGGATATGCTGGTAGACGGTTTATAAGAGCAATCCTCATTGCCGAAGGCAATTTTCATTTTATAGGAAACTTCTCCGAATTTTCCTATAAAATAAAAACCCTCCGGGGGATGCGCACTACGCGCATAAGGAAAATGGCTGCTGTCGCAGCCGCGCTTCGGCGCGAGTGTGCGTCGAGACGCACACTTTTTTATTCTATAGGAAACTTCTCCGAATTTTCCTATAGAATAAAAATCCTCCGGGAGGATGCGCACTGCGGCGTATGAGGTAGATGTCGCAACGCGACCGCCGCAGGCGCGAGTTTCGCAAGCGAAACTCTTTGTTCTAGGATTGCGGGCGTATCTGTGAAGGTACTGAGCAGATACTTGAGATGAGGAGAGAAGTCATGTATCAGGAACCGGAACAATATTTTGAAGTGCTGCTTCAGCTTGTAAAGAAAGAACTGGATCTGTATACCAGATATGCCGCGTTTCCGGACGATGTCCGGGAAGCCGAGAACGGCATGCACAGCCGGAAAGCATATGATCTGGAACGGCGGCTTTTGTTCCAGGAATGGAACGTATTTCATAAGGAAGCCCATCAGTCCGTCAAAAGCGGACGGATGCTCCCCTTCGCGTATATGCTGCACAAACTGGGGCTGACAGAATTTGAAAAGTATTGTGTCTGCCTTGCGGCGGCGCCGGAACTGGACCGGGAATTTGAGAAGATATATGCCGGTCTGCAGGAAGAACGGTCCTGCAAGTATCCGACCATAGATTTATGCATCAAAATGTTTTCTGCGGACACCTGTGTCCGAAACAATCTCATTCATCAGATCGTCCGGCGCAAAGCCCTGCTTTTGTGCGTGTTTCAGGAAAAACCAAAGGCGATGGAAAGTGAATTATCCTGGAAGCTGAAGCTGCAAAGTGACCTGATCGAATATATTTTTTTCTATGAGTCTGATCTGGTGAGCCGGAAGAAGGAGTATGTGCTCTGTCTTCCGGACGGTGGAAACTGGCAGGGGCTCAATGTGAACCGGCAGATCGCAATCTGCCTGAAGCATTGTCTGGAAGGGGAGGCAGAAGAAAGGCTGCAGCTCCTGATACTGACAGGTGCGGCCGGAAGCGGAAAAAAGCTGCAGGTGCGCCTGGCGGTACAGGAGACAGGGCGGGCAGTGCTCTTTTTTGACCTGAGCAAGATTCGGCAGAAAAGCGCGGAACAGCAGAGAGAATGTGTCAGAGACGCGGTGGTAAGGGCGGTTCTGGATCAGGCGTATCTATGTTTTTGTCATTGGGAAGCACTCAAGTATGAAAAAGACTGGGATATCGCTTTGATTCACGAAATTCTGAAAAATGCGGAGTTGTTTTTTACAACGGTATTTCTGACCACAGAGACAGAAGAGCAGTGGGAGGAATTCCTTTCCTTTGACTTCCGGACCGAAGTCTTTGCCATGCGGCACCCTGACATACGGCAGCGGATCCGGCTGTGGAAGGACTCTCTCATCATGTATGACCCGGATGAGAAGCTTTCCTGTGAGACGCTGGCGGCGCAGTTTGACTTTACACCGGGAATGATTCGGGAGGTGGTGGAAGCCGCGGCGAAAAAAACGGCTGCGCGCGGAGCAGAGAAGATCGATGCCGCATCCATTTACGAGGCCTGTCACCAGAAGATTTCTCATCGGCTGGGGGAGCGGGCCAGTCGGGTGAATGCTTCTTATACGTGGGATGAGCTTGTCCTGGAGGAAGATCAGAAGGAGCTTCTGCGCCAGGCCTGCGGCCAGATTACCTGTCGTTACCGGGTGTATGAGGAATGGGGCTTTCGGAGCAGGCTTGCCTATGGCAGAGGCGTCTCCATGCTTTTCGCGGGACCGCCGGGAACCGGAAAGACCATGGCGGCGCAGGTTCTGGCGAAGGAATTGAACCTGGAGCTTTATAAGGTGGATTTATCCGGCGTCCTGTCAAAATATATCGGGGAAACACAAAAAAATCTGCGGGATATTTTTGACGAAGTACAAAAGAGCAGAAGCATTCTTTTCTTTGACGAGGCGGACGCTTTATTTGGAAAGCGGGTCAATGTCACCGATTCCAGGGATATCAGCGCCAATGCGCAGACGGCATATCTTCTGCAGAAGATCGAGGAATACGACGGAATCACGATCCTTGCAACCAATCTTCTACAGAATTTTGACGATGCCTATAAACGAAGAATCAAATATATTATTCACTTCACATTTCCGCAGGAAGAGCAGAGAAGGCAGCTCTGGAAAAAAGTATTTCCGGCGCAGATGCCTCTCGAGGACGACGTGGATACGGAGTACCTTGCGTCCAGCTTTGACCTGTCCGGGGCCGCGATTAAAAATATTGCGGTCAATGCGGCGTTTATGGCGGCGGCGGAGCAGCAGATCACCGGAATGAAGCATATCATGACCGCACTGCAGCAGGAATATAGAAAATCGGGGAAAACACTTGGAAAAGAAGAACTAAAGGAGTATTATATTTACAAGAAGTAAGCCGCAATTTACGGCCGATCAGGAGCTGCAGGAAAATATACTGCGCGTCAGATAAATCTGCCGTGCAGTATAACAGGATGCGCGCAGCCGCAGGAGGAATTATGCCGCTTTGCGGCTGCGGCTGGCGCAATACTCACGGCAGATTTTATCAGCCGTGAGTATAACTTGTGAGGATTGCGCAGGATATTTCCATAAAGCCCTTTAGGAGTTGTGGAAAAATAAGTGATACAGAAGACCGTGAATTGCAGCAATCAAAAAGGAGAAAGAATAGAAGCGATGGAAGATCAATTGAGAGAAGGATTAAAAAGACTCGATTCTTATGTAAGGAAGCTGGATTTTCAGAGTACTTTACTGGAAAAAAGCGCTGTGGTTCCTATGGACTGTCTGCTGATTCCCCTTCGGGTGGGGGAGGATCTCAGCATTGATATCTCCTGTAATTTTGTGGATATGCCCGAGTTCGGCTGCCTGCTGCAGTTTTATGGGCAATTGGGTCTGAATGAAATGCTCGCGGAGGCTGCGGTACCTGTCTCGGACTATGATATTATGAGCCTGATCAATGAACTGAACAGCATGCTTCCTGTTGGGCAGTTCCTCTATCTTCGGAATGAGGAACAGGGCGGGGAGACACAAAAGGCGTTGGGCATCCGCTATACGATGCTGACCGGGCTGAATGATGAAAGAGAACTGGAGAAATGCGGCCATGTGCTCATGCTGCTGATGCAGGTCTACGAGCTGCTGGGCAGCGGTCTGGTTCTGCTGCTGGACGGCAATTCCGTGGAAGAAACGCTGGATGCACTCCGGCAGCTACTGGATGTATAGTTATATGTCATGCCTTGAAAGGTGTGGCATGTTACGGTCTATAGGGGAGAAAGATGCATATTTTGATTGTAGAGGATGAGCCTGTCATCCGTCAGGAGCTGAAGCTGCTTCTTGAGAATGCCTTATATCAGGTGACCGCCCTGAATGAATTCGAGGATGCGGCAGCAGAGGTTCTGGAGTTTTGTCCGGATCTGGTGCTGCTGGATCTGAACCTTCCGGGAGAGTCTGGTTTTGATGTGTGTACAAAGATCCGTTCCGTCTCAGAAGTTCCGATTATCTTTGTGACATGCCGCACGGATTCCATGGATGAACTGACCGGGCTGATGAAAGGCGGAGACGATTATATTACCAAGCCGTTTCAGGCCCCCATCCTGCTGGCGCATATCGCGGCAGTCTTAAAACGTACCGCGCGCGGCGGAAAGGAATTAACAAAGTTTGTCCACCGGGAGGTAGAACTGGATATCGCGAAAGGAATCCTTTCCTTCCGGGATCAGGCTGCGGAATTAACGAAAAATGAATTAAAGATCATGCATTATCTGTTCCGGAACAAAGGAAATATTGTCTCAAGGGCGAATCTGATCGAGTACCTCTGGGACAACCAGGTCTTTATTGATGATAATACGTTGAGCGTCAATATGACCCGTATCCGCGCAAAGCTGGAGCAGGCCGGAATACATGATTTTATTCGGACGAAAAGGGGATTGGGGTATTATATATGAACAACCGGCAAAATAATCCGGGCGAATGCTGTCTGAAGCTCGGTTCCTTTCTGAGGGATAAGCTCCTTCTCTTTCTGCTGCACCTGTCCTGTATGCTGGTATCCGTTAGTTTTCTATTGCTGACCGGATATCCCGGGGATTACTGCATCCTCCTTCTGATCTGCTGGCTGCTGATCCTTGCGGCCTGGGTCCTGTACGAATACCACAACAGAAAAAAATATTTTGCTCTGGCAGGCCAGATATTGGAGCAGGCTGATCAGAGATTTCTTCTGGGCGAACTGATGCCGGATTCGCCCCGCGCTGAGGATAGACTGTATCGGGAGTTGATCCGTAAATCCAACAAATCTGTCATCGAACGAATCCGCAGGATGGAGGATGCGCAGCGGGAATACCGGGAGTATATTGAAAGCTGGGTTCATGAGATCAAAGCGCCGATCACCAGCATTTCTCTGATATGCGAGAACAGCAGGAACCAGCAGATCGCTATGGAAAACCAGAAGGTAGAAAACTATGTGGATATGGCATTGTACTACGCCCGTTCCGATGAGGTGTACAAGGATTATGTAATTCAGGAAACCGATCTGCAGACGACTGTGGAAGAGGCGGTGATGAAAAATAAATTCTATCTGATCCAGAACAAGATACAGGTAGATGTAGAGTGCAAAGGGCAGAAGGCATATACGGACCGGAAATGGATTTTGTTTATTCTGAATCAGATGATCCTGAACTGTACAAAATATAAGGCAGAAGAAGGCGCGCGTATCCGGATGTACACAGAAGCATGTCAGCATGGGATCCGTTTATATGTAAAGGATAATGGAACAGGAATCAAGAAGGAAGAACTGTCCCGGATTTTTGAAAAAGGCTTTACCGGCACCAACGGACGGAAGAATGACCGGGCGACAGGGATGGGGCTTTATCTTTGCAGGAAGCTGTGCCAAAAGTTAGGGATTGGGATCGAGGCGGACTCCGTGTATGGTTCCGGTACAACGATGATTCTGGAATTTCCGGTCAGCAGTCATGTTGTGAAATAATTGTTTTCCCATTGCCGAAGGCATTTTTCATGGGATTGTGGACGCCTCCGTGAAGGTATTGAGCAGATGCTCCTTAAGTTTCAAAAATGTAAGAATATTGTAAGTGACCCAGATACCATTCATTATGAAAATCTGTTACTATATATCTTGTTTAAAAGAAAATATCTTGTTTAAAAAAGATATCTAAAATACCACAAGGGCTGCAGTGGAAGGTGGTTTTAAAGGGAGAGTGACAGAATATGAAGGATTACATCCGTATATGTGATGTGGAAAAGTATTATGGCAGCGGCACAAATGTGACAAAAGCGGTGGACCGTGTCAGCTTCACCGTGGATCAGGGTGAATTCGTAGGTGTGATGGGTGCTTCGGGATCAGGAAAGACAACGCTTCTTAATATGCTGTCCACCATTGACAGCGTAACAGCCGGACATATCTATTACGGAGATATGGATATTACGGAGCTGTCGGAGGAGAGGCTGGCAGATTTTCGGAAGGACAATCTGGGCTTTGTATTTCAGGAATATAATCTTCTGGACACACTGACCATTGAAGAAAATATCATGCTGGCCATGACGATCCGCAGGAAGGAACGCAGCACCATCCAGGAAGAAACAGAAAAGATGCTTCGGCTTCTGGGAATAGAAGAAGTGCGGGGACAGTTCCCCTATGAGGTATCCGGCGGACAGAAGCAGCGGTGTGCCTGTGCCAGAGCATTGATCAATCATCCGCGGCTTTTGCTTGCCGATGAACCGACCGGGGCTTTGGACTCCAAAGCATCTCAGACACTTTTAGAGACATTTACGGAAATGAACCGGAAGCTTTCCGCTACGATCTTTATGGTGACCCACGACGCGTTCTCCGCAAGCTACTGTTCCCGGATCTTATTTTTGAAGGACGGGTGTATATTCCATGAGCTGGTTCGGGGAGAGCAGGACCGGCGCAGGTTTCTGAATCAGATTCTGGATGTATTGTCTCTGACAGGAGGTGAGTTGTCCGATGCTCGCTAAACTTGCCTTGCGTAATGTAAAACGTTCTGCCAGAGACTATCTGGTGTATTTTCTGACTATGACCTTTGTGACGGCATTGATGTTTGCGTTTAATACCGTTATTTTTTCCAGAGATTTTCAGCACCGGATTAACAGTGTGGCCCTGATGTCAATGTTAATTATAGTGGCAACGGTCTTTGTAGTGATCATTATTGCCTGGCTGATCAATTATATGGTGCGGTTCATGCTGCAGAAAAGGAGCCGGGAATTCGGAACATATCTGCTGCTGGGAATGCGAAAAAAGATGATTTCCCATCTCTACATCAGAGAAAATATGGCTCTTGGAGCAGGAGCGTTCCTGTGCGGAATGTTGCTGGGGCTGCTTTTGCAGCAGATTTTACTTTCCATTTTGTTCAGTATGATACAGGAACAGTATCATCTGCACTTGTATCTGGACGTGCGCTGCATTGTGATGACCATATCCTGCTACGCGGGATGTTATTTCCTGGCATTGCTCAGATGTTCCCGGAAATTCCGAAAAATGAATATCCGGGACCTGATGTACGCAGGTCAGCAGAATGAAGAAATCAGGGAATCGCGTGAGGAAGTGAAAAAATGGCTGCTTCCGTTGTCTGTCTTTTTGTTGTGTGCGTTTGGCTTCCGGCTGTTTTCAGGAGAAGAGTGGAATTCTGGCTCCATACTCTGCTTTCTGATCGGGCTTATCCTTGTCATATATCTTTTTTATATGGGGCTGTGCTCCTGGATTGTATGCTATGTGAGAAAAAAAGGAAATGCGGTCTATCATGGAGAAAATCTTTTTCTGCTTCGCCAGTTTGCTTCTAAGGTAAAGACCATGCAGTTCACCATGGGGACATTGACCGCGTTGTTTACAATCGCATTTCTCGGCTGCGCGTTCGCGATGATGTTTTCCGATTATCAGAACCAGATTCTGGAAGGCAAGTTTCCTTTTGATGTACAGATGTTGAGTGAGAGGCAGGATGAGGATTTCGCGAGAGAATTGAAGGTGCTGCATCAAAATGCCAGTGTGGCGGAAGCATATCCATATCATATCTATCAAAATGGAACGAATCAGGTAAATGTGTGGCTGCTCACAAATCTACGGACTTTTGGAAATGAATTCCGCAATGGGGACGGAACGCCGAATCAGGAAAAAATCAGAGCGGCAAGCGGAGGCGGTTCCTGGTATGGAATTTATGATACCTATATGGGAATCAGTGATTATAACCATTTGCGGAAGATGCTGGGATATACACCGGTATCACTCAAGGAGGGAGAATATCTGTTCCATATGAAGGAACGGATCTACCGGAATACAGGAGATTTTTCACAGGAGATTTCTATCCGGGGAAAAGACAGGGAACTGCAGTGTGCGGGATTTCAAACGGAGCCATTTTCGCAGGACGGACATAATGGAGCAGACTATCTGATCGTTATTCCGGACAGCGAGACTCAGGCGATGGAAGTGTTTTATACGGAGCTTGCCGCGCAGCTCGAGGGAGAGGCACCGCAGGATTTGGGAGAAAAGCTGGAGGCTCTGGAGGGGCTGTCAGAGAATGAAATGCGGGATGTCGGAGGACATTTGTATCTGGAGGATAATGAGATGGGGAGCGGAACAGATTCGATCGTAGTGTATTACGCAAAATATCTGGTGCGCGACAATCTGATTCCGGAGGTGAGGTATGTACTTTCTTCCGTGATTTTTCCTTTGTTCTATATTGGACTGGTATTTCTGTGCGTCGCGCTGACCGTATTGTCCGTACAGCAGTTAAGTGATTCCGCAAAATACAGATTCCGGTATGGGGTACTGCAGAAGATCGGACTTAAGAACAAAGAGATTACAGGCGTCGTATGGAAACAATTATTTATGTACTTCCTGTGTCCGGCACTGTTCGCGGCATTGATCAGCGGGATCGTGATTATCTATGTGAGCGTTCTGTTTGTAGACACATCCGGTGTACACACCTCCGCTCTGCAGTATTTCGGGACGGCGTTTGTACTGTTTTTCGGGATATATGCAATTTATTTCACAGCGACTTATGTGGGATTTCTGCGGAATATAGACTGTACCTGATGAATTGACATAAGGAACTGTGCACAAATAACTTATACATCTGACTTGTCTCAACATCCATCTGCTACATCGGAAAATCTTGACGCAGCCCACTGCGCCTGCGATTTTTCTCTTTGCAGATGAATATTGATTCTGCGTCATCTGCACAAGTTATTTATGCACAGTTCCTAAGAAGCCGTCCCTAAGACAGAATGATCCTCTCAAAAAGCTGCCAGTTTCTTATCTGGCAGCTTTGTATAGTTCTTAAAAAAACAGATCCTATTTTAAGTCTTCTGTTTTAAAGGTTGTGTATCCTTCGTAATAATAACTGGTGTCAATTCCCTTCATATAGATATCCCGGTTATCGATATCACTTGTCAGCGCCGCTTTTAATATATGCTTTATCTCTATATCCCTGATCGGACTTCTCTCCATCGCAAGAAGATAATCTTCCTTATCCACCTTATCCCAGTCTATCACCTGAGACAATTCCTGTTTCAAAATAAAATCCAGCCATATCCGGGTACTTCTTCCGTTTCCCTCCCGAAAAGGATGCGCAATATTCATTTCCACATATTTCTCAATGATTTCATCAAATGTAGACAGAGGCATTTTATCTATATGTTCAAGGGAAGCCCGCAGATACATCAACGGCGCAAAGCGGAAATTTCCTTTTGCAAGATTCACTGTCCTTAGTTTTCCGGCAAAATCATAGATATCTCCAAATAAAAATCTGTGTATCTCCGAAAGCGCCGCAAAAGTTCCTGCTTCAAGACTGTCTGGAATACCTGTCTCAAACAATTCCAATGCCCTTTTCTTGCTGATCCGTTCCTCTTCCCTTGCCAGTTCTGCCGAATTTATAATACCGAGTTTGTTCTCCAGTGCCATCGCCGCATCCCCTTCTCAAGCAATTCTATTTCTGATCCGCACATACCATCTGCTGCCGTTCTTTTGCAGAATACTATTTAGGAGTTGTAGAAAAATAACTTACACATCTTGGCTTGTCTATTTCTCCGGCTGCACAGGTCAAAAAGCCTCGACGTAGCCGTAAGGAATCCACCATGCTACGCATGGTACCCCTTAGGGCAAGGCCCACTACGCCTGCGTTTTTTGACCTGCACATCCGAAGAAATATCCTGCGCAATCTGTATCACTTATTTTTCTACAACTCCTTATCATATATATATCGTTCCCCTACGGAAAACATATGAAACGCCTGCCTTGGATTGATCTTGAATAAGCAGTCCACAAAGTGTGCCGGATTTATGCAGTTCACATCATACAGATCAAAATGCATGGGGACAAGCAGACCGGCATGCACTTCCTGTGCCAGAAGAACGGCTTCTTCCGCATCCATATTTCCGATAATGTCATTTCTTAGCTTGTAGTAGCTCCTCCCGTTGACCGGAACCATGAGGACATCAATATTTTCCAGATGACCGGAAAGTCCGTCATACACACAGCAGTCCCCCGAATGGAAAATGGAGATACCGCCGAAGATCATTTTATAACCCAGCTCCATATAGTTCCCCTTTTCATCCCTGTGCAGTTCCTCGTGTGCCGCGGGAACAGGGACGACGCTGCATTCTCCCAGATGAAGCTCTTGTCCGGCCAGGGCGCCGATCATACGTCCGGCATCGATGCCATAGGCTTGTATCGTGTCTCGGACGGGTTCGGGGACAATGAACTTTGCTTTTGCATTATGGGTCGCAAGAGCGCGTAAAGTCGCCGGGTCGGCATGGTCAAAATGGCTGTGGGTGCAAAAAACATAATCTACAAAATCCAGCTCATCCGGCAGGACGGGGGCATCATATCTGCGCACCCATTTTACGCTGTCCGTAGAGCAGTTCTGATCTACATAATTGGACAGATAAGGGTCGATCAGGCAGTACATATCATGATATTTGATCAAAAATCCTTCCTGGCCAAGATAAAACAAAGCAGCCTGCTTTTCTGTCAGATGTGTCTTAAGGAAATATTCTTTTTCCATAGAAGTCCTCCTTGTTAAAAAAAGATTACGATGTTAAAAAAGATTATGATAGGCTCATTTTCTATTGACTATCATATCACAAGTGATAAAATTAGCAATAAATAAACAGAAGAAAAGGAAGAAAATAATGAAAGCAATCGTGATCAAAGAACCTGGATGTGTAGTATTAGAGGAAAAGCCAATTCCGGAACCGCAGCCGGGGTTTGTGCGTGTCAAGGTCAAGGCGGCGGCGATCTGCGCAACGGATCTGGAGGTGATGGACGGAAATATACCGGCCAATTATCCGATTACCCCGGGGCATGAGTGGAGCGGGATTGTCGATGCCGCAGGAAGTGAGGAGGATCGTTCCTGGATCGGAAAAAGAGTGGTCGGAAGCAATGACGTAGTCTGTCTGAAATGTGAGGCATGCCGGAGAGGAGAGTGGCGGTACTGCCCGGATTTTGAAGAGATTGGATTTAAAAGGGACGGGGCCTATGCGGAATACGTGATCGTTCCTGCCTATGGCCTGTGTGAGCTTCCGGGGCAAGTCTCCTTTATCCATGGTGCGCTGTGTGAACCTTTGGGCGTGGCTCTGGGAACATTGGAAAAAGCGGGCGCGTCCTTCGGTGATACATTAGTTATCATCGGGGCAGGCTCTATCGGCCTGTGTATGCTTGCCGCCGCAAAGGCCATGGGCATGCGGGAGATCGTGGTGGCGGCCGCGACCGAAAAGCGTCTGGGGATCGCCAGGCAGATGGGCGCGGCCTGCACGATCGCGACCCGGGATTGTGACCTGGTGGAGGAGATGAAGAAGCTTCGTCCCGACGGATCGGATGTGGTGATCGACGCTACCGGCATGGAGGCCTGTGTGCAGCAAAGCCTGAAGCTGGCGAGAAAAGGCGGAACGGTGGCCCTGGCAGGCTATGGAAGAGGAAAGCTCATGAGCATCCGCATGGATGATATCCATATCAATAACCTGCGTGTGGTCGGAGCGGGCAACAACTGGAACCAGCATAAGAAAGCAGTCGCCATGATGGCGGACGGTCTTGTGAATATCGAACATTTTGCCACCAATCTGCTTCGTCCGGAGGACTTTGAAGAGGGGCTTGATCTGGCAAGGAGACGCCCGGAAGGCTTCCTCAAGGCGGTGTTTGTCCATGAATAAAAAAGCAGGTGTACTCGGGATCGACCTGGGTACGTCCTCCGTGAAAATGCTTTTGAAATACAAAGACGGTACTTCTGCGAAAATTCGGCAGGGCTATAAGGAAAATACACCGTCCGGATGGTGGAAGGCTGTCAAATCAGCGTTGGCGGAATTGGATCCGGAAGGCATCGCGGCCATCGGCCTTACCTCTCAGACGGGAACCTACATTGTAGACGGAAAAGAGGTTCTTCCATGGAGCGGCAAAGAAGGAGAGGAGGAGCTTGCGGAACTGAAAGAGAGCTGCGACGGGAAAGTGTTTATAGAAGAGATTTCCATGTCTCATCCAGATTTGATCTCCTATCCCCTTCCGCGATTGATGTATATCAAGAAGCACTTTCCGGAGGCCAAGAAGGTCTGTCAGCCAAAAGATTTTCTATGTGAAATGCTGACCGGGGCGTGTGTCACGGATCCGTATACCTGGAGGGGACTGGCGAACCTGTCCGCATTCCGGTACAGCCGGAAGTTTTTGGAATTGATCCGATTTCCCATTCATAAGCTGCCGGAGATGAGAACATCCACGGAAATGGCCGGCTTTACAAAGGAGATTGTGTTCCATGGAAGGGTGCTTCCTGCCGGGATTCCGGTTTTCGTGGGAATGAATGATTTTTTTGCGTCAATTCTGGGAATGGGAGTGTTTGAGACAGGCGAGATGTTCGACATTTCGGGGACAAGCGAGCATCTTGGAGTTCTGGAAACCGCTGCAGACCCGGATACGCGGTTGGTAAGCGGGCCATTTTTTAATGGAAATGTGCATTACGGTGTGACAGCCTCCGCGGGAGTTTCTCTTGGCTACGGCATGAAGCTGTTCGGATTTGAGGACGTAGATCCAATCCAAAATTTAAGAAATCAGCCGCCGATATTTCTTCCTTATTTAAATGGAGAACGGGCGCCTGTCTGGAATGCCGATGCCAGAGGCATGTTTTTCGGCATCCATGGGCAATGCAGGAAAAGCGACATGGCCTACGGAGTGCTGGAAGGGGTGCTTTTCAGCCTGTATCATATCTATGAATGCATGGGAAAGCCGCCGGTGAGTTCCATGCGCATTTCAGGCGGAGCAGCGGCCAATCCGGTGCTCAATCAGATGAAGGCGGAGTTGTTCGAAGTTCCGGTGCTTGTGCCGGAGGAGACAGAAACCTCCGCTCTGGGCGCCTGTATGACTGCCGAGATTGGATTGGGATGGTCAGTGGATTTTGCGGAAGCCGTCCGGCAGAATGTCAGGGTCAGAGAGCGGATACGGCCCTGCGGCCAATATAAAAAGCTTTTGAAACAGAGGTTTGAGATCTATAAGGAATTATATCCTGCCACAAAAAATCAATGTGGAAGGTTGAATTGCATGCCGCCGGTCTGAATGCGGCGTGGAGGTAAGACAGGAAGGTGGATAAAAAAATGAGCTGTGTGATTTTGGGAGCCGGAAAAATTGCCAGAGGATTTATCGGACATTTGCTATACCTGAGTCATATACCGTTTACATTTGTGGAACGCTCGGAAGCACTTGTGAATCTGATCAACGAACGTGGGAAGTACACGGTCAATATACTGGGCCACAGTGAGAAAAACTGTGAGGTCACCGGTGTCCATGCATGGAATCTGGCAGACGAGGAAAAGGCGGCGCAGGCCATTTCCGATGCTGATGCCATATTCACGGCGGTAGGCGGAAAGAACCTGCATACTTTGATTCCGATTCTCAGGAAGGGAATCGAAAAGAAATCCGTAAAAGGCGGAGATCTGAATATCATTACCTGTGAGAACTGGAAGCTTCCGGCGTCCATCTTAAAAAGCGGAATTGAGGAATCGGCGGGAGAAAAAACGAAAGCATACCTTGCGGAGCATGTGGGAATTACGGAAGCGGTCATTATGCGGTCCGCCATTGAAGCTGACGAGGAGTGGCTAAAAAAAGACCCTCTGGTGGTGAATGTACAGGACTTCTGGGAACTGCCCGTGGATGCCTCCCGGATTGTGGGAAACCTTCCGCAGATTTACGGATTGAAATTAGTTCCGGAATTTACAGGATTTTTGGAAAGAAAGTTTTATACATACAATGCCGCCAACGGTACCACATCCTATATCGGCGCGCTTTTGGGCTACGAAAAGCTTGCGGATGCCGCTCATGATGAACGGATCATAAAAGTTTTGGACGGCGTATATCAGGAGACGGCACAGGCTCTGTCTGAAAAGCACCATTTCCCACTGAAGGAACAGCTTGCCTTTACGCTGACGTCAAAAAGGAAATTACAGGATGATACCATTGTTGATTTTATTGAAAGAAATGCCAGGGATCCGCTGCGGAAGCTGGGAAGGGATGACCGGCTGGTAGGCTCGGCGCGCCTTGTGGAGGAGTATGGGATGGAACCGCACAATCTCTGTATCGCCATCGCGGCGGCGATCTATTATGAAAATGAGGGGGATGAATCTGCCCGGGAGCTGCGTCGCATCCGCGAAGAAGAGGGAGTTGACGCCGTCCTGGAAAAGGTTTGCGATCTGGACGCCAGAGGATATCTGGGAGGCCTGGTCAAAGCGAAAATAGAATTATTGAAAGAATGGGGATGGATCCATGAGTAAAATCGCAATCGTAGGTGCCGGCAAAACCGGGAGGGGATTTCTTGGAAGGCTTCTGAAGGAAGCGGACAGGGAAATGATTTTTATTGAGCAGGATCAAAAGCTGGTTGAGGCGTTAAATGAAGCCGGAACATATGTTGTTCATTTCTTTGGAAACGAACGAGAATCGCTGTCGGTAGATCATTTTCGGGCATACACATGGGAAAATGTGTCCTTCGAGGATGTGGAACTGATCTTCGTCTCCGTGGGAGGACAGAATCTTCGGAATGTAGGGGAACATCTGGCAGGCTATATGGATGCAAACAGACGTCGTTATATCATTACCTGTGAAAATGCTTCCCATCCTTCTGTTACACTGAAAAGTGCCCTCGGTGCCGGGCGGCAGGTTCATGTAAGTGAAGCAACGGTATTCTGCACCACTGTTGAAGGGGAAGGCCTGGATATCTATTCCGAGAACTATCCGTGTCTTCAGTTTAATGCGGATTTGCTGGAAGGATATGAACCGGGGATCGAGCAGCTCAGGCCGGTGGAACACTTTTCGGATTTCCTTACCAGAAAGCTGTATACATACAATGCGGCCAGTTGTATCATCGCCTATCTGGGATGGGCAAAGGGTTATACAAATTACGGGGACGCGGCAAATGATGAAGAGATTCTTGCTCTGCTTGACCGGAATTATCAGGTGACGAACAAGGTTTTGTGTCAGGAGTTTGGCTACGAAAAGGAAGATCAGGAAGAATTTGCGCTTCTGTCAAAGAAAAAATTTTGCGACAGAACGATCGAAGATACGGTTTCCAGAAACGCGCGGGACCCACAGAGAAAGCTTGCCGCCGGCGAACGAATCATGGGACCCATCCGTCTGCTCCATAAATACGGCGAGGATGCTTCTGTTCTGGAGCGAACCGCGGCAGCGGCCATTCTCTATCAGGCTCCGGCAGAAGATCCATGGACAGAGCTTCAGGCCGGGAAAAGCTGTGAACAGATTCTGGAGGAGATCTGCGGAGTAAGCCCGGAAGAAGAATTATTCTCCCATATCATGAAGTATGTAAAAGAGATCAAGGATGATCTGCTGTTCTGATACGTCAGGCGGCAGATTAGTTACTTCTCCGAATGTTCTTTTTTATGGAAACGGGCCGACAAAACTGTCGGAGAGCTTCGGATTATTTTTCGCTTTGTGGATTTTCCTGGGAAACATCCGGGTGCAGGAAAGTATATTGAAGCAGCTTTGCATCGCTTGCATCAACCGTATTCAGAATCACATTTCCGGTTTCCAGATACCATACGTCACCCGGGGAAGCAAGCTCCGCGAATTGTTCGGAATTGAATTTGAATCCGCTCTCCCCCAGCATATCTTCCGCTTCACCGTGGATAAGCTCATAAACGGCCGTGAGATCCTCAGAATCCTTTGCTTCGTACATCCATGACAAGGAAACCAGCCTGTTCTCTTCATTGAACATATATTTGACCATTCCGTCCCATTCCTTATATTTTTTCGGATAGGCAACTGTAACACCGCCATATATGGAATCATAGATTTCGCCTTCTCCGTCTTCCAGAGAAGCGATATCCTCCCGCGTACTCTCCCAGGTGGCTGTGGTAAACGGGCATTCGGGTACCTTCTTCCCGCATCCGGCCGTCAAAGTGGAAAAAAGAGTCAGGACAAAAAAGAGAGGGATCAATTTGCGCAGTTGTTTCATGATATAGAACCTCCAAAGCATCTTATTAAACATAATGTAGAGCGTATCAGGCAGATTGTCAGATACGTTACAGTTCACTGGCCAGCCAGCGAACTGTAACGTATCCGGCCTATTTAAAGTTGCCTTACGGCAAGAGGCCGGATTCCAGCCCCAGTACATATTGGCCTGTGACCGTGCAGCGTAGTGCACGGCCCAGGAGTGAACAGTAACTCAGATATACTCTTTATTATACAACAGTTGTAAAGTAAATAAAATGAAGAATTTTCCGCCAAAACATGGGAATTGTTTGAAAATAGAAGGATTTCTATTGACTTAACAGAGAAAAATGTGTTTTACTAGAATCAAACAGCAAAGTAAAGCGGTTCGTTCAACAGAAAGGAAGGTGAGGGTCGTGCCAGCAACAATGCGCGATGTGAAAAACAGGACAGGTTTATCAATGGCGACGATTTCCAAGTACTTGAATGGAGGAAACGTGCTGCCGGAAAACAGGATTTTGATCGAAGAGGCAATTCAGGAATTGCATTATGAGGTAAATGAAATCGCAAGAGGCCTTGTGAAGAACAAGACAAAGATCGTAGGAGTCATGGTCCATGATGTGGAGTGTTATTTTTCAGGGAAGCTTCTCCACTATATCGGGCAGGAGCTCAGGAAATACGGATATGGGATGATGAGCTGTGATTCCTGTAATGATGAAGAAATAGAAACGCAGAATTTAAAATTTTTGGTCAGTCGGAAGGTGGATGGTATTATTGTGATTCCGGTCAGTATGACGGGTACTTTTTTGAGGCCTGCAAAGCAGAATAAAATTCCCATTGTACTGGTGGACAGATCATTTCAGGATGAAGAATTCGACTGTGTCGGCATTGACAATAAGATCGCGGCCTTCCGGGCGGTGGATATCCTGCTGAAGCATAACCATAAGGACATTGCCGTGATCGCCTCGGACGTAGAATATACCGGCATCGAAAGGATCAAAGGATACGAAGAGGCGATGACGCAGGCAGGGCTTACGGTCAAAAAGGAATACATAAAGACAGGGCGTCACTCTACGGAGCTTGGTTATGAGAAGATGAAGGAGCTGCTGGCAGATCCGAACCGTCCTACAGCCGTTCTGATGGGAAATTATGACACCATGCTGGGCGGAGTGCTGGCGGTCAATGAATCAGAATTTTCCTGTCCGGAAGATATTTCGCTGATCGGGTTTGACAGCCTGATGATTACCGGGCTGATTCGTCCCAGTTGGTACATGGTGGAACAGCCTATGGAGAAAATGTGTGAAAAGGCGGTAGAACTGTTGATGAACCGTGTGGAAAAGAAAGTAGATGACGCACCTGTGAAGATCTGTTTCGGGACAAAAATACAGGTGGGAGAATCCATCCGGAGGATCGAACAGCGGACAGTCTAGTAATGAAAGAATCGAGGAAAGTGCCTGAATTACAGGTACTCTCGCATATCTTTTTGAAAGAAAGCGAAACGTTTTGCGCAATAGAATAAAACGTTTCGCTTTCTTTGTGAATTCATTCACATACAAATTGTAAAAATAATATAAAAACAGGTTGACTTAGATACAAGAAGATAGTATAATATGCACTATAGAAACAAGAAAATGTTTCAAAGTATCATGGAAAATGATCAAATTGTTTCGGAAAAATTTGAGCAAATGAGAGCGAAGCGTTACGCGCAACGGACGGAGCGAGATGGAGCGCGTTCGCGGAGGAAAGCGAAGATATTCCGGGGGATCGTTCATGGAGGAGGAATGAAAGTGGAAAAAATCAAACAAAATGCATTCGTAAAGAAGGTGGGGTTTAACAGAATTGTCCTGATCTTTGTACTGCTTCTAATGTACCTGGCATTCGGGGCGCTGACAGGCGGAAGCTTCTTCGGCTTTTCACGTATCAAGAACACATTGAACTATGTATACTTCCTGGGATTTCTTTCATTGGGGGTAACATTTGTCATTGCTACGGGGGGAATTGATTTCTCTATCGGACCGGTTATGTTCTGCTGTTCTCTCGTTTCGGGATACTGCCTGACGTCATACGGTGTTCCGATGGCAGCCAGCCTGATTATGAGCATTCTGATCGGCGTACTGTTCGGTGTTTTCAACGGATATCTGGTAGCATACTGGAAGGTGCCGCCGTTCATCGTATCTATGGCAAGCATGAATATCGCGAAGGGGATCGCGGCCGTATTTACGAAGACACAGTCCGTAAGCTGGCCCCAGTCCTCATCTGCCGACGGCTGGTACAGAAATTTCGTCAATATGAACGGATTTCCGGTCGGCCTGGTTATCTTCCTGGTGATTGCGGTCATATGTGCCGTTGTATTGAATCAGACACAGTGGGGACGCTACATACTTTGCCTGGGAAGCAATGAAGAGGCGGTCAGACTTTCAGGCGTCAATGTAAAAAGGTGGAAGATGCTGGCTTATATTATCTGCGGAACTCTGGTCGGTATAGCGTCTATTTTCTTCGTAGCGGCATACACGACGGTGCAGCCCGGATATGGAGACCAGTACAACAACGAAGCGATCGCAGGATGCGTAATGGGCGGTACATCCATGGCCGGCGGACTCGCATCTATCAGTGGTACTGTGATTGGGGTATTTATCATTTCTCTTTTGCAGCAGGGTATTCTTGCGTTGGGATTTACAAAGGAATATCAGTATATTATTACTGGCTTGATCGTTATTGCGGCAGTTTATTCGGACGTTTCCGCAAGACGCAGGAAGAATTAGTGATAGTATAGAGAAAGGAGAGGTGAGAAGATGGGCGATATTATTTTGACAATGAAGGGGATTGATAAGTCTTTCCCGGGCGTACACGCGCTGGATCATGTGGATCTGGAAGTGAGAAAGGGAGAGGTTCTTGCGCTCATGGGTGAGAACGGCGCAGGAAAATCAACTCTGATGAAGGTATTGACGGGAATCTACAAAAAGGATTTCGGTACGATCACATATGAAGGAAAGGAAGTTGAATTTAAGAATACAAGAGAAGCTCAGGACGCAGGGATCGTAATTGTGCATCAGGAGCTGAATATGCTGGGGCATTTGACCGTTGCCCAGAACCTTTTCATCGGAAGAGAGTTCAAAAAAGGCATCCGGATCGATGACAAAAAGATGAATGAAGAAGCGAAAAAGCTTTTTGATAGACTGAACGTGCATATCGATCCGACAGAGACCATGTCTAACCTGACAGTAGGAAAGCAGCAGATGTGCGAGATTGCCAAGGCCGTTTCCTTTGACGCCAAGGTTATTATCTTTGACGAGCCGTCCGCGGCTCTGACGGAAGCTGAGATCGAAGAGATGTTCAAGATCATCCGTGACTTGAGGAAAAAAGACATTGCCATGGTTTATATCTCTCACCGTATGGATGAGATTAAAGTGATTACGGACCGGGTAACTGTCATGCGTGACGGTACCTACGTGGGAACCCTGATCACAGAAAAGTGTACAAAGGAAGATATCATCAACATGATGGTAGGCCGTGTCATTTATGAAGATCCCAAGACAGAAAGCGCTGTTCCGAAGGATGCCCCGGTGGTTCTGAAAGTAGAGCATCTGAATGCGGGCAGGATGGTACAGGATGTAAGCTTCGAATTACACAAAGGCGAGATACTCGGCTTCTCAGGACTGATGGGTGCCGGACGTACGGAGACCGCAAGGGCTCTGTTCGGAGCGGATCCGAAGGAAAGCGGCGATATCTATGTGAACGGGCAGAAGGTAACGATCAATAATCCTCAGGATGCGGTTAACTGTGGTATCGGATATCTTTCGGAGGACAGAAAGAGATATGGTATCGTAGTGCAGAAGACCATTGCGGAGAATACGACGATGGCCTCGCTGAAGAATTTTATGAGCGGTATCTTTATCAATAAGAAGAAAGAGATAGAAGTTGCTGATCAGTACGTGGAAGCGCTTGCCACAAAAACACCGGGCGTAGACGAGCTTGTTGTGAACCTGTCCGGCGGTAATCAACAGAAGGTTGTTATCGCGAAATGGCTGACCCGCAACAGTGATATCCTGATCTTTGACGAGCCGACCAGAGGTATCGACGTCGGTGCCAAGAATGAGATCTACAAGCTGATGAACAGGCTGGTAGCAGAAGGCAAATCCATTATCATGATTTCTTCCGAAATGACAGAGATTCTGCGTATGAGTGATCGGATCGTGGTCATGTGTGAGGGAAAGAAGACCGGTGAGCTGGATATTTCCGAAGCAAAACAGGAAACAATTATGAATCTTGCGACAAGAGAGATTGAATAGAGGGGGGCAGGAGAATGGCAAACAAAAAAGCTTTTGGTAAATTAAAAGGGCGGGAGGCCATGGTATTGGGGATCATCATTGCGATGGTTATCCTGTTCAGTATTCTCAGCCCTACGTTCAGAACCTATCCCACACTGGTAAGTGTGCTGGATAACTCATATTATATTACGCTTATGGCATTGGGGGTCACTTTTCCGCTGATCACGGGTGGTGTTGACCTTTCGATAGGTACCGGCCTGGTATCCTACGCGCTGATCGGCGGATTCCTGATCGTACAGAAGGGAATGCCGGTAGGCATCGGGCTGCTCGCATGTATCGGGATCGGTGTATTGATCGGTCTGTTCAATGGTGTGCTGGTTGCAATCATGGATCTTCCGCCGTTTTTGGCAACACTGTGTACCTGCATGATTACCCGTGGTCTGGGTCCGGCGCTCTGCGGCGGGTTTGGGGTATCCTGGCCGTCAGCGATCTCGGCACAGGGTGGATTCAGAAAAGTTTTTAAGTTTATTGCTGCGGACGGAACGGTCATACCGATCGGTATCATATTTATGATCATTCTGGTGCTGATCATGTCCTTTGTGCTGGATCATACAAGAGTAGGACGTTACACAATCGCAATCGGAAGTAATAAAGAGGCCACAAGACTTGCCGGTGTGAATATCAAGTTCTATCATGTACTGGCATATGTGATCTCCGGATTGTTCGCGGGCCTGGCCGGAGTCGCGTACGCGGCGACTTATGCGACGATCTATCCGGGAGCCGGAGCAGGATTTGAGCTGGATGCCATCGGTGGAGCGATTGTAGGCGGCGTCTCCGCATCCGGCGGTGTAGGTACGATCTTAGGCTCCTTCCTGGGCGTTATCGTAATCTGTCTGATGAAGGTCGGACTTCCGTTCATCGGTCTTCAGGCAAACTGGCAGCAGATCTTTACAGGTATCGTGTTGATCGCGGCAGTATTGGTAGATGTTTTGCAAAAGAAGAAAAATTAAATAAAGAATATGTTG
>VSNK01000130.1 GCA_009774255.1 Faecalicatena sp.
GATGGCTTGGATGTCGTCGTCCAGGCGGTCCTTGGGCAGCCGGTAATTGGGAATCCCGTAGCGGAGCATGCCGCCCAGCTTTGGAAGCATTTCATAGATCACGGTCTGGTGCCCCATGAGCTGCAGATAATAAGCCGCGCTCAAGCCTCCCGGCCCGCCGCCCAGGATGGCGATCCGTTTTCCTGTGGATGGCGCGCATTTCGGCGGCTCCACCTCCCCCGCAAAATCTGCCGCAACCCGTTTCAGGCCGCGTATGTTGACGGAATCGTCCATCATATTTCTGCGACATCTGGACTCGCAGGGATGCTCGCAGATAAAGCCGCAGGTGGTGGGGAAGGGGTTGTCCTTCCTGATCAGTCGGATCGCGTCCGCGTATCTTCCTTCTCCAACCAGCGCAATATACCCCGGAATGTCCACATGTGCCGGACACAGGGAGACGCAGGGAACGGGTTGGCAGTAGGTGCAGGTGCAGCGGCCGTTCCGGATGTGCTCCACATAGTCGTCGCGGTAGCCGATCAGCCCCTTGTACACCATGCTCGCGGCCTCATAGCCGATGGCGCAGTCCGCGGATTCCATGATGGAAAGGGCGGTCTGCTCCATGAGGTCTAAAATCCCCATATCTGCGTTGCCGTCCAGCACATCGCGGATCAGCTGGTTCAGCTGCCCGAGACCGATCCGGCAGGGAGTACATTTCCCGCAGGTCTGGGCATGGCACAATTCCAGAAATGCCCTGGCCAGATCCACCGGGCGCCACCTTTTTTACATGAAGCACGCCTTCCCCTACCTGAAAGAGGCCAGAGGCTCTGTGATCAATTTCGCGTCCGGCGCGGGAATCTCGGGCGAGCCAGGGCAGAGTTCCTATGCAGCCGCAAAGGCGGGAATCCGTGGGCTGTCCCGCGTGGCCGCGAATGAGTGGGGGATCTATGATATCAATGTGAATGTGGTGCTGTCCCTTGTAATGACGGACAAGCTGGCACAATGGGGAAAGGAGAATCCGGAAATGTTCCGGAAGAATCTGGACGAGATCCCGCTGGGAAGGTATGGAGACGCACAGAAGGACATCGGAAAGGTGTGCGTGTTCCTTTCCAGCTATGACGCAAAATATGTTACCGGTGATACGCTGTTCATTCAGGGCGGCGTGGGGATGAAGACGTGAGATGAAATCAAAAAAATGGGCCGCGGCCAATCTTCAGGCCGTGCCCCATCCACTGCAGTTCCTGTTCCAGAACACAGTAGAGAGTAATTTCTTCATTTATAACAGAAACAACAGCAAAATAGCAAGAAAAAAATCATCAGAATTATCAGAATCAATATCAGTGATTATTTATGCACAATTTCTTATGTACTCTCCCGTTCCACGATATCTGACAGGAGCATGATCTTCCGCGGGTTCTGCCGCCCTTCAACGGCGTCGATCAGGATCCTTGCGGCTTCGGAAGCCATTTCCGTCATTTTGTTATCCAGGGAGGTGAACCGGGGACAGCACAGCTCCCCGTAAATCGTATTGTCAATCCCGATGACCGCCATCTCCTCCGGGATTCGGACCCCCGCGTCCCAGAAAGCGCGCATCCCGCCCGCGGCGATCAGGTCCTCGGAATAGATCACGCTCTGAATTTCAGGATATTGGTTCAACAATTGCCGGGTCAGCCGGTATCCATTTTCCCTGGAGGGCTCGCCGCCCAGGATCACCAGGGAATCCTCGGGATGGCCGTATCGGATCATCGCACGCTTGAAGCCCTTGAGCTTTTCATAGCTGCTGGGCGTGCCGAGCTCCCCGATAAACGCAACGTTTCCCTTTTGTTTTTTCACCAGCAGGTCCACGCAGTGTTCCACGCCGTCGCATTCGTCTACCAAGACGCAGTATACATTGGGCAGGTCAAAGCGGCCGTTGGCAAATACCACGGGAATATTTGCAAAATGCTCCCGGATGCCGTTCTCCACCGCCTCATTCTGAAAGACAGAACCCACCATCAGGACGCCATCCACCCGGCGCTGCTCCAGAATCCGGATGGCCTCGAGCATTTCTTCGGCATGGGAACCGGCATTTAAGATGATGCCGCAGTAGCCCTTTTGGCGGAGATATTTTTCCACGGCATAGGTCAGGTCTGTGTGGTGCGCGCTTCGAATATCCGCCAGCAGAATGCCAATCATCCGGGTGTTTTTGTTGACCAGGCCCCGTGCATTCTCGTCGGGGGTGTAGTTGTGCTCCTTCAGCAGGGCTTTTACCTTTTCACGGGTGGATGCTTTGATCCCCGGTTTGTTGTTGATCACGCGCGATACGGTGCTTGCGGATACGCCGGCAAGCTCGGCGATATCGTAGATGGTCATGATCGTTTTCTCACCTTCTGTTTTATAATAAAACGGTACAGCAAATATGTTGTACTGTCAAGAGTAGAGTTCGAGTGGTCTCGTTTAAATGGGGATATTCAAATACAATCTTCTCCATAATACTCAGAACTGCCGTATTATTTTTTCATGCAGATAGACTTCATTCAGCAGCATATGGCTTCCTCCAGAAAAGGCAGTATTATCCTTCTTGCAATGATTGTATCGCGAAAACAAAATCAATGCAAGATGATATTTTGAACAACAATAAAATCGTATTGTCCCTTTCCCGCATATTTGTTATACTTTATGATAATAGAGAGGTACGTGGGCTTTTTAAGAAAAATGTGAAAGCCTGTCTGATGGAAACGACTGCCCCACAAGTGCCGGAAGGGAGTGTACAGGATTATGGGGACAAAGGATAAGCTGATTTACCGCCTTCGGATAATCCTCACTTTCCAGCGGAACCTTGTCCAGCTCCTTGATAAAATTCTTCACCATGAACCGCCACTTCGGGCGTTGCTTCTTGGGGATAAAACGGTTCGGCGCAAAATAATTCTGCGCATATGCATTTTCGATAAATTCATCAATCTGCTGCTCTAATTCCCCGAAGTCCATCCTCACTTCCAGCTTTTTCGTATTCACGGCTTTTCCCTCCAGGATACCGTTCAGCAGGGGATCGGCCTCCTCCTTCTGCTCCTTGCGGAGCTTTTTGTAGCATTCCACAAAAGCCTTCTCCAGATGTTCCCTGTCAGCCGCCCCCAAAAGTTTTCTTAAATCTTGTATCTTCATGTTTTTTCGCCCTCCTTTTTATTCACCAAATAATAAGGAACTGCCGGAAAAAGTTATTTTCTGGCAGTTCCCAACAAGGTATACCTTACCGGACGTAGTCCGCCCGCCCCGCAGGGGCATGCATTGTAGGCTGCCCTTTGGGTATACGACTGGAGACAACAGGACTCGAACCTGCGACCCTCTACACGTCAAGCAGATGCTCTCCCAGCTGAGCTATGTCTCCCTACACTTAATATATTTTGTCACCAATTTCCGCAGGGAAATGGATGACCTGCTTGCGCTTCAGCACAGTTCCTATTATAACAGAAACAGCAGCAAAATAGCAAGATAAAGATCATCAGAATTTTAGACTAAAATGTTGGTTAGTTACTGTTCACACTTGGGCCGTGCGCCACGCTGCACGGCCACAGGCCAGTATGTACTGGAGGATGATTCTGTCTGCTGAGTTGATTTTGCATTGTAAATGATATATACTGTGAGTGCGGCGCAATGCGGGGAACTGATAATTTCGGATTGCTGCTAATATAGGAATATCAGATTTGGAAAGGAGCATTAAGGTGGCAAAAGTATTTAATGTGACAGGGCCATGTATCCCTGAAAAACATTATATGGTGGATACGGCAGAGCATATTCGACAGATCCGGAAGATGGTAGATGCAGGGGCGTATTTTTGTATAAACCGCGCACGTCAGTATGGGAAGACTACGACACTGGCTATATTGGAAGAAAAACTGTCTGAGCCGTATCTGGTAATAAGCCTTGATTTTCAGGATCTTGGGAGTGCTTCTTATCAGAATGAAAATACATTTTCCATTGCGTTTCTGGATCTTTTTTTCCAGGAGATGGAGCGCCATGAGGCGGATGAGATGTCTGGTATGGCGGAAATCATGGAGAAGATGCAGAAAATTATAGAGGGTGAGAAACAGGAGCTCCAATTAATGTCTTTGTTCAGGCTTCTGCGCAAGGTTTGTGAGGTCAGCACAAAGCAGGTAGTACTGATGATTGATGAGGTGGACAGCGCGGCGGACAATCAGGTGTTTCTTGATTTTCTCACGCAGCTGCGCAGCTATTATCTGAAGCGGGATACAAAGGGAATCGTTACTTTCCGGTCGGTGATCCTTGCTGGGGTATATGACATCAAAAACCTGAAAAGAAAGCTCCGGTCGGAGGCAGATCGAAAAACAAACAGTCCATGGAATATCGCGGCGGAATTCACGGTGGATATGAGTCTTTCCAGAGATGGAATTGAAGGGATGCTGAAAGAATATGAAGCAGGCTGTCAGACGGGGATGGACACATCCCAAATGGCGGGGCTTCTGCATGATTATACGTCAGGCTATCCGTATCTCGTGTCCCGGCTTTGCAAGCTGATGGATGAAAAGATCGGCGGAGAGGAGAAAGAAGTAAAGAACGAGACAGGGACGAAAAAAGAAGCATGGACGAAAGAGGGCTTTTTGGAGGCGGTCCGTATGCTGCTGATGGAAAGCAATACGCTGTTTGAATGCCTGATCGCCAAGCTGACGGATTATCCGTAACTGGAGCAGATGCTGAAAGATCTGCTTTTCTTTGGAAAACCAATTACCTATAATCCGACAAATCCGGTGATCTCTTTTGCGGCCATGTTTGGATTTGTCAAGAATGCGGACGGGAAGGTGGTTCCTGCAAACCGTATTTTTGATACGTTACTGTATAACCATTTTCTATCTATGGAGGAGCTGAGAACCACCGGGATGTATACGGCATCCTTGCTGGATAAAAATATGTTTATCCGGGAGGGACATTTGAATATGCAAAAAATCCTGGAAAGGTTTGTCCGGCATTTTCATGATTTGTATGGAAACCGAAAAGAAACATTTCTGGAAAGGGAGGGCCGGAGGTATTTTCTCCTTTACCTGCGCCCAATTATTAACGGGACAGGGAATTATTATATAGAATCCCGTACCCGCAGTCTTGGAAGGACGGACATTATCGTGGATTACCGGGGGGGAGCAGTTTGTGATTGAGACAAAGATCTGGAGAGGCCAGGAGTACAATACCCGCGGTGAGCAGCAGATAGCAGAATATCTGGAAGACTACGGTTTACAGACAGGGTATATGCTCAGCTTTTGCTTCAACCAGAAAAAGCAGATTGGCGTGAAAAAACTCGAAGTGAGCGGAAAGCACATTATTGAGGCAGTTGTATAAAAGAACAGGACAGGGCGCTGGTTTACATGGACAGAGTCGTAAAACGTTAACTTTGAAGTTTTTGTACAATCCGGGGTTTGAAAAAGTGTATATGTACCGATAGATTTATTATAGACAGTTGACGGATGAACGGACAATCCCAGGGATTGCAGTCTTACGGTTGAGATATCAGGAGGTCATAAAAATGTTAAATAATCTGGATTATAGTGTATTGCTCCAACAGATGTTGGGAACTTCGGCAAACAGTACGGGGCTGGGCGGCAATATGGTCAAAATGTCGGATATTTCAAGCCCTTCCGTGCAGGCACGGTTAAAGGCGGCAGGGATTGATACAAACAGCAAACAGTACCAGACTGTCGTAAAAAGCATGATGGAAGCCGGAAAGGGCGGCGGATATTTTAGCATTTCCGGACTGAAGAACAGGATGCGCCATTATGACAAGGACGGGGATTATATCGACCCGGTGACAGGACTTTCCGGCCTGCTTGTAACAGATAAAAACCGCGCCCGGAAGAACCAGATCATTGCCATACCGGAGAGCAGCAGGGATGAGATGTTTGAACTGACCAAACGGGAATTTCTCAGGGAAAACGGCGTCGGCAACGGCGATACTACAAGACGTTCAGATGTTTATCTGAATTTATACCGGAGGACGCCTAAGAATGACAGGCTGGCAGCAGGGCATACGCTGGAGCAGTATGAGAGGGCGTATACGCAGGCATTTGTGGCTGCGGTAAAGAAAGCTGACCCGAAATGGGAACCGGGCAGGCAGATCCCGTCCGGCGCGTTGGATGGGATTACAAGGGAATCCATTGACAGCACGCTTGTAAAGTCCGGAGGTTCTCTCGTGAGAAGGACAGGGAGTTCAGGTCGTTTATATAACAATCAGGTATGATCGATTCTGGTATGGAAACAGGAACAGGGAATTGGTACAGAGGTTGTTTTTCTATCGTTCCTTACCTGCCGCGGAGATGGAACTGACAGACCGCAGTGGTCCCCTCCTCTTCGGAGGAGCGGTATCCAAGCTTCCACCCATGAACCCGCGCGATCTCTCGGCACACTTGTATCCCATACCCGTGCCCTCCTACACGGACATCCGTCGGTTCCTGCCCCCGGTTGAGGGCTTTTATTGTCTTCGCCTCCATGACCGCACCGTCATTCCATACCCGGATTCCTTCCGCGTCAACAGTAATCTTCACTTGGTGTCCGGCATGGGCCGCGTTTGCCGTCAGATTTTCCAGAAGACAGGCGAGCAGTGTTTCATCCCCCTCCACAGAGTCGATCCGGCAGTCTATTTCCGCCTGCGGATAGTGTTCCTTCAGCTTGTCCAGGAGCTTCCTTAGACGGATTCGCTTCGTATGGATGGCCCCCTCCCTTACATTTCCCATAATCAGCAGTTTTTCCATGATATCTTCCAGGTTTTCCGCGCTTTCCACAATCTGCTTTGCGGCGTAGAAACGATCCTCCTCCGTAAGATTTCCCATCATGATATATTCCGCATAACCCCGGATTCCGGTGAGCGGTGTGCGGAGCTCATGGGCAATTTGGTTGACCGGCCGGTTGATCCTGCGCATGGTATAATATAGGAGCAGGCCGATGACAGCCGCGAACAGAAGCCCGGCTCCGCAGAAAATCCAGGTTCGCCGTGCCTGCTGGCGCGAAAAATCTCCAAGGGTCTCCGCATAGTCCACCCGGATCACATCCTTATCTACAGTCCGCTCTTCCCGTATGATGAGGTAATCCGTTCCCTGCCAGTCCCTGACCTCAACATCCTTCCCGTCCCCCAGCTCTTCGGGAAATTCGTCTGCCATGGCCTGTGCATTGATCCGGATTCCAACAAGCATGCCCCGATACAGATACTTCGCCGCCGCATTGTGCAGCGTCATATAGGTGCGGCTGAAATCTTCATCCTTCATTCCTTCGGCGAGGTAATAGATATTCCGCTCACTGTTCCGGGCCTGTTCCATCCGCTGTTCCATTTCATTGCGGGAAATATAGCTGTCCAGGATCAGCAGCCCTCCGAAAATGACCGCCAGAAACAGCAGGTAAATTGTCAGAAAATTTTTTTTCCATAACTGCATTTCATATCTCCAATCTGGATGTATTCCTATTTGCTTCCATGCGTCTGTCTGGTATAAACGATTCTGAAAATGCAACGAACCGTCCGGTTAGAAGTTTATATTTCTTCTTTTCATCGGGCATTTTATATTTCCAGTCGGTATCCGTATTTGAAGATGGTCCGGATATCCTTCTCAAGCCCCAGTTTCTGCCGGATCCTCCGTATGTGCACATCCACGGTTCGGTCATCCCCGTAGAAATCCATTCCCCACGCAAGCTCCAGCAGCCGTTCCCTGGAAAGTGCGATATTCCGGTTCAGGAGCAGTACCTTCAAAAGCTCATACTCCCGGTTCGTAAGCTCCACCGTATTCCCGGCTTTTTTCACCGCGCCGCCCGCCAGATCGATCTCCACGTCGCGGATACGAAAGAGGCTTTGCTCCTTGTGGAACCGCCGCAGTACCACCTGTATCCTTGCAAGCAGCTCATCCATGGCAAAGGGCTTGACAATGTAGTCCTCCGCTCCGCCTTTCAAGCCTTTCACCCGATCCGGGACCTCGTCCCTCGCAGTCACGCAGATGACCGGGATATCTCCATATTCCCGGGAAATCCGTTTCATCAGCGCGAATCCGTCCATGTCCGGCAGGCCGATATCTAACAGGATCAGGTCAATCCTGTTTTCTCCAAGCGCCCGAAGGGCTTCCCGGCCTGAAAAAGCCGGAAGCCCCTGATGTCCTGTCATGGAAAGTGTTCTCTGGATGAGGTCGCTGATCTTCCTGTCATCCTCTATAATCAATATATCTGCCATGTACGGTTACTCCTTTGGATGGTCGGAGGTCTCATAGGCCTTCTCACCGATCTGGATCAACTGTTCTTCCGTCAGATCTGAGATGTGCGCCTTGTCCGGGTCAATATCAAACTCTTTGCACATACTTCGGATGACTTCATCTCCGCCGCCGAATGCATAGACCTCGTCAATATAGATTTCCAGTGAAGTCTCTTCCAAGCCTGCGTCTATATTCATCCCATCGTCCAAAAGTGGGCGATCCCCCATCTTTTTTTTCATCCACAGGGCTTCTTCATAGTTGTACATCTCGCGGGTCAGATCCCCCTTAAGAACCGTGTCGTAGTCGAGGTTATATTTCTCGCATACCTTTTTGGCGATATCCTCGTCAACCACATCCTTGTACAGACTGGCGTACAGATTGGAGAAATCCGCCTTCACTTCATAAGGCTCCACGTTTTCCAATTCCTGCGGCTCGTTCGCCATCTCCTGTTCCGCCGCTTCCACCACCATTTTCTGCGTGTAGTCCCTGGAACAGTGGATTCCCATCATCAGTCCCGCCGCCATGCATACGGCCATACCTCCTGCCGCCAGTAATACCCCGTACTTCTTCTGAATTCTGTTCATATGTTTTGTCTCCTTTCTTTCGAGAAGACCTGTCCTGTGTGGAAGGTCTCTCTTGTTTTTGATGATGGATACATCATAAAACGGAGTTGTTACGAAGTTATTACGTGGAATAAAATACAATATTTTTTGTAGAAAATCAACTCCTTATAGAAAGATCTTTAACGCGTCTTCCTGCGGGGACAATTGTGCAAAGTGGATTGTGGAGATTGGAAAAAGAAAAGATCTGACGATCAACCTGCACCATGTATTGGATTTCAGTTCGGCAGATGAATTTGACGCATTGATGCTGAATACCGGCAGGAGCATCCGCGGCTATCGAGAGTATTTTCATGAAGCGCTGAGCATAAGGGAGCGGTGAGAGATGAAGGGAAAATACCATGTCATGGTACAGAACAAACGGCTTCGCTATGAATTTGACATCAAAAGAAATATCACCATCATCCGCGGTGACAGCGCCACAGGAAAAACGACATTGTACTCTATGATTGCATTGGCGGCCCGACGCGGTGACAGTTCCGGTGTTGAGGTACAATGTGAGAAGAAATGCCGTATCCTGGATGAGCTTGACTGGAAGCTGGTATTGCCGACCCTGCACGATCAGATTATTTTTCTGGATGAAGATAACCTGTTTCTTAAGACAACGGATTTTGCAGCGATGGCAAAGGAGTCGCATAATTATTTTGTGATCATCACCAGAGAGGAATTACCCAATCTGCCGTATTCCGTGGAGGAAATCTATGGGATACACACGGCGGGAAAGTACCATGATACGAAGAGGGTATATAATGAATTCTATCATATATACGGAAGCGGAGAAGCTACGGGGGAAGTAAAGCCGGATGCGGTGGTGGCGGAAGATTCGAATTCAGAATTCGATTTTTTCAATTACGTGTGCGGCGAATGTCATATTCCATACCGGAACGCCGGCGGAAAATCAAAGCTGAAGGATGTGCTGCAGGAGCTGGGATATAAGAATACGCTTGTTGTTGCGGACGGTGCGTCCATAGGACCTGAAATGAATGAACTGTCCCAATATATGAAGCTCCACCCGGATACAAAATGTTACCTCCCGGAATCATTTGAGTGGCTCATATTAAAATCTGGCCTGATCGACGGTAATAGAGTCCGGGAAATTTTGGAGCATCCGCAGGATTATGTAGAAAGCCAGGAGTATTTTAGCTGGGAACGTTTTTTTACAAGCCTTCTGATACAATATACACATGGAACGTACTTCAATTACAGCAATCGGAAATTGAATGAAGTATATCTGCATGAGAAAAATAGAAAGGCGATTCTGGATGTTATGGAGAAGATTGCGTTTGGAAAAAGATGAGCAAGAACACAGGACAGGGCCATTTTAAACCTTGTTACAGTTCACTCCGCGCCATTCGCAAAACGCATCTTCGATGCTTTTCCGTTCATAAATTTTTAATAGACATTTCATTGTATAAACGCCGTTTTTCTAGTATAATGAAAAGGTATATCATGACAATTAAAAGAAGGAGGAGAGGTTCATGCGGAAAGACATTGATAACATTTTCTTTGAGAACAGCCCGCGGATCATGGAATTGGCTCGCAAATGTGAAGAAAATAATGCAATTGATAAAGAACTTTATACACAATACGAGGTGAAGCGCGGACTGCGTGATTTGAACGGGAAAGGTGTACTTGCAGGCCTGACCAATATTTCAGATGTTTGTGCAAAGAAAGTCGTCAATGGGGAAGAAGTCCCATGCGCAGGGAGCCTCTACTACCGTGGATATAATATCAAGGATATTGTGAAGGGATTCCTCGACGCGAAGCACCCCGGATTTGAGGAGACTGCCTATCTGCTTTTATTCGGAGAACTGCCGACCATAGAGGAGTTGAAGGATTTTCGGATCATGCTGGCAGAGCGGAGGATGCTGCCGCCTAACTTTTTCCGGGATGTGATCATGAAGGCGCCGAGCCAGGATATGATGAACAATATTTCCCGCTGTATCCTGCAACTCTATTCCTATGACCACAAGGCAGATGACACCAGTATTCCGAATGTGCTGCGTCAGTGCCTGAATCTGATCAGCCAGTTCCCGATGCTGATGGTGTACGGATATCATGCATATAATTACCGCAGGGGAGAGGATCTCTTCATCTACGCGCCGGATCCGGCTCTTTCGGCTGCGGAGAATATTCTGATGATGCTCCGGGAGAACCGCAAGTATACCAAGCTGGAGGCGAAGATCCTGGACATGGCTCTGGTACTCCATATGGATCACGGCGGCGGCAACAATTCGACATTTACAACTCATGTGGTCACATCGTCCGGTACGGATACGTACTCTACCATAGCGGCGGCCATGTCTTCCCTGAAGGGGCCGAAGCACGGCGGAGCGAATGTAAAGGTAACACAGATGTTTGACGATATGAAGAATACACTGACAGACTGGACGGACGAGAAGCAGATTCGACAGTATCTGGAAGATCTTCTGGATAAAAAGGCATTTGACCGGAAGGGGCTTATTTATGGAATGGGGCATGCGATTTACTCCATATCCGATCCACGTGCGGATATCTTCAAGCGCTTTGTGAAGCAGCTTGCGCGGGAGAAGGGACATCAGGAGGAGTATGCACTGTACGAAAGGGTAGAGCACATGGCGCCTGAGATCATCGGCGAAAAGCGCAGGATGTATAAGGGTGTCAATGCCAATGTAGACTTCTACAGCGGCCTGGTCTACAGCATGCTTGACCTGCCTCAGGCGTTATATACGCCGATCTTCGCGACCGCACGTATCGTGGGGTGGAGCGCGCACCGGCTGGAGGAGCTGAAGAATGTAGACAAGATCATTCGTCCGGCATATAAGCCTCTTGCGCCGTACCGCAGTTATGTGAAGCTGGAGGATCGATAAACGATAGAGAAACTTTTCCACCTGCGCAGGTTAAATGACCCTTAGATCATCTAACCGTACAGGTGGAAAATTTTCAGATTTCAGAAGAGAATTCACTGCCAATACGGAAGGGATGTTCAGGAAGATGAAGAGCGAATTTTATTTTCCGTCAAAGGATGGGAATACGGAGATCCATACAATTGAGTGGAAGCCGGAGGGCGAAGTGAAGGCGGTACTCCAGATGTGCCATGGCATGGTGGAGTATATTGACCGCTATGATGAGTTCGCACAGTATTTATGCGAACGGGGATTTTATGTGGTTGGGAATGACCATCTGGGACATGGCAAGTCCATACAGAGTAAGTCGGAATATGGTTTTTTCCATGAAAAATACGGCAATGCCTGCGTTCTTTCGGATATCCATACGCTGCGGCAGCGCACGGTGAAGAAATATGCGGAAGTGCCCTATTTTATGCTGGGACACAGCATGGGTTCTATCTTTCTGCGGCAGTATATCCAGACATACGGAAGCGGACTTTCGGGGGCAATGCTGATCGGCGTTGTGGCGGAGCAGCCGCCTGCGGCACTGCGTTTTGCACAGTGGATGTGCCGCAGTATCGCGTTGTTCCGGGGCTGGCATTACCGCAGCAAGATTGTGGATAAAGTGGTGACAGGTTCCTTCAATAATAAATACAGACCTGCCCGTACCCGGGCGGACTGGGTGACCGGTGACGAAGAGAAGCTGGATGCTTACGTGGCGGATCCGCTCTGTTCCTTTGTGTTTACGGTGAACGCATATTACCACATGCTGGAAGGAATGCTGAAAATGCAGAAAAAGGAGAGCGTATTTATGATCCCAAAGACACTTCCGATTCTGTTTGCCGCCGGGACAGATGATCCGGTGGGCGGGTATGGAAAAGGTGTGCGGAAGATATACGAGAAATACAAGAAGGCCGGGATTCGGGATGTGGGCCTTCGTCTGTATGCCGGCGACCGGCATGAGCTCCTCAATGAAAGAGACCGTCAGCAGGTGAGCGAAGACTTATATCAATGGATGGAAGAACGGGTAAAGTAGGAGAATATAAAAAACGGAACCTTCCTTGACAGAAAGGTTCCGTTTTTCGATAAGGAGTTGTAGAAAAATAACCGATATAGATTGCGCAGGATATTTCTTCGGATGTGCCAGTTATTTTTCTACAACTCCTTATTGTGCAAAGGTTCTGTTTCAGTCTCACGGAGTTCCTGCCGTACCTGCATCTGCGGAGGCAGGAGTACCAGCGGCGTTCGGATCAGCCGCAGCTTCCGGATTCTCTGCCGTTCCCGCAGGCTGGGTGTCGATGGCCTTTTCATTTACCAGCTTTGCGACGATCAGGCGGCGGTTGTTGGGCCTGTCCCCGATACAGGTGGACAGAGTCACCAGGCGATCCTCCGGGGTCACGGTCATGTCTTCCGCGAATTGGTTCTGCGGTTCCGGTATGCCCTGCAGTTCCTGAATAAATGCCGGTACCGAGCTCGGAGCTTTCAGGTCATGGGTGGCGGAGATCACGTTATCGTCGTGTACTACCTCCGCAATAATCTTATATTCCAATTGCTTGTCCGGCAGATAGATGAACAGATCGCGGTATGTATCAAAAAAGCCTCTGTCAATATAATTTTTCAGATCTCCGAAATAGGAACCATCCAGCATGTCATGTCCATAAATGACAGTGATGGGGTCGGAAAAATCCTTCGCATTGATCATACGTGAGTAGATCGAACCTGGCAGCGCAGCCACACCCTCAAAGGTTACGTTCAGGTAGTAATCCTCTTCCTGCGTCGAACTCTGCATGACAGGATAATATACCTGGGTGCCGGGAACCTCGATGAAGGCATAGGCATCCGGATTGACCGCCCATAAGCCCTGAAAATCAATCTTCTGCGGCACGGTCTCTAACGCAGGCGTCGGTTCTGGTGTCGGTTCCGGCTCCGGCGTTGCCGTCGGTTCTGCCAATGTCAAAGAGGCTGCTTCCGGTTCATTTGCGGCCGATTCTTTATCGTCGTTCGATTTGAGCATTCCGAAAACAATAATCCCTCCGATAACGAGGAATGCTGCTGCAAGGATAACGGCAAGAATCACGACCAATGTTTTATCATTCGTATGTTTTCTTCGTTTTTGATTCATATCATATGGCTCCTTTCCTCTTTTGATATCTTATCACTAACACCGGGAAAAGGCAAACCAAAAATAAAGGCACACATCTTTCGTTTTCTGGTAGTTTTTTACTAGCGGAGAGAGTATATTCGGAAATACGAACCGCAGGAAGCCAGGAACATGAGGCATGTTCCCGGCTTTGTCTGCCGTTTCCGGTCAGGAAATCCGTATGGTAGTTCCGGCATAGATGAGGTTCGGGTTGCTGATTCCATTCAGCGTCATCAGAGCACTGACGGTTGTTCCATACCTCTCCGCGATTTCACTCAACGTATCCCCCGGCCGTATCGTATAATACCTTGCGGATGAACCGTTGTTTTCCGGAATCCGTATCGTTTGGCCCGCAACAATCAAATTGGGATCCAGGATATTGTTCAACGCAGCCAATGCCTGATAGGTCGTGCCGTATCGCACTGCAATCTCACTCAGGGTATCTCCCGGCTGAATCACATAAGTGATATAATTCTGAGTTGGCGGCACAGGTGTTCTTTCCAGATGATTCAGCCCTGCCTGGCGGATGATAGAAGCGTAATCCGTAAAACTGGTGTCAAGATCCACATTTCCGGAGATCCCGGGTACACTTCCCTGATTGGTATATTGCCAGATGCCGCAGTCGATCCCATCGTAGCGCTGCTCATAATGGGCATACCAGAGAGCATAGCGCCTTGCCAGCATCCATGGCAGATACGTATTCAGAAAATTCTGATTACTGTAATACATGGCAAAATACCCGCGCTCCTCAATCCGATTACAGAAAGCAGTTACGATCTGCGTTGCAAGCTCCGGCGTAATCGTCACTCCATTCTGAGCGGCATAGTCTACGGAAGCCTGCTCAATATCATAACAGATCGGATACTCCATCCGATAGGAGGAAATGACCTCCACACACCCGTCTGCTTCCTGAATCGCGTCTTCTGGTCCAAGGGCATAGCAGAACCAGTAAGCTCCCGCAGGAATCCCCACCCGGCTGCATTCAGTTGCATTCCTGCCAAATTGCTGATCAGGTGTTCGATATCCATATCCGGCCCGCAGCATGGCGAACTGGAAACCAGCTTTTTTCACCTGTGCCCAGTCCACTTCTCCCTGAAATTCACTGACATCAAGTCCTTGTATAGTCATAAAAGCTCCTTTTTCAAAATGCTTTCCAATTTTACATTTTATTATATGAAAAAAGAACCAGGACGTGAATCAGTATGCGAGAAAGCTAAAATAAAGAGTTGTTTCTTGTGCGAATCTGTTTGGAACCCGGCTGCTCAATGAACAAAATCATCCCTATTATTG
>VSNK01000131.1 GCA_009774255.1 Faecalicatena sp.
CCAGCATTGGCATAAGTGTTTTTCTTACGCAGAAATTTTGCCATTTTGCGTCAAAAATTATTTATAAGTGGCCTAAATATTGTCCGTAAATGCATAATAGTCTTTTCTATTTATATTGCTGCTGTTCCGCAACCGTTCGCTATGGCCTGTAAACGGTTACACTGTTTCGTAATTCTCCCGCATGGCTTCAATAATCTTCCGCAATTCCTCCCGAATGCTTTCCGGTTCCTGAAGCGTGACGCGGTCACCGAAGGTCAGAAGCCAGCTGATCAGATTATCCTTATCCGTATAGTCCGCATGGAACAAAAGTCTTCCGTCCTCCTGTTCTTCGAAGCAATCCCGGCCGAATTCCTCCACCAGCCTCCATTTGCATTCTGCCGCGAACACCGCTTTCACCCGGATGCCTCCCGGGAATATCCTCTCATTTCTCAGATCAGGCAATGGAACTTTCTGCTTCTCAAAGCATTTCCCGGAAAGCCGCAGTTCTTCCATGCGATTCAGCTTAAACAGCCGGAAATCTTGGCAGTCAGGACATCTCTGTGTTCCACACCGATCCGTACAGGACAGGTCTTGGCCGGAGGCCTTGCGTCCCCAGACATACCAGCTTGACCACCGGAAGATCAGGTAATATGGTTCGAGCCTTCTTCTGCTCTCCTTTTTCGGGGAAAAGTAAAGAAATTCCAGTTCCTTTCCGCCTTCAATGGCATCCCGGATGATCTCGATCTTTGGTGAGAGTGTATCCTTGTACCAGGAGGAAAGGTCGATCAGGACAGATTGATCTCCCGTCATAAAATCCGAGCCGCCCGCGGAAAGCTTTTCCATGAGCAAACCGTACTGGTTCGTGCCGCTGACACTGTCCAGGCTTCGAAGCCCGGCAAGAATGTCTTGCATTTCCCGGGTTGTCAGAACAGTCCTGTCTATTTTATAATTTTCCATAATGGAAATCCCACCTCCGGCTCCCCGCCTGGTCACAATCGGAATTCCGGCTTTGCATAGATCTTCTATGTCCCGGTTGATGGTTCTTCCGGACACTTCGAACCGCTCCGCAAGGCTGGGAGCCGTGACCGTTTCCTGCTGCAGCAAAACAGATAATATTCCAATCAGTCTGTCAATCTTCATATGCGCTCCTTCGAAAAACAGTATAGCATCCGGAATATGACAGCTATATGTCATGTTTAAATTAAAATCTGATTTTTGAAAGCCACTTTTTTGTTTCCGGACCTAATTTCCCCGATCCCGTAACGGTCGTGATATTTTTTAATAAGGACCGCCGCCTGTTCCGCATGCTGTTTTTCTACAATTAATATAGGTCCGACACCACAGTTGAATGTCGAGAGCATTTTCTTTTCTTCAATATTACCAGCTTTTTTAATATAGGTAAAGACAAGCAATGTTTTTATTTGCTGTAAATCGATTTCTGGTTACAGTTCACTCCTGGGCCGTGCACCACGCTGCACGGTCACAGGCCAGTATGTACTGGCCCTGGAATCTGGCCTCTTGCCGTAAGGCAACTCTAAATAGGCCGAAATGATTCGACACGCAAAGTGAAAACGCCTCACTGCTGCAATAGCCAGGAGACGTTTTCACCCGATTTATCTTCACGGTACTTCTTCATAAGAAGGTGTCAAATGCACTTTCTTGTTCACAATGGTTCCTGCCGCCACAGAGATCAGCAGGATTGCAATATTTCCTATAATCTGCTCTTTCGATGTGGATGCCAGCAGAACAACCACCGACAATCCGGCAATCGCCATTGCAATGATGCAGATTGCTTTCAGTTTCCCATCCCCCGCATAGAATTTCGATTTTTTCCAGAGCTCCGGAAGCTTTTGGGGCAGCTTCATGGCAGAGTAAGCGATGACACCTCTGATCACGGTGAACAGAATCACCGTACTATTTGCCACTGTATTCAGATCAAGCCCTATAAGGATCGGCCCAATCGCAACAACATAAAACAGAAGAAGGATCCAGTGTGCGGAACCATATCTTTCATTGCGTTCAGCCAGCTTTTTCGGCAGCCATCCGTCGGCGCTAGCACGGCTGACCGGAAATACGATCATCCCGATATTAAAATTCAATGTAGTCAGCAGCGCAAACATGGCGCCTCCAACTACAAAAAATGTATAGATTCCTTTCGGCATAATGGCGCCTGCCGAAACACTCAAAGGCTGGTTTGCCACCTGCTCTACCGGCAGTACACCGGCGGCCACCGTAGCCATGACCGCATAGACCAGCACGACACCCAATGTGGAGGCCGTCATTGCAAATGGGATATCTCTGGTGGGATTTTTTGCAACCGCGCTATAGTTAACGACATACTGCGCTCCGCCAGCCGCAAAGGTCAGATAAACCGCCGCGATCACGAAACCGCCGATTCCTTTCGTCATAAATCCATTGGTCAGATAGTCTCCCTGGATATGTCCGATGCCAAATGCGATATACGCGGCAATCGCGACAGCCAGAATAATGCATAAGATATTCTGCAGGCGCGCCGCCTGTTTTACACCGAAAAAATGCAGGCCGTACAAAATGGTAAGTACCACAAAACAGATCAGCTTCGCATTGACTCCAGGGAATAACGACAAAAAATAATCTGCGAAGGACAGCGCATACATGCTAATTGCCAGAGCGCTGAACAGCTGGATATACATATAGATCCCCGCCATCCTCTGGCCGCTGAGCACAGCAATCTGAGAATACTGCCCTCCGAAAAAGTTGGCTGTTCCGCCGATATAAATCTGCGGGATCAGGGAAATCAATGTTAGGACTCCTGCCACAAGGTACGCAATATTTACACTTCTTCCCGTAAATCCGATGGCAATTCCTGTCATAGTCATGAGCCCGACACCGATAATCTGACCGGTTGCCATAGACAGTAAATCCAGACGCGATAATTTCTTACTGTTTTCTTCGTTCATAATCGAACTCCTTTCCTCTCTCATTTCTTTCCAGACTTTGTTTTCTGTTTCGTTTTCCTGTATCGTCCGGATCTTGCAGAATTTCTATGCATAGACGGCACGGCGGATCCTGTCCAGCGCCTCTTTGAGTATACTCCTGGGACAGCCGATATTCAGGCGCATATGATCCTCACCGCCCGGTCCGAACCAGGGTCCCTGTACGCAGACCACCCCTGCATCATAGAGGAATCTCCGAAACAATTCCGCATCTCCCAGGCCCAGCTCGGAAAAATCAAGCCAGCATAAAAACGTTCCCTCCGGGCGGATCATTGTCACTCCCGGCATCTGCTCTTTAAGATAATTTTCCAAAAAATCTACGTTTTCCTGCAGATACATTACTTCCTGCCTGGCCCATTCGGCACCTTCCGGCGAATAGGCAGCTGTGACGCACTCAATCCCGAATGTATTTCTCACATCTAAGGACATTGCTGTCTGCACTTTTACGAACCGTGTCCTTATTTCCTCATTGGGTATAATCGCCGCGCTGACTTTCAGCCCTGCAACATTGAATGTTTTTCCCGGTGCGGTCAAATGGATAAAATGCTCCGCATAGCGTTCATCCAGGGAGAGGAGCGGATAGTGTTTGTACCCCTCATACACGATATCTGAATGGATCTCATCCGATACAAGCATCACATCATGCTTCAGACAGATTTCTGCCACAGCGCACAGTTCCTCTCTCGTCCAGACCCTGCCTACCGGGTTATGAGGGCTGCAGAGAACCAGCATCCTGTTATCCGGATCTGCGGCAAGGTTTTCCAGTTCTTCCAGGTTCATCCGGAATGTTCCGTCTTTTACGGTCAGGCCATTATTTACCACGGTCCTCCCCGTATGTTTCACAATCGCCGCAAACGGGTCATAGACAGGCTGCTGGATGATGACCCCATCGCCTTCCTTTGTAAATGTCCGAATCGCAATGTTGATCGAAGCTACGACGGTAGGCACATAAGAAATCCACTCCGGCCTTACCGTCCAGTCAAATTGCCGTTTCTGCCAATAACAGATACTTTTATAAAAGTCTGCCATAGGAGCACAATATCCATAAATCTCCTTTTCGGCCCGATTTTTTACTGCCTCCACGATCACCGGTGCACAGGCAAACTCCGTGTCCGCCAGCCACATCGGAATCGTATCCTTTGGGATCTCACAGTGCAGATAAGACTCCACCGCCGCCGAATGCCATTTCATATCGTTCGTACTCTTCCTGTCTACAATTCGATCAAAATCATATTTCATAATGTATTCCTCCAATTCATCTGAACCCAAAAATACCTTGTTCATTTCTCTGGCAAAAGCCTGGAAGTAAACAAGGTATTCTTTCTGATTTATCAGTCTGGTTTTCTGCATAAATCCACTCATTTTCGATACAAAGACAAGTAATTTGTGACCATATTCCGCACATGGATCTGAGGCTCCTTTGTGCCTCCCCACAGCCAGTCCAGCGTGATCCCGCGTATAATGATGAACAACTCATGAGCCAGCTCTTCGACTGCCACCTCTTCTTTCAGTTCACCCTTTTCGATGCCGGATTTCAGAAGCCCCATCATACCGTTGACCATGACTCGTTCCATGCTGAAAAACTGGTCGCTGTTATGCAGGAGCTGTGCCCGGTACAGCTGGGAGATCTGTTTGGAACCGTACCTCACGCCAAGCCCTACCTGCTCCTCTGCAAATATGATAATCTTCTCCGTAATGTCCGCATCTGATTTTTCAAGGCGCGGGATCACATTGTCCTGAAAATATTCATCCGCAACGCCGTACCATTCCAGGATTAACGCCTCCTTGCTGGCGAAATAATGGTAAAACGCGCCTACCGAGACCCCAGCTGCCCTGCAGATGTCCTGTATCGTCAAAGAATCAAATCCTCTTTCTTCCGTTAATGTGAATGCTGTCTCCAGAATGTGTCGCTTGCTCTGAATTGCCTGCTGCTTCCTGCTCGTCATTTTTTCCAAACCAACGCCTCCTTGTCCTGGTCTTTTCCTCATTTCTGCAATGAGTCTAATTATAAAGCAAGAATCTTCGGTTTGCAAGACAACTCCGGCCGTTGGTTTTTTCACGGCCTAACCGACATTACTGTTCACGGTGCCTTGCACCCTGCTGCAAGGCATCCGGCCAGTAAAATAGCGGTTGCTGGCAACCAGTCCCTCGCCGTCAGGCGACTTTTCAATGGGCTGGTTGCGTTACAGTGCGCGGCCGGTTAGGCCTTGAACTGTAACTAACCGGCCGCAAACTGTAACGTTGGTTTTACTTAATTCTGGCTCCATCCACTGCCTTCGGTAAATCTTAAATTTTCTGTTTTTGCCGGATAAGCCGTATTTACCACAGCCGGACTTGTAAATCCGCATTCCCCTGGAATGGCACATCCGTCCACATATTGAAGCATATCCTTCCATATTTCCGCATCATAATGTTCCGTCACTTTGCTCTGATCCGTGCTCTGCCAGTCATTGCAAAAGTCCGCACACTCGTGCAGATACTGTGCGCCCCGGGTAAGAGAGGTCACCACATGATATCCGCCGCCTTCCTTCAGCTTTGCGGCCAGTGCCTGCAGGGTTCCAAGCGCCAGTAAAAATCCCGGGAAATAATCCATCGGTACACCGCTAAGGTTTTCCGGATGCTCCGCACTGCCGTTTCGGATCGAAATACCGGAAATATCTTCGGCACAGGGTGCCCAGCCCGGCCGGTTCTTCCATTCCGTATCAGAAAAGCACATCAGGTTCGAATAAATCACATTGGGATTCAGCTTTCGTATCTCCTCTTCTGACAGGCCAAACTTATCCAGTGAACCATTTCTGTATGTATACGTGATCACATCTGCTTCCCGGATCAGTTCCTTTGCCCTTTCCAGTTGTTCCGGAATCCGGAAATCCAGGTCAATCAGACGCTTGCCGGCCCATCCGTCATACTCGTTCATGCACTGCTCCTGATCCATAAAGCTTCCTCTCCTGACCAGCAGCACATCTGCTCCATACTCTGCAAGAATCCGTGAACAGGCCGGTCCCGCAATGATATGCGTCAGATCCAGAACCTTGATCCCGGATAACGGCCCCCGGGCATTTGGCTTTTCCCAGCCCGGCAGAGCACCGTCCGTGCACTTTTCCACATTTACAATCGGCATGGCAAGAACCGCTTTTCCCACTGCGCTGTTCTCCCACTCAGCCCTGTCCCTGACAATCGTTGCGCATGCGCCGCAGTCAAAGATCATATCCTCCAGTTCCTGGGAATCGTATTTCGCGATGGCCTCCCGCACTTCTTTGGAATCCTCCTCTGCCGTATTGATCAGATACTGGTCATATGGCTTCGAGAGCTGTAAAGCCTCCACCATCTTTTTCAGCTTGTTCTGATAGTACGCATGGAGGGAAATCATACGTCCGTCCTTTGTCCTATATTTATGCCATTCGCCTGCAAGGGCATTACTCAGGTGCGTGGCCGCCATCAGACGCTTCATTCGGAATTCCTCATTCGTGTAATTGGCCATAAATACCCGATCTGCCTGAAGCCCTGCGAATGCCATATCGCAGCAAACCTGTGCATGCTCCACATCGTCGCCGCGCAGCCTCCCGATCTCTGTCACAACCGAGCTGCATGCGGATAAAACAGCCGCCATGGCTGCGGTCTGCGGGATCTTTTCCTCCTCGAAAAGATTCTTGACCGCAGGTACACGCAGCTTTGTCAGTTCTGCCGCCAGCGGACCGGGAAACGGATTGTCTTCATAGCACCCTTTTTCAAACATTTCTTTTTTGGAATCGTCCCCCACAAACACGGTGGGCACAGGCCGGATTCCCGTCTTTTTTATGATATCCTCAAAAATCATCTGTGCCTGTTTTGCCTTTTTTAGCATGATCCTGTTCTCTGCCATGTGCGTTCCTCCTTAACAATACAGCAGCCTCCCTGCCTCTCCTTTGACAGCAATTTCTCAAAATATGTTTATCTTTTTACTAAATCGAGCGTCCAATCTCAAATCCGTCCCAGACAGCCTGCATGATATTGTTCACCTTTCTGGAATCTCCGATGTTGTATACCGAAATTCCGATCGTTTTCAATCCCTCATACAGAGCATTTACCGGGCGGCAGCCTACGGCCATAACGATCGTATCTGCGGAAATCTGCTCTTTTGTCCCCTCTTTTTCGATGACAATTCCATCCTTCCTGATCTCCGTAACCTTTGTACTTGTATGGATCTCTACCTGATGGAATTTCAGAAGATCTACCAACATGGACCAGTTCATAAACGGCATGCTTCCGTGCCCGCCGCCCATGAGTGCGGGCGTGATCTCTACAATCGCCGCCTGCTTTCCATGCTGTGCCAGATGCAGCGCCAGTTCACAGCCGATCAATCCGCCTCCGATGATCACAACCTTCTCACCGGCCGGAACCTTCTCTGTCAATACATCCTCTGCAAATACCCATGTTCCGTCTCCCGGAAGCTCCAGGCTCACAGGTGCTCCTCCCGTCGCTGTGACCACGGCCTGCACTCCGCATGCCCGCACATACTCCGGAGTAACCTCTGTATTCAGGCGCACATCCACCCCTGCTTTTTTTATCTGCCTTTCGAACCAGGCGATAAGCTGTCGGTCATCCTCCTTAAAGTCCGGTACTGCACCGATATTAAGCACTCCGCCCAGGCGGCCGGATTTTTCTGCCAGAAGAACCTCATGTCCGCGCTGCTTCAATACTAGAGCACATTCCATGCCGCCGACTCCGCCGCCTGCCACCAGTACCTTTTTCGGCTTTTCCGCAGGAGTGAGCTTTCGCTCCGCTTCAAATCCGCACTGTGGGTTGACCGCGCAGGAAAGATGGATAAACTTCGCGGTTCGTCCCATACAGCCCATATGACAGCCGATACACGGCCGGATGTCTTCCTCTTCTCCGGACGCAAGCTTTTCGGGCAGATACGGGTCTGCCAGAAGAGGACGTCCGAATCCAACCATATCGCAGCTCGTCCCGATCGCTTCACAGGCCATCTCTGGATCATCCATACGGCCTGCCACCAGTACCGGAACATTTACGTTCTCTTTGATGATCCGTCCGTATTCTCTATACATTCCCCTGGTTCCGAAATATACCGGTGGATGATTCCAGTACCAGGAGTCATAGCACCCCACGTCCACATTGAGGGCATCATACCCTGCTGCTTCCAACAGTTTCGCAGCCTGGATTCCTTCCTCCAGATCACGGCCCTTTTCTTCGAACTCTTCACCCGGAACTGCCCCCTGAGCGTATCCCTTCATAAAGCTCTTGGGACTGAAACGCAGGGATACGGGATAATCCTTTCCGCACACCTGCTTGATCCCCTGTACGATCTCTATGGCAATCCGCAGGCGGTTTTCCAGGCTTCCGCCGTATTCGTCCGTGCGCTGGTTAAAGAAGCTCATTCCGAACTGATCCAGCAGATATCCCTCATGCACCGCATGGATCTCTATCCCATCGAATCCGGCCTTCTTGGCAATGGCGGCCGATTTTACAAAGTTTCCAATGAGGTTCTTGATCTCTTCTGTTGTCATGGCACGGTGCTCGATCCTGGGGTCGAACCGGTTCTTTGCCGGCGACGGCGCAATCTGCTTAGATGTAGCCCCCGGAAATGCAGAACGCCCAAGCCCTCCCGTAAGCTGCAGGAAAAACTTCGCGCCAAAGGCGTGTACACTTTCTACCATATCTAAGGCAGACTGGGTAAATACGATCGGATTGCAGGTGGGACAAGGCAACCCTCCTCTTAGGATCTCATTGTAATCCACATTGATGGTTCCTGTCATGATGAGGCCCGTGCCGCCCCTTGCCCGTTCGATGTAGTACTCCTGCCCTGCCTGGGTAAATGCCCCGTCCTGGGTTGCGAATCCTACCGGTCCCATGGGTGCCATAAAGATCCTGTTCTTGATCTTCACTTTTCCGATCTCACATGATTCAAATAACTTTGCATACTTGTTAGACATTACATACTCCTTTCTTTATTTAATAGAATTTATTCGCCGAATTTATTCTGTTAATATTGTAAATAATTTGTACATATTTGTCAATACAGCAAAATTATTTTGTCGAAAAACAGTTAACTTTCACAAATTTTCTGAAAACTGCAGCAGCCAGCAATAGACAATACAAGAGAAACGAAACTGCCCCACTGCTGCTATAGCAGTGGGGCAGTTTCGCAATATGATCTCCATTTTGCCTTTTTATGGATGAAATTCAAATACAGAATACCGCATACAGCGGCACTGGTTGAATCCTGCAACTATGACTTACCCAAGCATCGCTTCCTTCGCTTTCGCAATATCACTTTCATCCTTAAGCGGGAACAGGATATTTGCAAAGATTGCCATAATACAGGTTGCCGTGACGGGATCACTGAAAATGAACTGTAATGCTGCCGGAAGCTGTGCAACTGCCTCCGGATGGCTGGGCACGCCCATACCGAACGCAAATGTCAGCCCCATCACAAGAATATTTCTTTCGCTGAAGCCTGCCTTGGAGATCATCTTGATCCCGTTGATCAGGATCATACCGAATACGGTAATGATCGCTCCACCGAGTACCGCGTTGGGAATGGCTGAAAACAAAGCGCCGAGCTTTGGGAAAAATCCGGATATCATCAGGATAAACGCTCCGGTTGCGATACACCATCTGTTTACCACCTTTGTCATAGAGACGATACCGGCATTCTGTCCGAAAGCCGTATTTGGCAGCGCGTTAAATATGGCAGCCGTCGTGGAGCCAAGGGCATCCGCGAGAATTGCACCAGAGGTTTCTTTTTCCGTCGCCTCACGGTCAAATCCTGCAATCGTAATTCCGGAGGTGTTTCCGATAGTTTCCAGCCCGGAGGTTACAAACAGCGCCGCAAAGCTTAAGATCGCAGGCAGTTGGAATTCCAGATGGAACTGGAAGGGAAGCGGCAGGCCGAACCATTTTGCCTCCGCAATCGGCGCAGTATCTACCATACCTAAGATTGCGGCCAGAGCATAGCCTGCCACAAGTCCGATCAGGATTGCAGAATTTTTCGCTAGTCCTTTTCCAAAACGCTGGAGCAGAATGACGATGGCAAGCACGAAGAATGCCACACCGAGATTCTGCAGAGAACCATAGTCAGCGGCACCGGCACCGCCTGCAAAATAATCTACGCCGATTCCCAGCAGGTTGACCCCGATGGTGACCAGGGTACAGCCCACCACCAGGGGTGGGAAAAAGCGGCGGATGTATTTGTAAAAGAAACCCATAAACACTTCCACCAGGCTTCCCGCCATACAGCCGCCCAGCACGGCTCCTATCCCGCCGGCGGCCCCGATGGCCGAGGCTGTGGGGACAAAGGTGAACGAGGTCCCCATTACAATGGGAAGCCTTGCGCCGACCTGGTAATTCTTTCCGAGTCTCAAAGGATATAACTGGATAAATGTAGTCAGGCCGGATACAAACATGGCGCACTGCACCATGATGACCGTATCTGCGCCGGACAGGCCGCAGACGCCCGCGATGATCAGGATGGGCGCCAGGTTGGATGTAAACATAGCAAGTACATGCTGCAGGCCCAGCGGAACCGCGGTAGTAAGCCCAGGCCTTCCGTCAAGCTGATAGACCATTTCTCGATCTGTTTCTTTTTTGGTTTTCATTTCTTGTATTTCACTCATAATCAATATCCTCCTTTTTGAACTGATAAAAGATGTCTGGCCGAGCCGTTTTATCAGTTCCGGTTCAGGTAATCATTTACGGATTTTCTGCCGATGCGGATTTCTTTTTCTTCATTAATTCCTGTAAGCTGCCCGTTTTTCACGACAATCCGTCCATTTACAACGGTATAGTCCACGGCACCTTTTATACCAACTGTACCCAGCATGGATTTTACATCCAGGTCGGCGCCCACCAGTTCCAGACGATTTCTGCGAATCAGGAACAGATCCCCGGCTTTTCCTGTCTCCAGAGAGCCGATATCATCGCGTCCCAGCACCCTTGCACTGCCGTTGCAGGCAATTTTCAGCATATCGTACCCGCTGGGGGCCTGCTTGCTGGAATTGAGCCGATGCAGAAGGAATGCCATTCGCAGCTCTTCCAGAAGATTGGAGCCATCGTTGCTTGCGCTTCCGTCCACAGCAAGGCCCACAGGAACTCCATGTTTCAGCATATCCGGGATCCGGCAGATGCCGGAGGACAGCTTCATATTGGAAATCGGACAGTGCGCGACACCAGTGCCGGTCTCTGCCAGCAGTGCCAGTTCTTCATCATTAAAGTGGATTCCATGGGCATACCAGACATCTTTTCCGACCCAATCCATATCCTCCATGTAGGCCAGCGGACGTTTTCCGTACTTTTCCAGTACATAATTTTCTTCATCTATGGTCTCACAAAGATGCGTGTGCAGGCGGACTCCCAGTTCCCTTGCCAGGATGGCGGATTGCCGGTACAGCTCTTCGCTTGCGCTGAACGGGGAACAGGGCGCCAGCGCCACCATTTCCATGGAAAACGGTGCAGGATCATGGTATTTTTCTACCGCATTGCAGGAGTCTCTCAAAATTTCATCTACAGTCTGGACCACACTGTCCGGCGGCAGACCGCCGTCCTTTTTACTCAGATCCATGCTTCCCCTGGATGCATAGAACCGGATGCCCAGCTCCCTTGCCGCGGCGAACTGGGATTCCAGAAGCGTTCCGGAATTCCCGCCGGGAAATACATAGTGATGATCAAAGCAGGTCGTACAGCCTGTCCTTAACAGTTCTCCCATCCCTGTCAGGGAGCTGTGGTAAATCACATCGCCGTCCAGATTTTTCCAGATCTCATAGAGCGTGGTCAGCCAGTCAAACAGCTCCATATTCTGCACTTGGGGTAGATTCCGGCTGAACGTCTGGTAAAGGTGATGGTGTGTGTTGATCAATCCGGGATAAACGATACAGCCTGCGGCGTCGATAGTCTCATCCGCTTCCTGCGGTTCCCTGCCCATATAGGTGATGACACCGTCGACGATCAGGATACTGGAATCCTCCAATACGGTATCCTTTGTGTCACATGTCACAATGGCAGAAGCATTTTTTATTAATAAGCTACTCATAATTCTTCCTCCAAATTTATTCCCGCGAAGCTTGCTGCGGGGCTTTCATTGAAAAAAATGTGTTTCGTTTTTGCTGTGTGAAATTGAGTTACAGAGTTATACTCACGGCCGATAAAATCTGCCGTGAGTATCGCGCCAGCTGCAGCCGCGAAGAGGCAAATTTCCTTATGCGGCTGTGCGCATCATGTTATACTGTACGGCAGATTTATCTGGCGTACAGTATACACACCACACCTGGCCAGGGTGTGATATTTGAATGAAATTACATCGGTGTATCACCGGTCAGATAAGCTGCATGAGTGGTATTCGTGCGTATCTGTAAAAATTGAAACAGATACGTGTGATTATATGTATGATTTACAGAAGCTGCAGTATCCCGCGCGCAGAGGAATATGCATGTGATATGCGTGTCAGATTCATCTTTCCATGCCGGCAGTCAAATTTGGAAAAAATAAAAACTGCCGTAACAATCAACTAAAAGCCTTCGGTTATCCCAAAGACTTGTAGTCAACTGTTACGGCAGTTGGTAGACACGCTCATCCAATCATGAACTTATACAAGCTAATTTCTAAGTGCTATTATAAAGTGATGCAAGAGTGGTGTCAAGCCGTTTTGGAAAATATGTGAAAACTGCCGTAAAACACGAGTGATAAATTGTGCAAATTGTATATGCAATGTAAGAAAAAGATTGAATACGAAAAGAAATATTTGAATACGCATACCATTTCCCATTCGTTTTTTGCTCCTTTCGTTATATGATTTCCACCGGCATAACAGGAAAGGATGGAAATTGCACTACCCATCTTTTGAGGTGCTTACAATATGTTAGTAAGTTTCCTATTAAAAAATCAAAAAACATTCCAAATTCGGAATATTTTTTGATTTTTTTAATAATTTGTATTATAATGGAGACACTTTTGAAAGGAGGTGTTCCCATTGATATGGAGAAAAGAATATCTGCATCAACTTGCTCAGTGGAAAGATGAACAGGTCATTAAAGTGGTAACCGGAATCCGCCGTTGCGGAAAATCTACCCTGCTTATGCAGTATCAGGATGATCTAATGGCATCCGGCATAGACGCAAAACAGATTGTAGCTATCAACTTTGAAGACCTGGAATACGAAGAACTATGCGACTATAAAAAACTGTATTCATATATTAAGGAAAGATTGCAGGAAAATAAAATCACCTACATTTTTCTTGACGAAATACAGAAAGTACCGGGGTTTGAAAAGGTCGTAGACAGCCTGTATATAAGACCCAATACCGATATTTATATCACAGGCTCCAATGCATATATGCTGTCGGGTGATCTCGCGACGCTTCTGACGGGACGTTATGTAGAAATATCGATACTTCCTTTATCCTTTCAGGAATGTATGGAGCTTAACAGTAAGGACCGTGAAAGTGTTTTCGCTGATTATATCAGATACGGAGGACTGCCTTTTGTTGTCTCGATGGAAAGAACAGGCAATAAGGTTGATACTTATCTTGAGGGTATCTACAATACGGTGATTGTCCGGGATATTGAGGACCGCGACCAAAGGCAGGCTGCCAATCGCGATAAGAGAAAGATCAACGATATTGGATTGCTCAAATCCATTGCAAAATATCTTGCCAGTGTGATTGGCAGTCCGGTTTCCATAAGGGGCATCACAAATTATCTTATATCAGGCGGCAGAAAAATATCTCCCAATACCGTGAATGACTATGTAGAAGCACTGACAGAGTCATTTGTTTTCTATCCTGCCAAGCGATTTGATATTGTCGGCAAGCAGATTCTGAAAGCACATAAAAAATACTATATGGTTGATCTGGGCATCCGCAACCATATTCTGCCCAGACAGAACTACGACCTCGGATTTTCGGTGGAGAATATCGTTTTTTTTGAACTGCGGCGGCGTGGATACAAGGTTTCTATTGGGAAGTTCCAAAATGCGGAGGTTGATTTCGTTGCGCAGAAGCAGGGAATATTGACCTATATACAGGTAACTGCAGATATGACTGCAAAAGAAACTTTTGACAGAGAAATGAAGCCGCTCTATGCGATACGGGATAATTACGAAAAGATTGTGTTAACCCTGGATAAGCTGAGTGTCGGTAATTATGACGGAATCCGAGTGATGAATGTACTCGATTGGCTGTTGTCTGCCGTGTAGACTGCTGCGCGGCGGCAGGATGGGGCGTGACGCCTCCTGACGCTTTTGCTTCTTTTCCTCATAGGAAAGGTCTTTGATCTTCTTCCTTATTGAACTGGATCCTGGTCTCATCCATGTGGAGCACGCCATATGCTGCCAGCATTTCAAGGAGCCGCCGGTAAAGAGGCTCCAGCCATTCCTGGCAGCACCGGATGCCCCAGTTTGCCATAACATTCCTTGGCAAGACCAACCCCAGCCAGTACCAGTCCCTTTCCTGCCAGGCGAAAAGGATCCCCATTATGAACTTTTGGTACATCACTTGGGCAATCAGGGATGGGGCGGACAGGGAATTGGGCAATGGCGGGATCGGGACTGCCGCTTTCCGATGACTTTGAGTTTCCCGCCGCATTTGCTGCAGGTCTCCCCTTCCGGGATCATATTTTCAATCTGGATGCGCTGTTTTTCAAGCTGTGCCTCCTGCTTCTCGATCTGGCCGTTCTGTTTCTCCCCCTGAGGACGGATGCAGTTCCCTTGTGCAGTCGGCAAAAAAGATGTTTTTATAGACAATTTGAGTAAGCAGTAACAAATAATAACCTCTGTATAACAAAGCTATGTGAGATTTACCAGACATCATCTTTTGAAGCGCTTACGAAAAAAGTATAATTGGAACAGGATGAGGGGGAATAATAATCAGATAGGCAAATACTTAATTTTTTAACAGTCTTTATTAAGGAGACAAGTTCAAGAAATACTATTGTTTAATTTGTTAAAATGTCCTTAATAAC
>VSNK01000132.1 GCA_009774255.1 Faecalicatena sp.
TTTCCAGTTCTCGATTCCTGCACGGCCCAATCAGAGCCATTTCCAGTTCTCGATTCCTGCACGGCCCAATCAGAGCCATTTCCAGTTCTCGATTCCTGCACGGCCCAATCAGAGCCGATTCCAGTTCCCGATTCCTGCACGGCCCGACCAAAACCGTTCCCATTTTTCATTTTCTGGGCGATCACCGGCCTGCTCTCATTGCTTGCGGCAAAAAACGGATTTTCCAAAATCTGATATCCCAGCATCTGATACTGTTCCTGTATCTTGCTGCCGTTCTCTTCCTCGTCCAGAGAAAAAGCAAACGTTCCCGGCTGGCAGGCATAGACGGAGATCTCCTCTTCCGTAAGCAGAACCGGATGAGATTCTCTGGTGATGCCTTCCTGAATGATCTTGATTTCCTCCGCCTGATCCTTTGTCCGTACCCACAGGAGCAGGGTCATCCTGCCCTCTTCCAAGATCTGCCTTTCTTCCAGATGAAATTTCACATAATAGCCTCTGGCATTTACCATGGCCGCGTCCTTTAACAGGGAAAGGAACTGCGTTGTCTCCGTGAGCCAGGCGCTGTTCTCATACTCTTTCTCTTCTGTTCCCCCGTCTGCCGTCTGCGCCCTGAACTTTCGAAGCTGCGGCTTTTCCGCCTCAAGGCACAAATTATGGCGGTACAGAAATATTTTTTCATCCACACAGGCGAATCCGCAGTGATCCGAATCCAGCTCATTGGTATAACGGTACGGTGTAATCGAGACTGCCTGATCCTGCAGAATCACTGTCAGCTTTTGAATCAGACTATATCCCGGCGGTTCGATTTCAAAAATGTCATTTTCGTTTGCCTTGATCGGAATCCGCAGCAAGATGCCTCTTTCGAACGGATGCTCCAATGGCTCCTCATTCTCATAAGTAACAATGCAAAAATCCCCTCCGGCCCTGGACTGGATTTCCCAAAAGCTCGTATCTTCCTGTTTCAGCAGCCCCTGGGGATTCTTTAATTCCAGCGTCTTCGGCTGTCTGCGGTAAAATGGCATCACCTCCGGCTTATGGCTCATTTGTAGACCACCGCCCGGATAGACAAGCTCCGCTTTGGTAAAACTCCACTCCAGGTTCTCCCGTCTGTCTCCGTCCGTACGAATCTCGCCCTGGCCGACTCTGTCCGAGCCATTTCCGCCCTGGCCGTTTCCGTCCGTACGAATCCCACTCTGACCGTCTCTGTCTGAGCCATTTCCACCCTGACCGTCTCTGTCTGAGCCATTTCCACCCTGACCGTCTCTGTCTGAGCCATTTCCACCCTGACCGTCTCCGTCCGTACGAATCCCACTCTGATCTTCTCTGTCTGAGCCATTTCCGCCCTGGCCATCTCTGCCCGTACGATTTCTGCCCTGAAGCACAGGTTCTCCGAAGATCCTATGATACAGCCCGATCTCCGGAATCTGCGGCAGAGAATCTCGGAAACCAGATGCTTCCTCTTCTTTCATTCTCATGGACATGCGGTGTATGACATCCGTGTCGGAAAATGCTTCCGGATCCAGGCCGGCAAATTCCTGTCCGGCAAAATCATACATACTCTTTGTACCTTCCCCGTCCACATAGGCCCGGCCGCCTCCATAGCTGAACCTGGCGATCATGCCCGCCGCCTTCTCCAGGTTTTCCGCATCCTTGATCCATTCTGCCGCCTGATCAAGGCTCATCTGTGCATCCCCGATTCTGTCCGAAGCCAGAGACACCAGGATCTTGGTCAGCATATAAAAATACTGGGCAAACATAAATTCCGAAACCGAGGTCCCCCCGGCCTTTCTATTTTTCCCATAAGAGTACACGCGGTCGGACGGATTCCACATGGCAAGCTCTCGGTAATACGCCTCCATATCCGCAAAAAAATGCTCTCCCACAAGAGGTTCCTCTTCCAGATCACGGGTCACGGTTGTGTCAGGAGCAGAAAACCAGGTAAGTTCCATTTTGGGCCAGAGTGGAAACGGAATTCCATCAATCTGCGCATTTTCCCCGTCCCCCTCCGCTACGCTGCTCTTAATATAAGAGAATCTTACGTTGCAGGCCAGAAAACGGTTCAGTTCTTCAAAAGAAAATCCCTCCTCGAAGCTCTCCGTGCAAGACAAATACTCCGATAAATATTCCAAAAGCTGCCGGTCAACCACCAGTTCCTGCTCTCTTGCCCTGACAGAGGACGTTTCACCTCCGCCGGCTGCAGGCAGTCCATCTCTCTCCTGCCCTGCCACCCTCACAGAGAGCAGCGCACGCCGAAAACAGATTTCCGCAAGCCGCGCGAAAGGAGTGTCCAGTCTGTCCTCATAACCCAGTTTGAGACAGGTTTCCTCCGCCATCCCATGAAGCAGAGCCAAAAACGCGATCTTCCGCTTCCCGGAGCACTCTTTTCCAGGCTCCGGCTCATCAAACGTAATATAATAAATAATCTCCGCACATAGTTCCTGCATTTCCGAGGCAACCGCCCTGTCGTACCATTGGATCTCATAGGAGGGAATCTCCACCAAAAGTTCTGCCTGCCGTACAGGATTTTCGATTTCCCATGGAGCAACTTTTTTATTTCCCAAGATAAATTTATCTTTCCATGCGAACGAAAAGCTAAATGATATTTTAATAAACAGAATCTTAATATAGGCATCCACCGACAGGGACATTTCTACGGAAAGCTCCGCAGGCTGATAGCTTTCCAAAACCAGATCCGTCAAGAAGGAGAGGTTCACGGAAAATCCGATCTGGATCAGCACAAAATCCACGCTTCCATAGATGGAGGCCGTTACTCCTGCCAGTGCCTTTACCTTGTAATATATGGAGTCTTTCTGCCCCTCCCCGTCAGGGACATAATTGGCTAATACCCCTTCAAATATTGCCGTGAGCATCACATAAGCGCCTGCCTTCAGCGGCCCTGCGGAGATTTCCCTGCCGACCCCTGCCGAGATACCGATCCCCAGCTCCACAACCACTTCAAAATGCCCTCTTGACACCTGGGGCACCGCCCTTGAGGTATCCCCGTTTAACAGCCCAAAATAGAAGCCGCCTTTCCCGGTAAAAAACAGATATGTCAGACCAAAGGAATTGGAAAAATCCCGGTTGTGCGGAAAACCCATATCAATCTTAAAGTTGCCGTTCGTATAGACCCACACTCCGATCTCTCCCAGAAAGATCTGGATGCCTCCCAGATCAATTTTCCGAAACGCCTCCGGGAATTTCAGACGGGCATAAAACATACCGATTGTCTCCGTCACCTTGCTGTATAAAATGGTGAAGGACAATCCCGCAAGCTGCTCCACCAGCTCCGAGCCCTTCCCGATATCCACCTGCAGCCCGTAAAAAACCGGATCGCACATCAACAGCGTGATGTCGACGGCATTGATCAGCTGTAGCTGCAGCGCCGCCACCCAGTTGTGGTTCATATCAAGTCCGGGACGCCCGCCCTTCCGTATCGTTTTCTTCATATTTTCCAAAACCTGCAAAAACGAGGTTTCCTCAAAGGACTCCGGGATCTCTACCTGAATATGCTGCCCAATTCCCAGATATTTCAGCGAAAACAGCCGGTCTCCGGCCCCTCTGATGACGGGAAAAGTATCCTTAAGGAGATTTAGTCCGTAAGTTTCCCCCTCATCCGAGCGCCGGTCCTCCTGATGATCTTCCTCCCATCCGGACACATTCCGACCTTCTCCTCCGTCCCCTGCGGAAACATTCGTTATCAGATTCCGGCCTTCTCCATCCCCTCCTGGGGAAACATTCGTTATCACATTCCGACCTTCTCCATCCCCTCCTACGGAAGCATTCGTTATCACATTGACTAAAAAGTCCCCATTGCCGTAATCATAAAACAGTTCGATGCACTCCACAGTCAAGAACAGGATTTTCAGATTGATCTTATATCTGGCACGGATGTTTTCCTCTTGTCTGTCCATGACCACTTCCAGCTCTTTTAACGTAATCTGCTTCAAAATGCCGAACGGCCAGGGCAGATACCAGTTGTGGTCCGGCGCGATCAGGCTGATCAGCCCTTCTATAAGCTCTCCCAGATTGAAATTGATCACCCGAAACGTAAAATTTTTTTGCGCGTCATAGCTTGCCGTAATCTCGATACTGCGGATCTTCGTCATGAACTGAAAATTCTGAAAAGAAGCTTCCCCGCCTTCTATGGCAACCTGGCAGGATGCGGCAAATTCAAAGCATTCAAACAAGGTAATACCGGCGGTAATCCAGAATCGGTACACCTCCTTCTCCCACTGCAGATGAAAGGAAGAAGCAATCTGATTCTGATCTCCCCACTCAAAGGCAATGGCACACAAAAATTCGAAATAGCGAGGCGTACCCAGAGAATTGCCGGATTCCTGTCCTCCCGCCAGCTCCGTCCGGTAGATCACGGAAAGCCTGCTGACCACAAAGTCCAGGCTGCTCTTTGCCGCCTCTTCCCCCGTGATCAGGGCAACCAGCTCCGACACCCGAAACGGCCTGGCAAGGCCGCCTCTTAAAGTCAAAAGCTGCCCCTCTTCTCCCTTCTCATAGATTCCCTCCAGCACAAGGACCGCCGTAAGCAGCGTAAATTCCATCGTGACGGCAAGCTGCAGACCCTTCGGGGAATATTCTGCCCTTCCCGCAATCGTATCAATCTGAAACAAATGTGCTCCTATGGGCAAGACAGGAAGATTTCTGTTCACCAGCTCAAAGTCCAGTTCATAAGCTTTTTCCGGAAGATAGCCATGAAGCCGGATATATCTCACCGTCAGATCCATAAAACCGGGAAAAATTCCATTTGCCGTCTCTTTTCCCATCTCCTGTTCATAGATTCCTCTGATTTCCAGATCAGGCACCGTGATATTCACCTTGAGATCATGGTTTTTCCACGCCCCGTGAAATCCGGCAACGATCGCAAGGAAGCCCCCGATATTCAGCATATTCCACTGCACGGTCAGTTCCGCCTGCGCACCTCCCTGCCCACGGTCGAAAAATGGAATGGGGATATCCGGCAGATCCAATGAAAAGTAAAAAGCACAGCCCATCAGCCTGTCCCCATTTTGTGTTCTCAGAAGCCCTTGTGAATAAATCCTGTCTTCCAGAAGATCCGTTTTCCACATTTCCACACTCTGTGCCCTCTCGATTGTCATCATAATCCCCACAAGAGGCGTTTTCCCGAAAGACGTCCATGACGGGAAATCCGGCAGACCGCTTTTTCCCGTCATGGAAGCAATAAAATCCGCGGCATTATCCAAAGATATCCCGTCGTCGAAATTAACATACAGTTGATAACTTTCTCCAAAATCTCCAAAGTCTATGCTCATCCATACGCCCTGTCCGGAAATTCCGGAAATGGGAACGCAGAACTTCACACCCACCCTGCACTGATAGACTGCCTCTCCGTCTTTCTCCCGGCCTTCTTCGGTTACGTGGCTGTTGATCACAAGAGCGCACTCCTCCGCCGTTTTGATCTCACCATAAAAAGGCAGCTCAATCCTCTTTAAAAACGTCCCTTCCACCACATACTTCATTTCCCCGAAAGGCTCCCTGGCATCTCCCGTCAGAACCACCGTTTCGCCCGCTTCCGGCAGAAAATCTCCGTAATTTTTATAGAGAGGGCAGTCCTCCTCATAGTATAATGTCAGGGAAAGCAAGGGAACTTCCGTGTTCTCCTTCGTATCTGCCGCCAGGACTGCTTCTCTCAGCCATACATGCTCAAACAGATTCACAGGTGCGGAATAAAAATTCAGAGCGGCATATGCCAGGGCAGGCGGATAGACCTCATTTAACAGAATGTCCCCATTCTGCGACAGTCTTGCCCGAAGCGTACAATCATAATCTTCCGCCCCCGCTGTCACCGTCATGGTACAGAGATAGCTGTGCCCTCCCTCCTCCATCGTGCCTGTGAGCCCAAATCCGTTCAGATCCAGGGACGACAGTTCCGGCTTTTCCAGGGAAATTCCCTCCAACGAAAACCGTTCCAGGATCCTGGGGATCCCGAACTCCCCTTCCCGCGATAACCGTACCGTACCTGTACGCGCCTGTTGATCTATGTATTCATAAAATGACCGTATATCTGCCATATTGCCGTCCCTCCTCGCTCCGAAAGAACCTTATCCTTTGTCATGAACTGTGCAAAAATAATCTTAGGAACTGTCTCAAAATAATATGTATATCTTGCTTGTCTGGGAAAATAGCAGGCTATTTTTGCATAGTTTCTTCTCTTTTTGTTTCACTCATGTAAATCACACCGGGATCATTGGAGTCTGACAAGGCCGTAATGTCATAGAATCTATAATCTCCGCTGTTACATTTACCATAATATGTCCCGTCAACTGTTCCATCCAGTTTAAATGTTTCATATAAACGCTTATCGGTCTCTCTTTGCCGTACCACAATCTTTTTATTTACGCATTCAAAGTTTGTGACAGTTCTTACTTTCTCTGCCTCCCCCTGTATAAAAGCATTATAAACGTCCATGGTATCATCATGAGGATGTGTCCACCCATTTTGATTTTTACACATTGCACTGACTACCGCAGCATTTGGTTTTACCAGATCTAAAAACCATCTTAAGGTACTAAAATCATTGGGCCGCGTGTTCGTTTTCTCCCTGTCCGCCACATGCCTTCTTGCGCCATGATGTGCAATCAGCAATAATTTCTGCTCATTTTCAAAATGAACATCTGCGAGCGCCCTTAGGATTTTCATAGTTTCCACAGTGGCATCTCCCGTAAAAAGATAGCTGACTTCCGGCTCTAATTTGCTCTCTGTTTCCAGCACTACGGTTACCATCAAAAGGGAAGAGCCTGTATTAATGTAGACTCCGTTGTCATGCAGACGAATATTCCCCAGACCCGCTCTCCTTTGTGGAGCGAGCTGGGCATGATACAGGATCGGCACGATCCTGAAATACAAATCTTCCCCCAGCGCGATCTCTTCACAAAGCTCCCTATATGCAGAAATTGGGGGAATCCCATATCCGCCTCCTCTGCTCAGATTCCCAAAGTCACCTTGCCGGATAAGCATTGTATCAATCTGAAAACAGCCGCGAAACGTCTGTTTAATATTTGCAATATTTCTGTTCCCCGTACAGCCGAAAATCATCTTTTTGATCCTGATACATTCGTCATATTGTCCGAGATATCCCTCCCCAAGCACTTTCAACTGATTATAATGGTCTCTGTCAAAATGAGAAATATGAACATAGTCTAATACATTCCCATTACCCTTTACCTCATTCGCAATTTTCTCCAGCGCAGTTTTGCAGACATAATTTGCCCCTACAATGGAACCACAGTCGAGCAGCGCGAGAAATGTATCCTTTTTGTTATTGTAGCTCAGCTTGATCAGCACCGAAAGTCCCAGCCCCATGCACAGATGTGTGACTGTCAGTTTATAAGTCCCCATGGCGCACCCCCTTTTCCTGTTTCATACTATCCTTCCACTGCCCCGTACCATCCCAGATTTCCCTGATCATCCGCGATCAGATACAGGTCATTATTCGTTTCCGGAAACCGTTTTCCCAGTATGGTCAGTGAAAAATTGCGGAACCGGAAATAAAAATCCCCATCCTTTTTTAATTCCATGGAGTCAAACCCCAGAGACATAATCCCCTGCAGGGGCAGCGCAAAGGTATCGGTTTTGACCAGGGACTGGATCCGGAGCCCGCAGTAAAAATGAGGCTGCCCCGCAGGGCTCTCCGGATCCGGGCCGAAGGCTGTCAAAAGCTCCAGTGTGAGATTCACCGCGGCCGCAAGTCCTCCCAGGTTTCCCGTCTCGATCAGCCACAGGAAGCCTGTCCAGTTCTCTCCCAGCGCCTCTTCGTCCCCATAGCCTTTTATTTTCAGTGTCTCAAATCCCAGTTCCGTGGCTTTCCTGTTTTCCTGCATGACCAGCCTGCTGACCTTTGCCGGAAACAGGGCTCCAAAAGAAGCTTCCCGCAGAACTCCATCCTGAGGGCGCAGCATCAGGCTTTCATAATCCACCCGAAAATCATACCCGCTCTCTGTCGTTTTCATTTCCACGGTCAGCCCGTCAAAAGGCAGCTTTTCAAAAGAAAGCAGGTCCGCGTGTTCCTCCGCGGCCAGCAAAAATGAGCCGCCCAGAACAAAACGCGCGTTTTCTCCTTCCGTTTCCAGAGATGCAGATTCCATACGGATTCTCTTGATTCCGCAGTTTTCCAGTATATACTCCACCGGCCTCTCCAGAACAAAAGCATAATACCCATTGCTTTCATTTTCCTGGTAGCTCCCGTTGAACACCAGGCTGCAGCTCTCCTCATCAGCCCTCCCAACCGTTTGATATCCAAAGAGGGCATTGATCAAAAGCTCGACGCCTGCCTGGAACCGGTATATTTTATTTTCCCTGATATCAAGCTGCAGACGCCTTACCTTCCATCCAAATTCCTGATATTCTTCTAAATGCAGCGCACCGGAATCTTCATAAGCAATCAGCGCGCTCCCCGGAGCCTGCCCGTCAGAGGACATGCCGACAGCCGGAAATGCCACGTAAGCCGCCAGAAATTTCTCCGTATCGATTCCCTTCGCCAAAAATGCCAATTCCTTCGGCATCCCCGACACATCCACACCTGCCCGGAAAAAGACGGTGCCCTTCCATTCTTTCTCTGTCAGAATCTCTGTCAGCTTTTGGAGGCCCGGATCCGGCAAAAGGGCGGCTGTCTCCGCGTAATATCGCTTCGCTTTTTCCTCTTCCTCCTTTTCTGGCTTCCATCCCCAGAGCCAGACTTCCTCCATACACTCGTCCATGCTCCTGTCATCCACCATCTTCAAGACAGCCAGCGTTTTGCATTCCTTCCAGCGGTCCGGGGAACACTGAAATTCCCAGCCCGCAAGATTCTGATTGAAGTGACAGCAGGCTTCCCTCAGGGAAGGTTCCCATCCGGCCTGCTTTCCCTCCACCGCTGCTTTCAGCTCCTCCGCCGTATCAAACGTTTGTCCGCACAAAGAAACCAGCTTTTCTCCGTCCCCGTATCCTGCTGCTTTGGCAAGCTGCAGCCTTCGCGCTGTCACGCTGTAGGGGACGGATGCCATTCCGTCCAGATCCGTCAGCGCCAGAAATAATTTTGACGACAGCAGCGCAAACCAGAACCGGCTGCTCATAGACGTATACGCAATCCCCGGCGTCAGCTCCTGAAGCGGCGCGGTCTGCACCCAGAGCAGCTTTTCGCTGTTATATGCCGCCTTCATTCCGCTTTTCGTAACGGCATAAGTCATCTCTTCGCTGCATAACGCATGTTCCGCAAGCTGTCCTTCCACAATGCTTTTCCGCATTCCGCTCAGATAGATTTCTTCCAGCTTTACCGCTTCCCTGCTGTTTTCCCTTAGGCCGCCGAAGGGGAAGATCGGCAGGCCCGCCCCTCCAAGCGGCACTCCCGGCAGAGCGGCATACTCATAAATCCCGTCTTCCGCACTGCCGGACCTCGCCGTGCAAAGTCCTCCCTGCATTTCGGGATTCCCCTGGGGATACCCTGCCGGATACAATCCGTCCGCCTGCCGGGCATGCTTTTCGAAGTACTCTTGGGGATTCCCTGCCATATGCAATCCGTCCGCCTGCCGGGCATGCTTTTCGGGATTCCCCTGGATATAAAAATTCATATGCTCCGGCTGGCAGTAATAGACGGAGGAAGCGAAGGAAAGATACGCCGTATCCGGCTTTCCCTGCATTTCCGCGTCGTCAAAATATGCACGTCCTCCGGGGCAAAAGCCAAGTTCCGTCCCCATTTCAATCCGTTCCGTCCCCGTCAGACCGGGCATCAGAAAGCCTCCCCCTTCGATTTTCGCACTTCCCGAAGGGGTAAAATACGCCTCTTCATAGCCATTTTCATCAACACCCGCTGCCAGCACGAACCGGAAGCCTTTGGGAAGGCAAAGCCTTACTTTCTGCAGATACACCGTCTGCAGAACCGTTTGGGCATCTGCCTGTTCCGTCAGCTCCCACCGATTCTCAGGGATAGCAGCCGGAAAAAAATTTACTTCCAGCCGGGCAGCTTCCTCCAGGGCAAACACTTCGGAATAGAGTGTCTTAAAAATGGTTCTCTCCACCCGCTCGTCATAAGAAGACAGAGCATACCGGATTCCTGTGCCGAAGGGAAAGCCCAGAAGATTTCCAGGAAACGAAAACCGCAGGACACCGTCTCTGCCGATCTCCGCCTTTTCCACCCGGACAGCCGCGCCCGTATAACGGAACGAGATCTCACCGGAAATAACCCATCCAATTTCCCCATCGTCTTTGCCGTCTGTCGTGCTGTCTTTGCCGTATGCCGTGCCGTTTTTGCCGTATGCCATGCTGTCCTTGCCGTATGCCGTGCTGTCTTTGCCATATGCCGTTCTATCTTTGCCGTATGCCGTGCCGTTTTTACCGTCTGCCATGTTGTCTCTGCCGTATGCCGTGCCGTTTTCTCCCCTGCTTTTTTCGATTTTACAACCCTTCGGCAAAATCATGCCGTAAGCATCCAACGGCAGGATCACATCCCTGGTCAGCACACCTCCTGGTGCAAATAGCGGATAGATTCCCCAGAAACGATAATTTTCCGCAAGATTATCCACCCATACCAGATCCGGAATATTACTTCCTGACAATTCTTTCACCCGTTCTTCCAGAATTGATTTTTCTATGTCCCTGTTTGCCGGAAATATAATCATATCAGTCCCCTCTTTTGTTCCTTTTGTAACCATCTGCGAAGCAGGTGATTACCTGCCGTTTTTTACAGTTCCAGGCAGTCCCCTGCCACCAGAGGGACCTGCGTATTTTGATATTTTACGGGAAGCTTTTCTCCATTTACCATACGGTAAAGCCTGCATTCTTTTAAGCCCATGCTCTTCTGCACATCCGCAAGCCTTGTACCCAGTGAGACGCGCAGCACATTCCCGCACACATTTACACAGATCTGCGGAACAACCACCGCCCGCCCCCGGAAGTAGTGGTACGCGCATCCTTCCACTCCCAGGCCGCCCGTCCTCATATGTTCCGTCGCCTCCGAAAGCCGGTCCCAGCTCCCGGATGACAGCAGGCAGATATTCCTGTCATAGCAGAGATTTCCTGTGCTGCTTCTGTCCGTAAACTGAGCAGGATACACCAGCCTCATATAGGCCGCCGAAAATCCCTGATACAGAAGATCCGCAATTCCCGCCCCTCCGCACAGTTTATTATCACTGCCCATATCCCGGGGCGGCGCCACCGCGAAATTCATCTCCCCGGCAAAAGGCTCGATCTTCAGTCTGCCGTCCCGCTCCACCACCTGATACCCCGCCGTCCCGGTTCCTACAAAGCCGTTCAGATCCCCATTGCTCTGTCTGGCATCCGGAATATTCTGGTACACCGTGTACTCCGTCATCAGATTCATGCCCTCATAGATTCCCACATAACCGCTTTCCGGACAATGATCATAATAATAGAACAGCATTTCCCCAGCCCGCATGGGCAGCTTCTCCAATACGGCGCTCCTCACTGCCAGAAAAATGTCTCTGTGCGCCGCGATCTGCTTCATAAGCTTTATGTAATCCCCATGCACCGCTTCCGTCTCCGCCGTAAATATTTCTTTTTTCATGGTAAGAACTGCTTTTTCCCCCGCATCTGCCAGTTGAAAATAAGTTCCCGTATAGGCACAGCCCTCTGCCAGCTTCACCCCCGGCTCCACCGCAATATCCGCATTCAGCCCGCAGCCATCCGGCCTGTCACACGCCAGGTAAAACGATTCCTCACCCTGTACAAAAGCATATACCGCCCTCTCCTTTACCGCGTAATTCACCATCGGCCCCGCGGCATTTCCGCTCAGATATCCGATCTGAAATTCCGCAGCCGCCTGCGGCAGCTGAAACTGCCTGCCAGTGATCACCTGATTTTCCTTTTCATACATTTCCGGGCAAGCTCCGCCCGCCTCTAAACTGCATGAATCACAGGACGCATGCACTTCGTCCGATAACGTATACCCAAGGGCATCCCGAAATGCATGCCCTTCGGGCGGGCGGATTTCATCCGATAAAGTATAGCTTACCGCGTAAATGCCGGACCGCTCCATGCGAATTGCCGCTTTCCCCCCGCATATACTGCAGGCTTCCATAACCGGGCTGCGAAGGATCACTTCCGCTTTACCGCCATACAAAGACCGGCCCAGTTCTGTCTTATAATACGGTGTCAAAGAAAGCCCTTCTTCTTCATCCACGTAAAGCCCGGAAAGATCCAATTCCCCCTTCTCCGCAGCGGCCTCTTTCAGCAATTGGCCGCCGCTGTAAATCTGAACCCAAAGGGGCACTTTGTCCTCAAAACTTCCTGACAATGTAACCTTACTGCCGGAGACCGCCGTTTTTTGAATCTGCGGCGGCTTGATATATGCCGAAACCGGAGGGCAGTACGCGCTATAGATTCCGGCCTCTTCGTCCTCCATATAATATCCCAGCCGAAAGGTAAAATCAGAGCTGTCCTCCCACAGATCCAACTGCTCCAGACTGACCCGGACATTTGGCAGATCCAGCATACAATACTGATCAAAACCTCCCTCGTCCTGATAAAATATCACCAGCCTCTTTGAAAATTCAAAGGCGCTCTTCCCCCTGTCCGGCATAAACGCCAGCTCCAGATTTTTCGTGATATACCATCCTTTTAATGAAAGCGGCTCGTAATAGACCTTGACAGGCGTTCCCGTAATCTGTGAATTCTGATCCTTCAGGTACACATACAGATCCTTGACCTCCTTCAGCTTTTCCTTCTGAACCGTTATGGTGCCGCTCGAATTATTCCACTCGGATTTCCCTTCTATCACAGAAGCAGAAGACGTGCTCCTCAAAGTACTTAAGACCAGGGCAATCTTGCCTTGGCACACCTCTTTTGTGTTCACTTCATAGATAAATGAGTCCCCTTCTTCCGTGATCTGCACCAGATTTATCTCTGACAGGCTCATTGTCTCACCTCCTCATATCATCCATAAAAAGTGTGTGTCCTGACACACATTCGCGCCGAAGCGCGGCTGCGGCAGCAGCCATTTTTTCCTCACAAACGCTGCGAATATAAGGCATTTCTCTGTGCCCAACTGTCATAATCAGTTCTCCATCCTTCCTTTACCCGATAGCGCAGATTATTGATCCGCTCTGCCGCATCCAGCTCCGCCGCGCTGTCTCCTGTGAGAAATCCGTTGGCATACAGTCTGTTTCCTCTTTCCAGCGTCACATGATACAACTCCGTCTCCACTCCCGGCGTCACGCACAGTTCCGTGATCTTCGTCTTCCCGTCCCGGGTGATCACACTGACGCCTTCATCCAAAAGGCATGCACATACGAACCCCTGATCCGTCACAAAAGGATGATCAATGCTCACGGACGCCTCTTTTCCATTTTCCCCTTTTATATGTACCATCGCCGTCGTCATTCGAGCCTTTTGTATCTCCTTCACCCTGCTGCTGCCGTCCGGCGTCAAAAGCACATCGCCCTCGCGGACGTCCTCCACCTTTTTCTCCGAACCATCCTCCAAGATCAGATTCATTCCCGCCTCAAAACAATCCTTGTAGATATTGATCTTATCTATTATTTTTTTATTTAATGTTTTCTTCGCTCCCTGTTCATTCGTGACCACAAACGTATACATTTTCCCCTGGCTGATTGCTTTGATTTCCAGCTTGTATGTCACATAGCAATAAAAACTGGTCAAAACCTGCTCATATGGATTTCCGAAATTATCCGGTATATCCCATGTGATCGTACTGCTGTCCGCCAGCGTTGCCTGTGCATTATTATGGCAAAAGCACTCTCCCTGCGCATTCGCAACCGTAAGTGCCACGGAGGAAATACTGTGAAGATTCACTCCTTCTACTTTGATGCTTCCCTTGTTCGGAATGCGGAGATTTCCGTCCGAAAGCTCCTGGCTGGAATAAAAGTAATCCCTCAGTTCCTCGGTGAAAGTCCCTCCCTTATAGCGATAGGAAATATTGATGTCCGTATTTTCCTGATTCCGGTGTGTCCTCTTAGGCGCGTCAACCGTAATCGTACTCGTATAATTCAAGCCGTACAGATTCAAAAGCTCACTGCATTGATAGCATGTCACCTTCTCATCCACCATATAAACATTCGCCTGAATTTCCACCGCCCGGTTCTCCCTGCCATTTTGCCCTTCTGAAAAATAGCTTGCCGGGAACAGAAGCGAGACTTCTTCCTGATCTCCCGTAAAATCACTGCATACATCCCAGGCCGCCGCATTTCCATCCAACGCATTTTCCGCCTCTGTCATCTGAGGGCTGTATGCGTTTAAAATGCAATATCCCTGAGGGTCCGTGGCGACCGCCCTCAGATCCACCTGTATCAACTGTTTCGTTTCATCGGTATAGCTGATGTGGGAGACTTCGATGTCAACATCCCCCGGCAGATCACTGTCCTGACCTGTACCGGCATTTATTTCCGCGGACATTCTGTTTTGAAGATCACAGGTATTCTCATAAGCGGCATATGTGGCCGGATATCGCTTTTTCATAGCCTCCTTGCCCCCAAAAATTGCCGCAAACGTATCCATTCCTTCATTTTTCGTACTCATATAGGCTTTCATTTGTAGATTCTCCTTTCTTTCCTAACCCGGACAAGCCGGAACCAAAATTTTGCCAAAATGCGCAAGATTTCGTTGTTAAGCGCCCAAGAAATTATAGGAACAAAAAGGCAATAGAACCCCTCCGATTACCAGAGAAGTTCTATTGCCACTACAAAAAGGATATCACATTTCTTGCATAAAAACAATAAAAATTTCATGGAATTGTGTGCGGCTGTGGTATTGCGTTACATGTCACACCCCGACCAATCACCACGCTGATTGGTCGGGAGGAAGCACATAAAAGCTGGTATTCAGGCCGCCCATTGCCGTAGG
>VSNK01000133.1:0-12849 GCA_009774255.1 Faecalicatena sp.
AGAAAATCAACTACAGATTATCCAAGTAAAAATTCCGGTCGAGGATTAACCCTGGCCGGAATTTTTCTTTTGCAGACCTGCGCTCATATGAAGCAAAGCAGTCAGACACATGCATTTTGTTCTAACGACTGTATTTCCCTGCAATATGGCTTCAGAATGATTTCTGCCTTCTCCAGAAAATCTATTCCGCCCGTACTCTCCTGATAGACTTCCCACAATACCTTATGTAAGTTCTCCACCTGGATGCTGCCACAGTGTCTCTCCAGCATTTTCAAAAAGGGAAGCACCATAGTCTTGCGGAAATCCTTTCCAAGCCGCAAATTATAGCTTTCCAGACCATATACTTCCTGAATACACTCCAGCACAACATCATAATCTGCCTCAAACCTCATAAATACCTGCTCCATTGACATCTCCATCTCACAAATACCTGACCGTCTCTCTTACATCCGCACAATCAGTCCGTCAAGGCTCATTCGGGGCAGTCCTGCCAGATACCATTCATCCCCCATCTCAATCCTGGCCGGAACCCAGGCATTATCCACCTTCAAATCAAAGCAGTCTCCGCAATGCAGTCCGCCATAGAATGAATCCAGCCCAAACCGGATATCATACCGTCCGCTTTCCCTGTCATAGAACAATGCTCCTTCTCTTTTTTCACTCATAACGCTATTACCTCCTCTAAAAATTTTGCTTTCATATAAGTAATAGTGTCATTTTTTCTGAGATTGGAAAATTTCCGGATTTTTTTCAAAATATTTTTTCCGGTAGCGGTAAAAAGTAGTGTGAGATAAGCCCAACTCACGCTTCAGCTCTGCCTGTGTAATCTCACCTGCAGTCACTCTCTGGTATGCTTTGACAAATTCCTCTTCTTTGATTGTCGGCGGACGTCCATAGTCATCCCATTCTCCCCTGAGTTTCTTCATGGCAATTCCTTCACGCTGGCGCTTCTCCTTTTTCTGAATCTCGCTTTCACTGATGGAAGCGTAAAGCTCCAGCATCATGTTGTTGATCGTTTCCATCATCAGGCGTGCCATAGAGTTATCCATCTTGGACAGATCCATCAGTGTTGTCGGGAGTTCCAGCACCATCAGCCGGACATCTCTGCTCTGCAGTTTCCGGATCTGCTCCATAGTGTCCCGTTTATTCCTGCCTAACCGATCCAATTCGGTCACAAGAAGAATATCCCCCTCCCGGAGAACATCTTCCACAAGAACCGTATATCTTGGCCTGTTAAAATTCTTTCCGGTCTGCTGGTCTGTGAAAATATTCTCCAGTTCCAAGTCATGATCCTTGCAGAACACCTGGATTTCATGAATCCCCCTGTCAAGATGCTGATCCCTCGTACTGGTTCGATGATACCCGTATACAGCCATATCTGCTATCCTCCTTCTGCAAAAGTGTACCAAAATGTCCACACTTTTTCCGGCATATGCCAAAAGCCGTCATGTATACATTTTGGCACAGGATTTCTGCCTGTTTTCTGCTATGCCAAAAAGTACACATTTCGATACATAACCTTTACTTTTCCTATACCTATCATGAGCATAAACTAAACGTGCAATGATTTTTGGATTTATCCTTATTTTTAGACAAAAAAATCCAAACCAGTTTAAGCCCAAGTATCGATAAAACACAGAATATACTGATTGCATTTACTACCCATATTGCTGTCCGGGTAAGCTATATTGAATACATGATCGGCATTCGGACTTTCTTCATTATATAATTCACATGCTTTCCCAAGCTCTTTCAACTCGTTGTACAGCTTTATTGTCTGATAAGAAAAGTGCTTATCTCCCTTGCTGGTGATCAGCAGGATCGGTGGAAGTACTGTTTTCGGAAACAGGTAGTTTCTGGGAACAACGGTGTGAAGATACAGTGGCATACTCGAATAGTTTTTTCCATAAAGCATCTCCAACAGCCCCGGATTCAAAAAATAACGGGATAGCAATTTTCGGTTTTGAAGATTTGCAGCCTCATTCAAATAACAGACGCTATGGTTTAAAATCAGTCCTTTGGCACAAAAATTTACTGGGGTGACAGAAAACAATGTTTGCAATTTGCTGCTTTGATTGACACAGTACGCCAACAACGCAAGATGCGCGCCGGCGCTGTCTCCTGCCAGAAACACTCGCTCCATGCTAATGCCGTATTGTTCATGCTGATCCTCGGCCCAATGGAAAAAGGCGAATAAGTCCTGTACCTGCTCTCTGAGTGTGCAGTGGTCGATGGTTCGGTAGGACAGCGTCGCAACAACATTGCCTCCTATGGCAAGATGAGAGCAAAAGTTATTGTTGGTGTCCTTGTCGCCGCAAATCCATCCACCACCGTGAATGTCTATCACGAACGGAAGGACTGCCGTGTTCGGACAGAATTTTGGCTTGTACAGATTTAACATATGCAGCGGGTTTCCGTCATCTACATAAGCATATTCTATGCTGGAAACACCTTCTGGTGATATTTCCTGTGCAATGCGTTCTTGATTTATTGATTCTATCTGCATCTTTGTACGCAGATAAAGTATTCGGAACAACTTATACAACATCTTATTCCCTCCTGTTTACTGAGAAATAATCACACAAAAATTTACAATAATAAATACAAGACAAAGGAACTGTTAAAATTTCCTTAACATCATGGATGCTATCACTGCCGTTATCAGTTCTGCAAAGAGCATAACGTACCAGATAGACGCGCTTCCCCCAATCATGGGAAAAAGATATAGGAATACCGCGCCAAGTAAAAAACTATGAAGCAGGGATACAGCCAGCGACTTCTTTACACGCTTTACCGCCTGCAGATAATAAGTTGCATAGATATTGAACGGAACAAATAGCAGGCAGGTAAAGTACCGCCGTAAAATTCCCGGAGCCAGTTCCTGTATTTCTACAGAGGCGTTCATGTAGAGCCGCACAATCTGAAAGGGGATACACAATGTGACTGCAGCAGAAATGAATCCGATTCCGGCCGCTGCATAACAGCCAAGGTTTCTTGTCTGCCGGACACGTTCCGGGTTACCGGCGCCCATATTTTCCGCTACAATCGGCTGCGCGGCATTTCCAATCCCATAACTGAATGTTTGGATCAAAGTAAACAAATTGCCTGCCACTCCATAAATTGCCAGTTCATTGCTGCCAAAATAATGCATGATCTGGTTGTTAAACAGGACAACCAAAATTCCCATCCCCACTGAACAAAGGAATGATGAAACGCCGACAGATACTATTTCCCTGCTCTTCTTGATAAATGAGGTAATTCGTATAAACGCGATTGTATTTTTCCTGGAAAATAGATGTGCAAGCTGAATGAAAAATACCAGTCCCTGCCCGCAAACCGTAGCAATGGCAGCTCCTTCAATACCCATATTGCAAGTAAACGTAAGAAAAAAATCCCCGAATATGTTAAATATTCCTCCGCAGACAGTTGCCGCACCCACCAGCACAGGAGAACCGTCATTACGGACAAACATCCCAAGATAATATCCGATTGGCCATAAAGGAATTCCTAATTTGAGCCATTTCATGTAACGAAGAGCCAATGGCAATAAATTAGCGTCCGCTCCAAATAGCCGCAGCAACGGTTTGTCAAATACAGCGATTATAAACCATACAATTACTGTAATGCTGCAGACCAGAACAAAAGACACTGTAAAAGCAGATCTGCTTTCTTCTACATCTCCCTTGCCTTTGGCATTACTGAACAGCACCGCGCCGCCATTTCCAAACAATGTGCTGAGACAACAAAAGAATGCCCATAAAGGAGAAACACAAGCCAACGCCGCTGTTCCCGCTGCTCCCTCATATTGTCCCACAACAATCATATCAACCAACGAATACACACTCATAACCAATCCGCCAAACAGGCTTGGAATCAAGTATTTAAAATAAATTCTACGGATATCGTCTGTTTGAAGATTCATAAATGTCCTCCCTTCTAACCTCATTTCTCATCCCGTTGACAGTTTTACAAATACTATCTATAATAAGCATTATAAACTCTCCCATAATAGGAGAGTCAAGAAAGGAAACCGTTTTGTTATGGAAAAGAAAAACCTGCTTTCTATCGGAGAACTTTCAAAAATAACAGGAGTCCATATTAAAGCGCTGCGATATTATGATAGTTTAGGTATCCTCACCCCTGCTTTTGTAGATCCCCAAAGTGGTTACCGATATTATACATTTTGTCAAAAAGCTGTCGTAGATGCTATTCAGTTCTGCATTGAGCTGGATATTCCTTTAAAGCACTTTAACGAATACACAAATGAAGCGGCGCCCTGGATATGTTATAAGGATTTAGTTGACCGCGGAACAAATCTTATAGAAGAAAAAATACAGATCATGCAGGAGCGGCTTGCCCTTTTGAAAACTATGCAAAAAGAAATAGAGCGATCTGAGCAAAGCTATCAAAGCCATGCACCTGAAATGTATTTTCTTCCCGAACGTGCCTGTTGGATCACTCCTTATGAGAGCCGTCTGGGCTGCGATGAGTCGGATGAACTTATGAAGAAGCTGATTATGGAAATCTATAACCATAATTTCAGGCTTGGAAATGCAGGCGGATTGCTTTTGCTTAGGCAGGAGTACAATTGGAAACAATACCTATTTGTTGATATAGACATAAAATCTTTCACTGCGGCTGCCCTGCCGGAAATTCTATATATTCCGGCAGGCTGGTACTTATGCAAAAAGGTTGAATCCAGTAATATTCATAATGTATGGAACTGGTGTCTGCATCATATAGCAGAAAAGAAAATCGAGTTGGTAATTGAAACCGAGCTATTTGTTGGAAATTATACATTTTCAAAACCAGTTTTAGAGCAAAGATGTTTCCTTAAAGAATAAACTTCCGGAAGAGATTCTACTCCTCCGGAATTATAAATTTGTATCCAACGCCTCTTACAGTCTGAATATATTCATGATTATTAAATCCACTTTTCAGCTTTTTCCGGATTTCACAAATCAGGCAATAGACAGTATTATCAACATTCACAGCTTTTTCATCCCCATAAACTATTTCATATAGCTGTTCTTTTGTAAAAACTCTTCCAGGTTGTTTCGCCAGATGACTCAATGCACGAAATTCATAAGAACTCATGGAAACAGGCTGGTTATTTCTGGTAACTATGTATTTCTCTAAATTTATGATTAGTCCGGGAAAAGAAATCTCTTCTTTCCGATTCGCTGATAACTCACTGCACAACTGAGTATAATGGCATTGTGATTTTTCAGTAATAAGCTTTATAATATCTTGAATGAATTCTGCGTTGTTTTCGATTTCCATCACTATAATATGGGTCATTCATTTCTACTCCCAATTAATTTTATATGTCTTTAATTATCCCTTCTTTCTATAGATTTACAACCTTCACAATTCTTTTACATAAGTCCCATTTTTTAAAACAAAGCCCATTTTCTGTAGGTATACTTCATGCTTTTCACTTACTTCTGTACATATCAGCTTATGTATTCCTTTTTCTCTCAATTTAGAATAAAGATAAGCTCCTACTGAACAGTCCCGATAAACAGGAGTGGAATAATCAAGAATAACCTCTATCGTTTCCTCCCCCTTTTTCCTCCCCAGCAGGATACCCGCGGGAGAATCATCGTTGAATATGATATATATGGCGTCCATATTTGTCAGGCTCAAATCAAATTCGGGGAAATACTTTTTAATATCTTCTTCATTGTTCTTTAGAATATAAAGCAAAAGAGAATTACCCATTCTTCCGTCAATTAAAGTATACTGCCGCTCACTTTTCATCAGCTTCGCTAAATTGTAGATATTTATGATTACGAGACAAGAATTCATAAGCGCTGTCGGATAGGAGTGGATCATAAGCGCATATACAGCAAAAATACCTGCTCCGACTGTATTGACCACTCTTAATTTAACAACTGATGTCATCAACATAGATACTACTACCAAAATAGAACCCAAATATCCCATCAACTCTATTAACATTGAACTATTCACTGTGTTATCTTCCTTTCTACTACTTATATCATGTGCCTGGCGCATACTCACAATGGAAAACAACGTTAGATTAATTGTTCAAGAATAGAACTGCCAATCGTCCCCTCTGGCATCACAACTCCAAAATTTTCTGCAATTGTTGCGCCAATTACCGCAAATGTATCCATATCCTCCAATCTGCCGTTCCCTTCCATAGACGGAGAGTAAGCGATAAACGGTACTTGCTCCCTGGTATGGTCAGTTCCTGTATGTGTCGGGTCGTTTCCATGGTCTGCCGTAAGTATCAGCAAATCGTCTTCACGCAGCAGGCTTAACAGGACTCCAAGCCTTTCATCAAATCTTTCCAGTTCCTCTGCATAACCTTTCGGGTCGCGCCGGTGTCCCCAGAGAGCGTCAAAATCAACCAGATTAACATAGCATAGACCTGTAAAATCTCTTTTGGCTATTTCAATTGTCTGCTCCATACCATGAACCGAACTTTTGGATTTGTTTGACTCCGTAAGACCTTCCCCGTCAAAAATATCAAAAATCTTCCCGACAGAAATCACGTCAAGCCCTGCATCCTTTAATGCATTCAGAGCAGTCCGGCCATATGGTTTTAATGCATAATCATGACGGTTTGCAGTACGCTTAAATTCTCCCTTTTTCTTTCCAACATATGGTCTTGCAATCACACGCCCAACCTTCCACTCATCTTTCATCGTAATTTCTCTGGCAATCTCACAACAACGATACAACTCATCCAGCCCAAAGGTTTCCTCATTTCCGCAAATCTGGAGTACCGAATCCGCAGAAGTGTACACGATCATATGCCCCGTTGCAATTTCTTCCTCCGCAAGCTCATCTAAAATCTCCGTACCGCTTGCACTTTTATTTCCGATTATCATACGGCCCGTTCTTTCTGAAAGTTCATGTATCAATTCTTTGGGAAATCCATTTTCCGTAAATGTCCGGAAAGGCTTTGTAATATGTAGACCCATCATTTCCCAATGTCCTGTCATCGTATCTTTCCCGGTACTTGCCTCCCTTAGGCATGCGTAATATCCCATTGGTTTTTCCACTGATGGCACCTGTACAAGCGGCCTGAGATTTGGAAGCCCCAGCTTCTGTAAATTGGGAATATAAAAATGTTCTGCCGACTCTGAAATATGTCCCAGAGTATCTGTGCCGGAATCTCCATAATCAGCCGCGTCCGGAAGAGCCCCAACTCCAAGTGAATCTATAACTATCGTAAAGATACGTTTATATTTTTTCAATTTTCTCATCTCCTCATATTATTCGAATTCTTCATCTTGAGAAATAAACTTGCGGATCACTTCACATCTGTGTTCCAATACTCTCTGGACAAGAGGACTGCTGTGGTCAAAGTCAAAGCCATGATAAGAACCCTTTATAACATTTAATTCAGCAAGATTTCCCGCATCTTCCAGTTTCTTTGCATAAGCAATGCCTTCGTCACGCAAAACATCTATTTCCTGCGGTTCCACATAAGCCGCCGGAAGTCCTGAAAAATTTCCCATATTCAGAGGCGCTGCAAGCCTTATAGTCTCAGGATCCGCTCCTTTTAGATATAACCTCCACATATAGATATTTGATTTCTTTGGCCAGACAGCATATTGATAAACTTCCATAGATGCATACCGCTCATAATGATAATCAGCAGCCGGATATATTAACATCTGCCCTGCTGCCTTCGGCATCCTATGGTCTCTCATCTGATGCGTTACCCCGGCAGCCAGAGCCGCCCCGGCGCTGTCTCCATAAATAACGAGCTGGTTCATATCAATCTGGTATTCTTCTTCATGCTCCTTCATCTGTCTCACAAGAAAAAAGCAATCCTCAATCACCGTCCTACAGGGAGCCTTTGGCACATAGCGGTATTCCGGCAAAAAAACGCTGCATCCCGTATGCTCAGCATAATAAGCCGCATTCTGAAGCATCATGCCCTGCAGCGGCAGCATAAAGCCGCCGCCATGATAGTAAACCATACACGGCGCTTTATGATCTGCACTTGACTCTTTTTTCAGGATATAGCAGACAATTTCCGAAGCGTCAAAGGAGCGGTATGTAATCTTCTCCATTTTTATACCGTCTGGAGCCGTATAGTTTTTCACTTCATTTTTTGCCCGCCGTATACTTTGCATCTCTTTCCATGCAATCCAGGGATTGCTTCTATTACAGTTAATACTTCCTGCAGGCTGCATCAGTTCTTTGCTGTAAGGGTATTTTTCTTTTTCTTTCATATATTCTCCTTATCAGAACAGCGTGATAATGCCCACCATTATTGCACTTAAAACACTGACGCCAAATCCTCCAAGCATGGCTTTGGGCGCAAGTCTTGCCAATACCGATCTTTTTTCCGGGCAAAGCGCGCCGATTGCGGAAACACAGATTCCCATACTTCCCACATTGGCAAAACCGCTGAGTGAAACCGTCATAATCAGCCCCGTACGGTAATCCAAGCTCTCGATAAACTGGCCAAGGTCGGCAAATGCCACAAACTCATTTAGAACCAGCTTACTTCCTAATAACTGTCCTGCCTCCATAATATATTCCCCCTCCAGACCCATCATTGCGCCAAGCGGGGCAAACAGTACACCCAGTATCTTCTGAAGAGACAGACCGAAAATTCCCAGCGCGCCGTTAATCAAAGCCACCGCAGATATCATTACCATAATCGTAGCTCCGATTGACATAGCAACCTGAAGTCCGGTAGCACCGCCTTCTGTCAGAGCAGCCAGAACATTGGCATTATCTCCTTTATTGTCAATCTGGATATCCCCAATCTCTGTAACTTCCTCTGTCTGGGGCAGGAGAATCTTTGAGATCAGGATACTTCCAAAAGGAACCATAACACTCGCCACAAGAAGATATTCCATAGGAATCCCCATTCCCATATATCCGCCCAGAACATTTGCCGACATACTTCCCATACCGGACACAAGCACTACCATGATCTCGCTGTCTGTCATTCGGTTCAGATATTTACTGATCAGAATCGGGCTGTCCGACTGTCCAAGGAACATATTTGCCGCCGCAACAAAGGTTTCCACTTGTGAAGTTCCCATAATCTTTCCGACAAATTTCCCTACATATTTGATTACGACACTTAAAATTCCCAGATAATAGAGTACATTAAATAATGCGGAAACGAAAATGATCACGCCAAATGTCTGGATTGCCGCAATATATCCTGTCGGCGCCGACGGGTCGCTAAGGCTTCCAAATACAAATTCAATTCCGTCATTTGCATAAGACAATACTTTTGTCACGCCATCAGAAAATACAGAGAGTATCGCTCTTCCTATCGGTATTTTTACAAGAATAAAGGCAACAATCAGTTCTACGATAATCCCTTTGATAATAATTTTATACTGCACCTGCTTTCTATGGTAAGACAGCAGCCACATAAGAAACAAAATAACAATAATTCCCAAAATATTCAGTACTAGCTTCATAATCCATCCCTGCCTTAATTTTCGATATTTATTACTTTCCCGTTCCTTACGGAATACTGGATCCCGTTTCTTTTCTGCAGCACCTCGAAAAAGTCTCTGCCATTAAAAATATTAAAATTCGCAGGCTTTCCGACAGCGATGCCGTAGCGTTCCGGTTCCAGATTCAATGTATCTGCGCCATTATAAGTAATGATTCTGTAGGACTGGTTCAATTCCCGGTATCCCATCATATGGCACAAATGAAGTCCCATAGATAATACTTCTGTCATGTCTCCATTCCCAAGGGGATAGAATGGATCATAGATATCGTCATGCCCCATAGAGACATTCACTCCATTATCAAGCAGTTCCTTTATCCTTGTGATTCCCCTTCTCTTCGGATAAGTATCAAATCTTCCTTGAAGATTCACATTTACTAATGGATTGGCAATAATGTTGATACCGCTCATATGCAGTACCCGGAACAGCTTGCTACAGTATGCATCATTATAGGAATGCATAGCTGTCGTATGGCTGGCCGACACCTTCTTTCCCAGCCCTGTTTCATATGCCTCTGCCGCAAGAACCTCCAGAAACCGAGACTGCTCATCATCAATCTCATCGCAATGGATATCCACCAGCTTATCATATTTCTGTGCTAGTTCCATGATATAGCGGATACTTCTGTTTCCATGCTCTCTGGTAAGTTCAAAATGTGGGATTCCTCCGACCACATCCGCCCCCATACTTAACGCTTCATTAAGGTTTTTCCTCACCTTTTCCGATGTGAATATCCCGTCCTGAGGGAATGCCACCAGTTGAATCTCAATCTCATCCGCCACTTTTTCCTTCAATTCAAGCAAAGCCTGAAAAGCAGTAAGATCATTGGAAATATCCACATGGGAGCGAACAAACTGGACTCCCTTTTCCTGATACAATTTAAGCGTACGGAGCGCTCTTTTTTGTACCTCATCTTTTGTGAGATTTTTCCGGTACTCACTCCACACCTGAATCCCCTCAAAAAGAGTTCCTGAATGATTTACGCCTGTATCATCAAGGCTTAAACAGGTATCCAGATGTACGTGGCAGTCTACGAAGGGAGGCAGCATAAGGCCGCCGTTTCCTTCGATTACCTCTTCGTTATCCGCTGCTTTCAGATTCTGGCCTGTTTCACAGAACATTCCATCTGTAATTCTTACATCCGATTCAATTTCTGCATTTTCAATCCTTACGTTTTTTATCAGCATCCGTCCCTGCCTCCTTATGCCCCTCTCTTTATGCAATCTCCAGTGCAATCTCCATCATGGTGTGGAAAGTCGTCTGTCTCTCGGCAGAAGTTGTCTCTTCCCCTGTTACCATACTATCGGAAATGGTACAGATGGCGAGCGCATTCTTTCCGGCCCTTGCAGCAGTCATATAAAGTCCGGCCGTCTCCATTTCCACGGCAAGGACTCCCATTTTCGCCCATGTCATTGTAGAACCAGACTCGTCGTAGAACGCATCATGGGAATACACACTTCCCACCTCAAAATGAAGCCCCTCTCTCTTTTCAGCCTCTTTCACTGCTTTGCTTAAGAGCTCGTAAGAGGCAGTCGGTGCGAAAGTACCCGGCAGACGGAACTGGCTTGCAAAATTCGTATCCGTACATGCGCCCATAGCGATTACGATATCTTTAACGTTCAGCTTTTCAGACATGGAACACGCTGTGCCAATTCGGATAATATTATCTACATCATAGCCATGAAACAGCTCGTAAGAATAGATCCCCATAGACGGCATTCCCATACCGCTTGCCATAACGGATACTTCTTTCCCTTTATAGGTTCCGGTAAAGCCATACATGCCGCGCACTTGATTGACCATGTGTACGTTTTCCAGATAAGTGTCTGCAATAAATTTTGCGCGAAGCGGATCGCCGGGCATCAGGACTGTCTTGGCAAAATCGCCTTTCTTTGCTTCAATATGCGGAGTAGGAATCATTAAACTCATTTTTCATCACCTTTTATCTTTCTTTTCTTATTTTTTATGGTACAATGTTAGTACTATTTTCACCACGGAGGTGTTTCATTTGGAAAATATGAACGCATATTATCCCAAACTCTATAGCTGGCTTGCCGGTATCCCGGTATCTGAAATCGACAAGCTTGTAATAAGGCAATTTGAAGTTGGTGAGATGCTTGTTTACAAAAACCATCTTTTTGAATATGTCTCTATTGTTTTAGATGGTATATGTAATGTAATCAATCAGCTTGATAATGGCACTGAGATTATTACCCTGCGGCTCTCCTGCGGGAATCTGATTGGCGTCTCGGAAAGTGTATTAGGCAGTATGCGTAATATCGCCTCCATAAAAGCCTGCACTAAGCTCATTACTGCCGAATTGGACACAAAAACTTTCTGGCGCTGGCTTGAGAGCTATCCCTGTTTTGCAAGATTTGTTCTTAAGGACCTTGTAACCCGCCTTCATTATACTGCCGATTTTTCTGCTAACTGCCAGTCAAGCGCTTCAAAAATTAATCTGGCAAAGTATTTCATGGATCGCTATAATTTTGAGGCTGCTTCCGCTTCTCCTGACAGCAAGGCTTCTGTCAGGATTCAGGAGACCCATGAAATGATCAGCAACTTTCTCGGAATCAACACGCGTACTGTTGAAAGACATATCCACGACCTGAAAAAAGATGGTCTTATCAGTACAACAAAGGGGAAGGTTTCCATTTCTCCCTCTCAGTATCAGGAGCTGCTGCACTATGTAACTTCAAATCTGTAAAAATTATATCGAAATGCTGGAAATATAAATACGACATTTGACGGGAAATCTTTTTCTTTCTTCCAAAAATCACATTCGATTTTTGTTTATTATGCACAAAAGTAGATTTTAGTGTTTAACAATTCAGGGCAATATTTTATTGCCCTGAATTGACTTCTTATTATTCCATTACGTTAAAAAAACGAATACATTTTAATAATTCAATCATTAAATCCTGATACAGATCATAATCGAAAATACCATTAACCAACGCATTTTTTATAATGAAGGGCTGATACATTTCTACAATCTGCTTTACTGCTTCTTCGTCTCCCGCTTTTGCTTGAAATAAAATTTCTTTAAAGTCCATTATTACTCACCGCCTATCCATTTGCGAATCTTACGAATTGCATAGTAGTACATGTTTTTAACTTTTGTATCGGCCAATCCGTTTAAACGCTCCATTTCTTTGAAAGTTTTTTCTTCAAATACATGTTGGTAGATTAATATCCGTTCCTCTTCACTTAGCTGCATTAGAGCTTGAATAAGAATTGGATCTGATAGTTCTTCCCACTCAGGATAGAATCCTTGATACTCTTTAAGAAGCAATTTTTCTTTCTGCCTTCTTTCTATCAATTCTGTCATCTCTATGTTATAGTACCTCTGCATATCGTCTTCCAGCACTTTTTC
>VSNK01000133.1:12859-14619 GCA_009774255.1 Faecalicatena sp.
TAATTGATATTTTGTTTTTTCTTTATATAACTTTTTCGCTTACTTCTGATAAACTTCCGAAGATATGCAGTAAAATGATTTTTTATCTTATCCCCTGTAAAATGATAATCTTTCATTTTGTCCCTCCAAAAATTTAAGTGAATCTGTTTTAAAAATTTTTGAAGGAGGTGATCGGCAATGTCTCCCAATATCGTTTATCTTCGCAACAAAAGTACAGTTAATCCAACGCTTGCTCCTATTGACAATACATAATAAAAACACATGCAATATACAAGTTGTAACCAACTCATATATTGCATGTTTATATGTTACATATTCCCACCTTACGGCTAATATTTTTTTAACAATCTACTTATTCCATTTTCCTGCATATTCAAAACAGGACGTGCAATATGATGCATTAATATAAGTGCTTTAGCGCATTTCATATAGTGCATATCTCGTGTAAAATATAAGAACTAAGTGAGGTGATACAAATGATGGCTAAGAAATTATTAGGAGATGCGGTAAAAGAAGAACGCTTAAGAAGGAATCTGTCCCAGAATGCTCTTGCTGAAATGGTGCATGTATCTCTTCGTACTATTTCAGATATTGAGAATTATAACGGAAATCCCCGTTTTGAAAATCTGTGTCTACTGGCGTCCTTTTTAAATTTGCCTATTGAAATGATTACAAAAGGAGAGACAAAACCTATGGATGCTACTATGAAACAGATTATTGCGGAACTTAACCAATGTTCTCCGGAGATAAAACGTTTGGCTCTAGGAACGCTGCGCGGTCTGATTTCTGCCGCATCAATAGATCAATAGCTGTCCTTTCACATCCCTAATCGGCTTAACCATCATTTCCGAGTATAAAAAGATAACCTGTGTGAAATCTGTCCCAAATCTGTGCGTTAGAGGATGGACGCAAGAAACGTCCAAATATGATAAAAACAGCCTCTCTTATGATGAGACTGTTTTTTGATATTATTTTCTATAATATGTATGATCAGATTTTAATAAACCAATTTAATTCTTACGGAAGATATCCATTGCCTCTATAATGTTCCGGGTTACATTTTCATCCATTTTCGTTTCCTTCTCTTCATATGAAAGATCCAAAATTGACTCTGAGGACTGTCCTTCCTCATCAGCAGGGGGTGCCGGGTGCCTGCTCATGACTCTTTCCAGTTCTTTCTGTATCAGCTTTTCCAAAAGAGGCTGAAACGATTCCATATTAAAGTCAGGGCGCCTTTCTGAGTCTGCTCCATCTACATAGCTTAAAATAGCAGCAGCAATCAATTGGGCTTTCTTTTTTGTTCCGTTCAGAATCTCTGCAGCCCGTACATGAACCGGATCCGTTTCATCAAACCCTATGGTAAATACATATGGATTTTTCTTTGCCATGCTTATCACTTCCCATTCTCATATGCACGGTATAGAAGGTCATATCCCCTGGCATTCGCCTTCAGATCCTCGATGAACAGATATTTTACCCAGACGATCTGATTGTTCAAGGAATTGCTTTAGCAGGACGGCACCGCCGCCAACAAACACCGTATAGGACGTCTTTGTATCAATCCCACGTTCCCTGATGCTGTTTAGAAGATCTGTCACAAAATCCTGTACCATGTTTTCTGTCATACGTACCACGCTGTCATCATAATACTGTGTATTCCCGGCAAGAATGCTGTCAATGTCTGTATCCTCCAGCAGCATGTCATACTCGCTGTTGACACTGGAGATAATCTGGTTATACATGGTAATCACACCTTTTTC
>VSNK01000134.1 GCA_009774255.1 Faecalicatena sp.
TTGAGCAGGCGAAGGATATTTTTGCGACAGGAAAAGCGGCCATGTTCTATTCAGGACCGTGGGAGTACCAAACTTTTACGGATGCAGGGCTTTCTTTCGGCGTGATGCCTTTCCTGGGACCGGATGAAGACGACGCATATCTGATCGGTGGACCGGCGGCAAGCTGGGGGATCAATGCGAATACAAAAAATGAAGACGGCGCGCAGAAGGTTATGGAGGCGCTGGCGAGTGTGGAGGTACAGCAGGCGTTCGTGGATGCCAATACCGGAGGAAGCAGCTACAAAGAGGGCGTTTCCACAGGACTTCCGGAGGAATATGCCGATGTGGAGGAGGTATTGAATGCCGGCAAGATCGCCTGCTGCTGGGACAGATGGGGCGTCAATATGCCGTCCATGTCCATGATCGACGAGATGAACGCACAGATCCAGGGGCTGGTATCCGGAGAACTCACTCCGGCGGATTTCCTGAAGGCTCTGGACAGCAAGGCGGATTCTATCCGCTATGAATAAGAAGCGGGGCGTGAAATATGGATGCGATGAAAAAGAAGAACAGGGAGCTGCCTTATATCCTGATGGCAGCTCCGGCGGTCGCAATATTTGTGATATTTTTTATAGTCCCCCTGATCTTTACGATCAGATACAGTTTTTATAACTGGACAAACTTTTCACCTGATATCTCGTGGAATGGGTTGGATAATTATAAGAAATTATTTTCCGATACCATGATCTTCGGCGGGATCAAGAACTCTCTGATCTACGCGTTTTTTACGGTAATCCTCCAGAATTTGATCTCCCTTCCGGTGGCGGTTGTCCTCAATACGAAGTTTAAGGGGAGAAATTTCTTCCGGGCAACCTTCTTCTGTCCTGCGGTTCTGAGTACTCTGGTAGTCGGATATTTATGGAAATACATCTTATCGGCCGGCGATTTCGGACTGGTGAATCAGATGCTGAACCGACTGGGGATTGATACTGTGAATTTCTTAGGAAACGGAAAACTTGCTCTTGCAAGTATTATCTTTACACAAGTATGGCAGTGGTTCGGATGGTCTATGGTCATCTATCTGGGAAATCTGCAGAGCATCGGGGATGATCTGTATGAGGCGGCGTCCATAGACGGCGCGACGACATTGAGGAAATTCTGGCACATCACGATTCCGGGCCTGGCTCCGGCGATCAAGACCAACCTGGTCACGGGCATCATTTCCGGGCTGAAGGTGTTTGACGTGATATTGTCCATGACAAACGGCGGTCCTGCCCACAAGACCGACACGATCCTGTCGCTGATGTTTGCTAAGTTCTCGGAAGGAAACTATGGCTATGCCTCATCCTTCGGAATTATGTTCCTGATCGTCAGTATGATCTTGTCGGGGATTCTGCTCGGATTATTTGGAAAATGGGAAAGGAGACTGGGACAATGACGAAGAAGAAACGGACACAGCTGCTTCTGAAATATATATGCATGACAGCGCTGATGCTGGTGGTGCTGATACCGGTCTACTATCTGATTGTTACGACCTTCAAGACCTCGGCGGAGGCCACGGAGGCACCCATGGCGCTTCCATCCTCCTTCGATCTGAGCGGCTACGCGGATGCATTTCAGAAGATGCAGTATCCAAGGGCATTTGCCAACACACTGATCATTACCGTCTGCTCGGTGGTCGGAATCATCATCTTTTCGGCCATGTGCGGTTATGTGCTCAATCGGAAGGGAAACAGAAAACTGTCCAGGTTCACGTTTACCCTTCTCCTGTCAGGGATGCTGTTCCCCTATCAGATGTCGATTCTGGGCCTGTACAGGCTGATACGCGGGATGGGGCTGATGAACAATCTGGTATCGGTCATACTGATCGATATTGCATGCAACATTCCGTTTGCCACATTTATGTTTAAAAATTTTGTCTCCACCATTCCTGTGGAACTGGAGGAGGCGGCCAGAATTGACGGGGCAGGAACCCTGCGGACCTTCTGGACGATCGACTTCCCTCTGATGAAGCCTATCGTGGCGACGGTGGCTATCCTGAATTCCCTGACGATATGGAATGACTTTATGGGACCTCTCTATTTTCTGCAGGTCAGAGAAAAGGACGTGCTGCTGCAGGAAATCTACAGAAATGTGGGACAGTTTTCCACGGACTGGACCAGCCTGTTCCAGATGCTGGTGCTGGGGGCGCTGCCGCTGCTTTTGTTCTACCTGTTTATGCAGAGGTACATCATCGGCGGGGTGATGAACGGGTCGCTGAAAGGATGATGGTGATTACATTTTATGGCGTGGCCTTGCGGTGAGGTGCAAGGCCACGCCAATAATAACGAATCATGTACCGGATGGAAAGGGGTTATATGATGTCAGTTGGAAGCCGAATGAAAAATTATGTAGAAAAATTTAATCAGCAGGATGAGGAACTGATTGTTCAGCACATCAGCAATGCCCATGCTTTGGAATGGATGGAGGAAAACGTTCCCTTGTTTGAGTGCCCTGACCGGCAGATGGAGGAAATCTATTATTTTAGATGGTGGGTGTACAGAAAGCATATCAAGTCTACACCGGAAGGATATATCATTACGGAATTCCTGCCTCCGGTTTCCTGGGCGGGGCCATATAATTCCATCAACTGTGCCGCCGGACATCACCTGTATGAGGGGCGCTGGCTTAGGAATGCGGAACGGTATCTGGAGGATTATATTTACTTCTGGATGCGGGGAAGCGGGGTTGTCCGCACACGTGGCATCGCAGAACGCGGAGGCATATCCGGCAGTGCGGGCGGACTGACGGGAGAAGAAGGAATATCCGGCAATCCAGGCAGTCTGGCGGGAGAAGAAGGAATATCCGGCAATCCAGGCAGTCTGGCGGGAGAAGAAGGAATATCCGGCAATTCGGGCAGTCTGGTGGGAGAAGAAGGCATAACCGATCATCCTGGCAATTTACAGGAAGGATACAGCACCTGGATTGCGGATGCGGTTTATCAGTATTGTCTGGCAAGAGGGGATTTTTCACCTGCTATGGAGCTGCTTCCGGAGCTGATCGAAAATTACAGAGGTTGGGAGAAAAGCAGCAGGCATGAGAGCGGGTTATTCTGGTCCGTGGATGACCGGGATGCCATGGAATACTCCATCAGCGGCAATGGCCTGCGGCCGACGCTCAATTCCTATCTATTTGCCGATGCACGTGCCATCGCGAAACTTGCGGGAATGAAAGGGGATACGGGGCATAAGCAGGAATTCGAAGCAAAGGCGGAGGAGCTCAGGCGGCTGGTGCAGGAAAAGCTGTGGGATCCTCAGGCAGGGTTTTTTAAAGTGTTTCCCCTGGAATCGAAAGATACGCCTATTGCGGATTGGCGGTTCGAGGGAATTCCGGCAGCGAAAAATGTCCGGGAAGAAATCGGGCTGATTCCGTGGCTTTTTCATCTGCCAGACAAGGGATATGAAAAGGCTTGGCTGCAGCTTATGGACAAGGAAGGCTTCCTGGCTCCCTTCGGTCCGATGACGGCAGAGCGCAGGCATCCGCGGTTCATGTTCGGGGCGGATCACGAATGCCTTTGGAACGGGCCGTCCTGGCCGTTTGCCACATCACAGACGCTGGGAGCCATGGCGAATGTGCTCAAGGATTATCGGCAGGACTATATCAGACCGGAACAGTTTCATGAACTGTTTCGAATCTATACGAATTCTCATTACAGGAAAACTAAGGCCGGGGAAACTCTCTGCTGGCTGGATGAGAACCTGGATCCCTTCACCGGGGAATGGCTCTCCAGAAATATCCTCCGGAAGCAGGGCTGGAAGAAAGAAAAGGGCGGCTATGAACGGGGAAAGGACTATAACCATTCTACTTACAGTGACCTGGTGATCAGCAAGATTGTGGGAGTGGAGCCGCAGGAGGACGGGAGCCTGCGCATCCGGCCCATGATTCCTGACAGTTGGAATTACTGCAGGCTGGAAGGCCTGCGGTACAAGGGGAAGGAGATTACGGTTTCCTACGATAAGACAGGAAAACGGTATCAGGAAGGCAGAGGGTGGAAGGTATGGTGTGATGGGGAGTGCATACAGGAGATTCCCGTTTGAGATTAGAATTTATACTCACGGCCGATTTATCTGACGCGCAGTATAACCCGCCCGCAGCTTGCTTCGAGAAGCTGCGGGCGGCTGCAATTACAAGCTGGTTGCCGCATAAAAGCCGTCTCTGATGGCTTCCCCGATTTTGCCTAACCGGTTACTGTCGCCAACGACTCTTGTTTTGGTATGATATTTTGCCTTTACGGCTTCTACGGCTGTCAAATCCGGCCGCATTCCAAATGCGGAGATGACGGTATCTGCCGCGATCTTTTCGGTTGTTCCGTCTTCCTTCTCCACAGTCAGGCCATCTGTTTCAATAGATACCACCTTTGTGCTTGTCATAAGCCGTACATTGTTTGCTGCCAGCTGATTGAACAGCGTAATTTTATTGATGAAAAATACATCCTTTCCGCATTCCGGAAGCATTTCAACAATTGTGACCTTCTTCCCCATTTCAGAGGCCAATTCAAGCGCGCCGTCACAGCCGGACGCACCACCGCCGCATACAACAATATTTTCACCCTTTACCAGAGACAGATCTCTGTGCGCGTCCAGCATCGTGATCACATTGTTTCCGTCAACTCCGGGAATGGCTGGAGTGATCGGCTTTGCGCCGCAGCCGATGATGATATTGTCGCACTCGGCCAGGATTGCTTCCTCACCGGTGATCTCCGTATTCAGTCTCACGTCTACGCCCAGCTTTTCAAGCTGAACCGTATACCACTTCGTCAGTTTCTTGATATTCTGTTTGAACTTCGCTGTACAGATATCGCCCATCACACCGCCGAGCCGGTCATTTTTCTCAAACAGGGTGACTTTGTGCCCTTCGATAGCGGCAACTCTTGCAGCTTCCATTCCGCCGGGGCCTCCGCCGATCACAACGACATGTTTGGGACCGTCGGTTTTTTGGATCGCAAAGCGGACTTCCTCCATAGCCTGCGGATTTACCGCACAGCTCAGCTTTGTATGCTTATTCCAGATACGGCCGATACAATATTCATTACAGCGCAGGCACGGCCTTACATCCTCCGGGCGGCCTTCCAATAATTTCTTTGGAAGCTCCGGATCCGCGATCAGAGCACGTCCCATATTTACAAAATCCGCATTTCCGGACTCGATTAACGCAAGTGCCGTATCCGGATTATGAGTACCGGCATTGATCAGCGGCACATGGACTGTTTTTCTTGCCTCCGCGCAGACATATTCCATACATGCCTCTCCCAGGTAGGACGGCGGGAATATGTAGTCCAGCGTCTCATAGCATCCCGCATCGATATCAAAGGCATCGACTCCGGCATCCTCCAGAACCTTCAGCAGTTTCAGGCTGTCTTCCATGGTACGTCCGCCTTCGAACCGGTGATCCAGAGAGATACGGAAGATGACAGGCATGCCAGATCCCACAACACTCTTGATCGCCTGGATGATTTCCTTCGGGAACCGCGCGCAGTTCTCCGGGCTGCCGCCATATTCATCGGTTCTCTTATTCCATACCGGTGACATGAACTGGTCGATCAGGTATCCGGCATGCGCGTGAATCTCAATCGCGTCATATCCGGCATCCCTTGCCACTCCGGCGGAGAACTTGAAGCCCTCCATCATCTCGGCGATCTCTTCCTTTGTCATCGCGTGGCAGAGCATATCCGGATTAAATACGGACGGAATCGCTGACGCAGAAATCGGCGGATTGCCGAAGGTATCCGGAAAAGCGTTGCGCCCTGTTCCGGGGCTGAGCTGACAGACGATCTTCGCCCCATATCTGTGTACACCGTCGCACACGGATGTCAGCGAGGGGAGTACCGTGAAGGTGTCCAGATATCCTTCCATAGAACCCTGGGCGATCTTTTCATTGAGCATCTGACATCCCATGTAAATGATACCGGCGCCGCCTTTGGCACGCTCAATAAAATAATCAATCTCCTGGGCGTCTTTTCTTCCGTTCACGAATGCGGAGTTCGTTCCCATCGGTGAGATTCCAATGCGGTTCTTTACTTCCATGTTCCCGATTTTGAATGGTGTAAATAACTTTTCATATCCCATTGTCCTGTCCTCCTGTTTTTTCATTTGCTATTGTGAATTGTTATTGTTAATCCATAAATACCATCGGCTTTACGACATCCGGATGCTCATTCTTAAACGCCATCAGGTTATATGCGTCCTGAATATGATCGAAGCCGTGGAATCTGTGTGAAATCAGTTTTGTCGGGTCCAGACGGCCAGAGGTCATCAAAGAGAACATTCTCTCCATCCTTCTTCTTCCGCCCGGACATAAGCCGCCTACAATATGCTTGTGGCTGCAGAAACCAAGCGTATAGGCATTTGGAATCACGGTGTCAAATGTCTGGGCATTCAGATTGCTCACATAACCATTTGGCTTAACCATATTGATACATCTTGCGAAAGAGTCTGCGTTTCCGCCCGCGGTGATCACGGCGTCAGGCTGTTTGCCGCCTAACAGTCCGATGACCTGCTCATCAATCGGTCCGTCTTTATATTTTACAATGTCCGTAGCACCATATTCCATCGCAAGGTCAATCGTATTTTGACGGTTGCCGATCGCGATGATCCGGCCTGCCCCTCGAAGCGCGCTTGCCGCAACGGCCATCAGGCCCACCGGCCCGATCCCGCATACAACGACCGTGTCGCCAAATTGAATATTTGCAAGTTCGGCGCCGTGAAATCCGGTCGTACACATATCTGCGGCCATAACCGCATGTTCGTAAGTAAGGCCTTCGGGAATGGGGCATGCGTTCAGATCCACCTGCCGGATACGAAAATACTCCGCAAATGTTCCGTTCTCAGCTACGCACCAATTCATACCGCCATTCAGGCCGCCCGTGTGCTGCGTAAGGTTATCCTGAACCTCCGGTGTCAGATAATCCGGAGTCACCGCGCCGACAGCAACAATATCCCCCGGCTTAAAACATGTTACACATTCACCGACCTCGACAATTCTGGCAACCGCCTCATGCCCAAGGATCAGCCCCGCCGGAAGCCCGGCATGCACCTGATGAGGATCGGAAGAACACGCGGCCAGCGCTACCGGCTCCGCCAGGGCATCCAACGGCCCGATCTGCGGAATGTCAGCCTCGATCTGTCCGAATTCTTTAAAGGGAACCACAACACCATAACCTTTCATTTTGCCTGTCATACTACTTATTATCCTCCTTTTTCATTTTCAACTGCCGATATCAGCAGTTCATAAAGCCCACCTTTTGATGTTTTTATCATTATATCTTCCATCAGACATTCATGCATCGTCATATTGCCCAAAATTATCTTTTCGGTTTTGTTATTTTTAACATTTACAAAGATGGTATTTACGTATATTCATAAATAAGTTACAATAAGGCAATAAGGAGCACTCTCGGAAACTCCCTTGCACCCATCTTTGCGGCTGATTTTCCGCCAGGAACACCCAAATTTAATCAACGTACGCTCCACGTACGCCTCATAAATTTGTGCACTCCTGACAAAAAATCATCTCACAAATCTGGGTACAAAGAGTTTCCGAGAATGCTCATAAGGTTACAGGGGTCGAAATGTAACAATATTTCCAGCTGTGCGGTTGGATGCTCTAAAGAGCATCCAACCCACTTATCCATTCGCAAAAACCGTGCTGACGCACTCTTACGTCTGCTAACGCAGCCGCTTTTTGCTCATTAATAAGTGGGTTGCTGACTCACCAGGTTATTTGCATTGCAATAAATTGCATGCAAATGACCTGGCGAATCGCAACCGCACAGCTGGCAATATTTGTGGATATCGGAGGAGGAATTCTGATTTGAAAGAACATATAGATCTTCTGAAATTATACAATCGAATATTTGACATTCTTCCGACCGGCAATATACAGAAACTAATGGAGATTTGCTACGAGACACTTGGAGTGCCGATCCTGACAGCGGATATCATGTACAATCTGTACGGCATTGCGCCAAAGAAAAAGTGCGGCGATTATTTCTGGGATTATCTGTTAGAGCACCGCTGCTATACGGATGAGATGATCGTACAGCTTTATCAGGAAGGAATCATGCAGACGGCAGACCTGAATGATACTCCTTATATGATAGATTTCGGGGAGGCCGGTGAAGGCCATCCCAAGCTTCTCGGACTGATCAAGGTGAATCATGTGACAGAAGGATATGTAGTCATGCAGTGCCAAAAGGAAGAAATTACTTCTGAACTTATGGAGGCAATGAAGATTACCGCGAATGCATGCGGTCTGTTGCTGAAAGATATGGTCAAAAATCACGGTTCCGAAGTGACTCACAAAAAAATTTTTGCAGATGCGCTGTTTAACCATCGAATCCGGTCACCGCAGCAGTTGGAATTGTGGTATAAAAAGACCGGTATCTGCCTGACTGCCAATTTTTGCATCCTCGCGGTCCGCATGGATCATGTGCGTGAAAAAAATATCCTGGCATTCCTGCGCAAATCGATACAGCAATTTTACCCACGGCAACTGTCCGTCATTCAGAATGACACCCTTTACATTCTATTGTACGGCCTTTTAGGGAAAGCGGACAAGCTGCCTGATGAACGGCAATTGCAGGCGATACTGACAAAATTCAATGCCTGCTGCGGTGTAAGCAATTTTTTTGATAAGCTTCTGGAAATCAGCAATTATCAGATTCAGGCTCACGACGCGCTGATACTGGGAAAGTCATCTGACCCGGAAAAACGCATACGGTCATATAAGAATTATTATCTTCCGGCTATTTTCTCACTGCATGTTTCGCAGATGCCTGTTTGTAATTACGTATCCCCGGTCATTACCCAGATACAGCAATATGACCTTGCGTATTCTACGGATTTTTCAGATACATTAAAGGAATACGTCAATAATCTGTGCAATGCTTCCGCAGCGGCAGACGCGCTCCACATCCACCGTAACTCATTGATGTATCGGATCAATAAGATTGAAGAGATCACAGATGTTTCGCTGAAAGATTATCAAACATTTTTACACCTGATCGTCAGCTTTTACATGTTAGAGATTGAGCAAAAATAATTTTCAAATAGGAGGAAAACGCGGAAATGATCAGAGAAGAGGCATTGTCATATCAGCAGCAGATCCGTCATTTAAAGAACGGTACAAGAATAATGGCGGGAATGCTGTATGGGTGTTATATGAGTTGTCAGAAGTAAAAAGATATGGTAGAATCTATTAAGGAGTGATCGTGTTACAAGGTGGAAAGCCTCCCTAACTTGAAAAAGAAGGGAGGTGGTGCGAATGGATACATATGAAGTTTTAAGCCTGTTATTTCTGGGCGGTTCATTTCTGCTTGCACTGCTTGCCTATATAGATAATAGGAACAACAAGCGAAAATAAATAAACCTACCTTGTACTTGGCAGTCAGGTAGGTTTATTATGTAATCTTACGTGGGGGCTAACCACTTTGTGGACGGTTGCTCCTATGTTTATGATTATAGCATTGTTTTGTTCATTTGTAAATAATTAGTTCAATGTGTTCAGCATTTCCTGTTTAGAAAAAGTTACAGGTCACACCATGACCAGGCGTGACCTGTAACTCAGGCCGCATTTTGAATTGCCTGCGGCAATGGGCGGCCTGAATACTAGTATAACCCAATTTAAATAACCTTACGTTTCACTGGTCTGCTTTCCCGATAGCACATGTGTAAAAGCCTCAGCGTAGCCCGCTACGCCTGCGTTTTTACACATGCACTCTCGAAAAAGCATCCTCAGTGAAACAGAAAGGTATTTAAATCGGTTTATACTAGCTTTTATGTGCATCCTCCCGACCAATCAGCGTGGTGATTGGTCGGGGTATGACATGTAACTAGAAAAATTTTTATTTTTTGAAAGGATTTTCACAGGACATTCGTATTACTTATACAAGGAGCTATTCAAGTAGAATCAAAAGTATGGAGGTATTTAAAAATGAAAAAGTCAATTGTTTCCTTTCTTTTAGCGGCTGCTGTCGTCGTTGGCGGCGTGACGGTGTACGCATCCTCGTCCATGGGACAGCCGAATGCGGCAAAAGGGGGGGAACCGTCCGTGTCTTCTTCTGTATCCGGTGATACGGAAGCCTGGAAGCAGTCGGAAGAAGCGGCAGCAGCTCAGAAAAAAGCAGTGGATGAAAAAAGAGCAATCGCACAGCAGGAGAGAGAAGAAACTGCGGCGCAGTTGAAAGCAGATGAAGAAGCGGCGCAGAAGAAAGCAGAAGAAGCGGCGGCAAAGAAGCAGGCGGAAGAGGAAGCAGCAGCGGCAGCAAAGAAGCAGGCGGAAGAAGAAGCAGCAGCGGCAGCTCAGAAGCAGGCAGAGGAAGCGGCAGCACAGCAGGCAGCAGAAGCAGCGGCAGCGCAGCAGGCAGCAGAGGCGGCAGCGCAGCAGCAGGCGGCGGCAGAAGCAGCGGCAGTGCAGCAGGCAGCAGCGGTACAGGCCGCTTCCGCGCAGACCACGGTGAATACTCAGGTTGTATCCCAGCCGCTCTGTCCCTATGGGCATGTACTGGTGGATGGCAATATGTGCGGCTACGCGGACTGCCCCAACGGAAATTGTTATATAGGTAACAATACCTATTCGTCCGGAGGAGGAAATTACGGCCAGGGCTACCAGGGAGGAAACTGCTATAACTATGGCCATGGCGGCGGCCATCATGGAGGACATGGGTGCAGATGGTGATATGGAATAGTATGAACGCCCGTCACATACGCTAAGGAGCAGAAAAACCAGCCCCTTAGTATATGTGGAAGTGCACAGCCGCATAAGGAATTATGCCGCCTGGCGACTTCTCAATGGGCTGGATGCGTTACAGTTTGCGGCCGTTTAGGCCGTGAACTGTAACGTATATTTAACGGCAGTGGAGGAAGGTCCCTATGCGAAGTGAGCAGGAGGCTGAGAGAGCGATCGAACTGTATGCGGACACGGTCCGCAGGATTTGTATGCTATATTTAAAAAGCAATTCCGACACAGAGGACATATTTCAGAATGTATTTCTGAAGTATGTCCTTTATCCGCATGCGTTCGAAAATGAGGAGCATGAAAAAGCATGGCTGATCCGTGTGACGATTAACGCCTGTAAAGACTATATAAAAAGTTTTTTCCGGAGCCGCACGGTCCCGCTTGAGGAAATGGAAGAAATCATGGCAGAGATCCCGGATGATCACAGCGATGTCCTGGAGGCAGTGCTGTCTCTTCCGGTAAAGTACAGAACAGTGGTCTACCTTTATTTTTATGAACAATATTCGGCGGTAGAGATCAGCAGGCTCCTTGGGAAAAAGGTCAATACGGTATATACGCTTCTGGCCCGTGCCAAGGCAATGCTGAAGGAACAGCTTGGAGGTGAAGAATTTGAGTAACCTGATTTATGACTCGTTTGATTCGATCCATGCCGGACGGGATCTGAAAGAGAAGACAAAAAAATATCTGGCGCGCAGATCCAGTCCCGGACACGCCGGCCGCCTGCGCTATGCCATTGCCGCGGTCGTTCTGCTGTTTCTCTTGCTGGGAGGCGGAGAATACATTTTTTATATGACGCCTGTCGCGGCCATCAGCATTGACATCAACCCGTCCATGGAGTGGGAGGTGAACCGTCTGGACCGTGTGGTTTCTGTGACCTGTTACAATGAGGAAGCGGAGGAGGTGGCGGAAAAGCTGCGCTTCAAACACCGGAAATATGACGACGCAATCACCGAACTGCTTGCAAGCACGGAGATGTCCGCCTATCTTTCGGAGGACTCCACGGTCAATTTTTCCGTAGTATCAGAGGATGCCAACCGCTGTGCCAGGATGCAGGAACGTGCTGCGGAATGCGCAGGACATTACTGTGCAAATGTAAGCTGCCACGGCGGCAGTACGGAAGAATTGCAGGAAGCAAAGGAAGCCGGAGTGTCTTTGGGAAAATATCAGGCATATTTGACTCTGCGCGAAGCAGACCCTTCGATCACACTGGAGGAGGTCAGCGGAATGCACATGTGCCAGATCCGGCGGCTGATCGAGCAATATCAGGCCGGAGACACGGAAGAAGGCCAGGCAAGTATACCGGATGCAGCCAGCGAAGGAAGCTGCCCCCGGAACCAAGACCATACTCATTATAATAACGGCGGTTCTCAACACCGCCACAGGCATCATCATGAAGAAAACTGAGAGCGGAGCCGGCGATCCGATGGATGCCGTCTCCGCTCTTCGACGTAAGCGTGCGTCAACACACACTTTTTTATTCCTCGATTTGCTTCAGGTAAAACTGAAACGCGCTGTATTCCGGTACTTCCCGGTCAATAGGCAGCCCGGCGTGCATCAGCGCCGCGCCGGAAAGCACTTGTTCTCCGTCATTGATCCGATACATGGCATTCGGCACCAGCCCCTTCGCCCTGACATATTCCTGAGGGCCGTTACAGGTAAGATTGGTTACGACCACGCTTAGCAGGGATTCCTTCTTATCCTTTGTCACATGCTGCCATGCCGTGAGATTTCCCGCCTCAAAGGGATTGGTCAGACGGTAATAGTCCCCGTTAAAAATGATAGGATAATATTTTCGAAACAGATTGCTCTGTTCACGGCAGATCTCCTGCTCTTTCTCCGACAAATGAGTCGCATCCAGCTCATATCCGAAGGTTCCGCACATGGCGACCACAGCCTTTGTCTGAAGCGGTACAAATTTTCCGCTGTCTGAGATGTGCGCTCCCATGGTGGAGACCGGATAGACGAAGGAGGTTCCGTAATGAAGCTTCAGCCGATCAATGGGATGGTTGTTGTCGCTGACCCAGTATTGAGGATAATAATGCAGCATAGCCGGATCATACCGTCCGCCGCCCCCGCTGCAGCCCTCAAACAGAATGTCCGGATGTGTCAGGATGATCTCATCCATGACATGGTACAGCCCCAGGATATAACGGTGGTATACCTCACCCTGTTTTTCCGCGGAAAGGACATTGGACCAGATATCAGCAAGGGAGCGGTTGATGTCCCACTTCATATAGTAAATATTGGCATCATCCAGAATGTCATTGATGCTTTTGATCAGATATTCCTGTACATCTCTGCGGCTCATGTCCAGAGCGATCTGATTACGGCTGCGGACCGCATGGCGGCCGGGAATCTGCATGGCCCACTCAGGGTGGGCGCGGTAGAGGTCGCTGTTCTCGGAAACCATTTCCGGCTCGAACCAGATGCCGAATTTCATCCCCAGGCTGTTGATCCGCTCTACCAGCTTATGCAGGCCGCCTTTGATCTTATCTTCATTGACCACCCAATCACCCAGGCTGCTGTTGTCATCGTCCCGTTTCCCGAACCAGCCGTCATCCATGACCAGCATGTCCACACCCATGTTCTTCGCGGCCTTTGCGATCTCCACCAGCTTCACGTCGTCAAAATCCATGAACGCCGCTTCCCAGCTGTTAATCAGAACCGGCCGCTGTACTTCGGAAACAAATTTGCTCCGGCACAGGTTGGTGCGGTAAAAATCATGATACAAATGGGTCAGCCCCGTAAAGCCATGTTCGGTAAATGCCATGACCACCTCCGGCGCTTCAAATACTTCGCCCGGACCGATCTCATATACGAACTGCTTCGGGTGGATCCCCATCACCAGGCGGAGCTGGTCATACTGGTCCAGTTCGGCTTCCGTGAGAAAATTGCCGCTGTACATCAGAGAGAAGCCATAGCATTTTCCATAATCTTCGGTGGCCTCCCTGTCACACAGGATCACAAACGGGTTCTGCTGGTGGCTGGAAGATCCGCGCACACTTCCGATGGAATGTATATGGTGAGTCATATGCTGGCGTTCCACCTGACGCTCCTGGCCGTACCGCCCCGGCAGACTGACCAGATCCATATCCCGCCCGTTCAGAAAATCCAGACAAACGGACATGATCTTCTTTAAATGAATGGACGCATTTCCCTTATTGTATACCTTTACGGCACGGGTAATGATGTCTGCCTCCTCAAATACACCATATAATAATACGACTTCCACGTCGCTGATATCATCCGATAATATGATCTCCAATGTATCAGCCTGCTCCTCCTTTGCCGCAAAAGTACACGGCAGGGTGTCCAGCTGATATTTTCCATCCTTCACACAGAAACGAGTTACCTTCCCGTTGAAGGAATAGCTGCCGTTTCCATTGACCACCTCAATACTCGAGACACGGAAATCGCCCTGCTGCTGTGTGCTGAATTCCTGCGGCTGGGCATCCAGAGAGAAAGTCCTGGCGTCTCTCGATTCATAGGGATTGCCGGAAAATCCACGGTCATACTGCATGATCTGATAAGCCATATCCGCGTCATGGATCGTCGGTCCGTAGTAAAGATGCAGCAGATAATCCAGATTCCCGATCTTCATCTGATAGGTTGAATGCTTTGTCTGCAATGTCAGGGTATTTGTCTGTTCGTGAAAAATAATCGACATATTTGGCCTCCTGTCCTCAGGAACCGCAGGGAAATAAGCCGCACCGGTTCCTTATATCTAATTTCGTAAGGAGTTGTAGAAAAATAAGTGATACAGATTGCGCAGGATATTTCTTCGGATGTGCAGGTCAAAAAACGCAAGGCTACGTGAGCCTTGCCCTAAGGGGGACCATGCGTAGCAT
>VSNK01000135.1 GCA_009774255.1 Faecalicatena sp.
ATGCTGATGTCAGGCACAGACAACCACGCAAAAAAATCCCCGGACATGCCTTTTTGCATTCAGGGGATTTTCCTTTTATACTATATATGATGTCATGCAGCATCGGACGAAGTCCGCCCGATCTGCTGGAACATGCATTACAGGATTCCATCCGGTTACATGGTACGCCTGCTGTTTTTCCCTCATATTCTACCACAGTTCTTCATAAATCTTTATGATATCCGCCCTGCTCGGCACGCGCGGATTGGTAGCCGTACAGCTGTCGGCCAACGCGGCATCCGCCATGCGGCCGATTGCGGCAAAATACTCTTCTTTGGCAATCTTCTCCATCTGGGATATGGACAGCGGAATATCCATTTCCTTCATCATGAACTGCACCCAGTTGACAAGGGAGCGCACGGTCATGATCTTATTATAGCTGCTTAAGCCCAATATCTGAGCCACGGTGGAATACCGCTTCACCGCCGGAAGATATTCGACCTGGCTTTTGCTGTGCTTATTGATATCACTGTTGAACTCAATGATATGCGGAAGCAGCATGGCATTCGCCCGCCCGTGAGGAATATGGAAGGTCGCTCCGAGCTGGTGCGCCATCCCATGGTTCAGTCCTAAGGACGCAGAATTAAATGCCAGGCCCGCCAGACAGGAAGCGGAATGCATCTTCTGCCGGGCATGGGTATCGCTGCCGTCCAGATATGCACGCAGCAGGAATACGCCGCAGATTTCGATGGATTTTTCCGCCAAAGCGGTTGAAAAATCGTTGCGGTTCGTGCTGACACAGGCCTCCAACGCATGGGTAAATACGTCCATACCCGTATCCGCCGTCACGGCAGGCGGAACGCTTTTTACCAATTCCGCATCCAGGATCGCCTCATCCGGGGTCATATCATAGGATACCAGCGGATATTTCATCTGCGCATTCGGATCTGATACCACCGCAAAGGAAGTCACCTCCGAGCCGGTTCCGCTGGTCGTCGGAATCGCAATCAATCCTACTTCTCCGTAGTGATCCACGCGGAGCGCAAACTCCCGAATGGATTTTGACGAATCAATCGCCGAGCCTCCTCCTACCGCAACCACCACATCCGGCTTATACTCCAGCATTTTTTTCACGCCTATGGAGATTTTCTCGATAGGCGGATCCGGAACCACATCCTGAAAAATCTCAAATTCCTTCCGTCCCTTTTTCAGCGGATCTGTCACCAGATTGATCATGCTGCTCTGGGCTATGAAAGGATCGGTAATGATCAGCACTCTTTGGTAGGGGATCTCTGAGAGCCTGTCCAGTGCCTGATCGCCAAAATATATTTTCGTCTTAATATCAAAACTTTTCATAATTCAGTCATTCCTTTCCAAAGCAGAAAACGTTCCTGATTTTAGTTCTCTCCTGGTAACTACTCAGCACAGGATGGCGCATTTACTGCGCTATCCATACGAAAACGTATAAATCGCAAGCGCAATCCCCATTGCCGCAGGCAATTTTCATGGAATTGCGGCGTAACTACGAAGGTACTGAGTAGTTACCTCTCCTGCTTTTTTCGGAACTTTTACTTCGGATAGATACATTCCACCCCTGCCTCTTCAAATGCCTGCAGCCACCGTTCGTCCGGCTCTTCGTCCGTAACAACAGATGTAATATCATGCAGTCCCGCAATGGTGTTAAATGATACCTTTCCAAATTTGCTGCCGTCCACCACCAGGATTCTTTCCCTGGCAGATTCCAGCATGGTTCTTTTATTGTCCGCATGAAGCTCATCCGAATCTGTAATTCCTGCCGAAAGATCGATTCCCTTGCAGGAGATCACCGCCTTATCCACATGGTACGACCTCAACATCCTGTCTGTCTGAGGACCTACCAGAGCAAAGGAACCCTCTCTTGATACGCCGCCGGTGGAAAGGATATGCCAGTCCGGCATGTCAAGCAGCTCTATGATGATCTCTACCGAATTTGTAATCACGGTCAGATTCTTTTTATCCTTCAGTGCTTTTACAACATATACGGCAGTCGAACTGGCATCCAGCATGATACTGTCGCCGTCCTTTACCATTTTGTTAAACAGTCCTGCAATACGCTGCTTGCCGATCACGTTATGGTTCTTCCGGACTTTGAATGGCAGATCAATATCCGTATTCTCATTAATGACCGCACCTCCATAGCTTTTAATCGCATATCCGTCATTGACAAGCTTCTCCAGGTCACGCCGTATCGTCTCCTCCGATACGTTATAGAACTGGCTCAGCTCGCTCACTACCACGCGGCGTTCTGCCTGTAGTTTTTCCAGTATCTCGTTCCGTCTTTCGATCGCAAGCATCGTACCGCCTCCCAACTGTTTTTCGATTAATCATGAACAGCAGACTGCAGACCGGTCTGCAAATCTGCTGTTTTGAATTGTATTATAAGATCGCGTTTCGAATCTGCGCGTCCGGATGTGCGATTACGGAAGAATCGAGGAACATCCCGTCCTTTGCCGTAACTGACTTTGCCCGCTCAATGGCTGCCTCTACGGCTGCCACCTCTCCGGTCAGCATCAGGTAGGATTTTCCGCACATTCCTCTTGCAATCCGAAGCTCCACAAGATCTACAATTGCTGTTTTCGCGGCTTCATCTGCCGCTACGATGATCGAAGTCGCATCGTATGTCTCCATGATTCCCAGAGCCGAGACCTCTTCGATTGCCGCTGCTCCATAGATAGCCGGGAAAATGGATTCGTGCGGGTTACCGAGTACAAAGCTGTTGATCAGGTGCATTCCATGCAATGTTTTTGCCGCTTCCACAGCCGCATTGACTGCACTCAGGTCTCCTGAAATGATGACGATATATTTCCCCGGACATACGGTCTGTGCTTCGATGATACTGACTTCAGAGGTCTTCACCATGGCATCTGCCGCCACGACGCCTGCTGAAACAGTCTTATATTCTACCATTCCGATTGCTTTACTCATTTCCTGCACGTCCTTCCTGCGTCTCTATGATCACATATTTCTCACTTACTTCTTTTACCACACCGTCAATCGATGCATGGATCCCCACACTTAGGCCTTTCGCCGGTTCCGCAATCATCTGTCCGGCCGCGACCATATCTCCCTGCTTCACAATCGGCGAGGCAGGCGCACCGATATGCTGGCTCAGCATGATCTTCACCTTCCGTACAGGAACCTTCGCTTCATCCAGAGGCGCCTCCTTATTGTACTTCGTCAGATCCAGCCTGGCCATGAGGCGCTCCATCGGAACCTTCCGGTACTCCCTCTCCTCGCCTACCGGCTTCGGAGTTACCTGGGGCGGCTTCAGCCCGTTTTTCCTTAAGCCCGCCTTGTACTCTGCCATCAGCGTTCTTGGCGACAATCCCTGGAAACAGGAATACATCTCACACAGCCCGCAGGAGCTGCAGAAAAACGTGTTGACAAAGATATCCGGCTTCTGTACATCCTTACAGGTTGCCGCGCGCATGAACAGATGCGGCTGTATCGGATGTCCCAGACGATTCCTTGGACACAAATCCGTACACATGCTGCACTGGCAGCAGCACGCAGCGGCGCGCTTCAGATCGATGGAGACCTTCTGCCTCTTTCTTTGGATAATATAGTGAGATTCCGGCAGTACCAGCACCGCATTTGTCGTCTTTGTGACCGGCTGTGCCCCGCTTCCGATGAATCCCATCATCGGCCCGCCGATAAAATAAACAGGATTCGGGGTGGTCGCCGCACCCGCAAGACGAACCGTCTCTTCAATGGTGGTTCCGATCGGCACACGCACAGTCACCGGATGTTCTACTTCCGCCACGACGGAAACAAGCTTATCTATGACCGGTGTATTCTGGTTCATGGCCCTGTACACATTGTAGACCGTCTCCACATTAAATACGGCAACACCGCATTCGATGGGAAGTCCGCCGGGTCTTACGACTTTTCCCGTGACTTCATAGATCAGCACGACTTCGTCACCTGCCGGATATACTTCATCCAGAAGCCCTAAACGGACCTCCGGATAAGCGCCGATCACCGAATTCAACGCATCGATCGTTCTGGTATAGGCTTTCTTAATTCCGATGATGACTTCCTTCGCGCCAACTGCTTCACCGATCAGATGGAAGGTATCTACAATTTCCTGGGCATATTTTTCAAGCAATTGTCTATGTAATCTCAGTAGTGGTTCACATTCCGCGCAGTTCAGAATAATTGTCTCCGCGTTCTCATTCAGCTTTGCATAGGTCGGAAATCCCGCGCCGCCAGCACCAACGATCCCGTTTTGCTGCATGATAAGGCTTAATTCTTTCATATCCATAATCTTTCACTACTCCAGTCCTGTTCCATCGTCAATAATCCCAACAATCGCCGCGTCAATGGGGGCATCCGGCATACCGCTTCCAATCCTTGCCGCACTGCCCTGTGCCACCAGCACATACTCGCCCACTCCGGCACCAATCTTATCAATGGCGATCAACTGCTTCGCACCGCTGTGCATGTGCTTCAGAACATCCACGATCATAAATTTATTACCGACTAAATTTTCACTTTTCCGTGTTGAGACAACACTTCCTACTACTTTTCCGATTAGCATATGATCCTCACCGTGTCCCCTGTTGCAATTTTGGCTGCGTTTGCTTCGTCTGTGTCAATATGCATTTCCAGTGTAAAGCTGTCGTCCACACGGATCTGTACGTTATTGAAAATGGTTCCGCGCTCATTGTCTGCTTTTACGGACACTATATCACCGTCATGCACTCCGGCCGCCATAGCATCCTTAGGTGACATGTGGATGTGTCTTTTCGCGATAATACATCCCTCATTCAGATAGATCACGCCCTTCGGTCCTACTACGGCCACTGCCGCGGAGCCCGCAATATTGCCGGATTCACGGATCGGTGCTTTTACGCCAAGGCGAAGCGCGTCCGTGGCGGACACTTCTACCTGTGATTTGCTTCTGACAGGACCTAAGATCCGGACATTCTCAATAGCGCGGAGCTTTAATCCGACAATGGTAACTGTCTCGTTGGATGCGTACTGTCCGCCCATCAGTTCTTTCTTCTTCGTAAGCTGGTACCCCTCTCCAAACAAAGCCTCTACATGCTCCTGGGTCAGATGGATATGTCTCGCGGAGACACCCACCGGTACCATATATCCGTTTTCCGCCGAAGCTTTCTGCTGCTCAATTGCCTCTAAGACCATTTTTGTAATTAATGCTACATTACTATTGTCCATATAAATTCTCCTCATACCGTGATACGGGAGGTAACTCCCGTATCTCCTGCGGGGAACGGTTCAAAAAAGAGTACCGCCCCCCGGATGGCATCATTCTTTCCTTATTTGATTGCCGGAAGAATCTTCTCTACATCGCCGTGCGGTCTTGGGATTACATGAGTAGCTACTAACTCACCAAGTCTTCCTGCTGCTTCCGCGCCAGATTCTACCGCTGATTTTACCGCGCCTACATCTCCGCGTACCATAACGGTTACCAGACCGGAACCGATCTTCTCTGTTCCTACCAATACAACATTTGCTGCCTTGAGCATGGTATCTGCTGCTTCAATTGATGCTACAAGACCTCTTGTTTCTACCATTCCTAATGCTTCCTGTGACATTCTTTTTTCCTCCTTCTGGATTGTCTGTTCTGCAACGGTCTCCTCTGCCTGCTGCACCGCCTGCTCCACAGCTTCAACTGTCGTGTCAGGCGCTTTGGCTGTTTCCGTTTTCTTTGTGGACGCAGCTTTGGATGTTCCCGTAGATTTCCTTGCTTTCGGCTTTTTTTCTTCTGCCATTCTCACTGCCTCCTTAACTTACCCTGTTCGCGCTTTTATTTACCATCTTTATAATCTCTTCATGAGGATTTGCGATCACCGCATACGCAACCGGTTTTTTTATTCCGTTTTCGGCGGCAGCCTCAATAGACTGCCTGACCGCAGACACATCCCCACGAATAATAATCGTAACAAGCCGTCCGCCCAGTTTTTTCTCCCATGTGACCATCTCTACCTCTGCCGTCTTGCACATAATATCAATTGCGGCTACGGCTGCCGTCACACTCGGAATTTCAAAAAATCCATATGCCTGTCCCATGAGACTGCTCCTTTACTTGTCAATCTGAGGGATTTCCCTCATTAAATCGTCGGGAGAATCTTCTCTACGTCATCATGCGGCCTTGGGATTACATGTGTCGCTACCAGTTCCCCAAGTCTTGCCGCAGCGTCCGCGCCTGTCTCAACGGCTGCCTTTACGGCACCTACATCGCCGCGTACCATAACAGTTACCAGCCCGGAACCGATCTTCTCTGTTCCTACCAAGGTAACCTCTGCCGCCTTTGTCATCGCGTCCGCCGCTTCAATTGCTGCTGTCAATCCTCTGGTTTCTACCATTCCTAATGCCTGCTGTGCCATTTTTTCCTTCCTCCTAAACTTCCTTCAAATATTTTTTATTCGGTGATCCTTTGTCAAGACCACTTAGTTTCAGCATTTTCTCCGTATCCTCAGTGGGCCTTGCGATCTCATATTCCGCTACGATCCCCGCAAGCTCTTCCGCCCTTGTCCTTGCCGCGTCTAATGCTGCCTGGACATCGGATACACTTCCGCGGAATTTTACCATTACAATCAATGGTACAGGTAATTCATCCGCATTCGCCGGTTTGTTTTTGTCAAAGGTCTCCAGGCGGACATTGCCTGCCTTGCAGCCTGCATCTGCGGCCGCATAAGCAGTTGCCAGACCGAATACCTCCAGCATTCCTACTGCTTCTCCCATAACAACTCTCCTTCGCAGGGCTGTATACAAAAATCGTATCTATATTATTTGTTCACGATCGCAATCTTCAGGCCTTCCTGCTTCAGATTTGTCACATGCGCCTCATTGATCTGCTCTAACGGGAATTCATGGGTGATCAGATCATCCATCGGAAGTCCGATTGCCTTTGCACGTTTCAGGAAATCGAATGTGGTCGCATAATCTCTCAGCGTGTATACCCAGGAGCCTACCAGCGTGATTTCCTTCGAGCACAGGTCGAAGTGCGGATTGATCGTAGCGTCACCGCCGTTGATGAAGAATCCCAGCTCGCAAAGTCCGCCGCCGTTGCGGATGAACTTGTAGATATTCGCGTGAGCCACAGGAGATCCGGTACACTGGAAAGCGAAATCTGCTTCGTGTCCGTCAAACGCTTCCTTTACTGCTCCGCTGAGTGCCTCGATCCCTTTGTGGTTCATGAAGTTTACGGAACGTTCCGCGCCCATCCTCTTTGCAAAATCCAGTCTCTGCTGATTTCCGTCTACTGCCACGATATTTTCAATCCCCATCGTCCGCAGAACCGCGATACAGATCAAACCGATCGGTCCGCAGCCCTGTACGACCACTCTGCTGTTGAAACGCAGGATTCCGGTCGTTTTTGCCCTCTCTACGGCATGTATCAGTACGGCACAAGGTTCGATCAGAATACGGGATTTCAGATCCAAGTCGCTCACATTGAATACGGTGGATCCCTTCCGGATCAGTATGTAATCGGAAAACCATCCGTTCAGATGAATATCGTCATCCGGAAGCAGCCCATATACGTCCGCTCCGCCCACGTTCTGCTTGTTCAGGTCGAACATGGTAATATCCGGGTTATCCTTGAAGATCATACAGCTTACAACCTTGTCGCCCAGCTTCAGTGGCTTTCCGGCGCTGTCTGTCTTTACATCCTTCCCCATCTTCACGATCTCGCCGGTTCCTTCGTGTCCCAGCGCTACCGGAATCAGGTTGAACGGATCCCGCTTAAATTCATGGGCATCTGTCCCGCAGACACCGCAGCCCTCTACTTTTACAAGAATATCGCCGTCGCCTACTTCTGGCATCGGGAATTCCTTTACATCATAATGCTCCAAAGCCGTCAGCATGGCAACATGCGCAGTCTTCGGAATTGCCTGGCCTGCCGATGGTGCGGCCGCCTGGGCGGAAACCGGCTGATTCAGCATACTTTCCAGAACCTGCTTTACAACGGCTTCTACATTTGCAGAATTCATTTCCATTTTTATTGCCTCCTATATTGTAACCAATTTGCGCAGCAAATTGATTGCCTGCTGAATGTAACCACTTGCATAGCAAGTGATTGCGTGCCCGCCATCTGCGAAGCAGATTTTTAATGCGGGCAATTCCCGTATCATTTTTTCATACGATACTTTACACTACCATTCATTGCCCACTTTTTATCTGATACACAGGCTGTCGCACATGACGCAGCGCCTTCTCTTTGTAAATGCGCTGGCGCTTGTCAGTCCTTCTCCCGTACGGCTTGCGATCGTAAAAGTACAGAATCCCTCTCCGCCGAATCCGATCGCCGAGTAAGAAGGTCCGTTCTTCACAAGAATCGCCGTATCGATGGCCTTAGCATATTTTGTGATATGATCCACATTCTTGGAATGGATGTGAGCCGAATGACGATTGCCATGCTCCAGCCATACGGCCTGTTCTATGGCATCATCAAGATCCTTTGCTCTCACGACCCCCAGGATCGGCATCATCAGCTCGGTAGCGATCAATGGATGCTCCTTAGGTCCTTCAAATGTGATACAGCGGATATTGTCCGGAACCGTCACGCCGATCATGCCCAGCAGTGTCTTGGCGTCTCTTCCTACGCATTTTCTGTTCAGACGTCCGCCCTTTAATACAACCTCTGTCAGCGCGTCCTGCTCTTCCTTAGAAGCCAGATAACAGCCCTGTTCAGATATCATATAATGCATCAGTTCATCCGCAATGGAATCTACCGCTACAATCTCTTTCTCTGCAATACAGGGAAGATTATTGTCAAATGTACATCCATTTACAATATCCTCTGCCGCCTTGCGGATATCTGCGGTCTCATCCACCAGTGCCGGCGGGTTGCCGGCTCCTGCGCCGATACCTCTCTTGCCGGAGGACAGTACGGCCGTCACGACTCCCGGACCGCCCGTAGCCGCGATCAGCGGGATATCCTTGTGCTTCATCATAATGTTGCTGCTTTCCATCGTCGGCTGTTCTACCGTACACGCAATGTTGTCCGGGCCGCCGGCCTCAAGGGAAGCTTCATTAATCAGATTGATCGCATAGATGGATGTCTTGATCGCAGCCGGATGCGGATTGAATACAACGGTATTTCCCCCTGCCAGCATGCCGATCGTGTTGCACAGCACCGTTTCGCTTGGATTGGTACACGGTGTGATGGCTCCGATCACGCCGAACGGCCCCATCTCGATCAATGTCAGCCCTCTGTCTCCTGACCAGGCTGTTGTTGTGATATCTTCCGTTCCCGGTGTCTTCTCAGCCACAAGCTGATGCTTTAGGATCTTGTGTCCGACATTTCCCATGCCGGTTTCCTGTACTCCCATCCGTGCAAGAATCTCCGCATGCTCCTTGATCTTTACACGGATATTGGAAATAATCTTCTCTCTCTGGTCCATAGACATCCTGGCAACCGTCTTCTGTGTTTTCTTCGCCGCCTCAATGGCCGTGTTCATATCCTGAAACACTCCATGGTTGCCTGTGACATCAGAAGCAATCTGCATCTTTGCCATCACTTCCTGTACAATGTCCTGAACCATCTGTTCATTTAAAGACACTCTATTACCTCCTTAAATACTTCCCTGCCGTAAGCCGCAAGCTCGGTATCCTGTTTGGCCGTCCCGCCGCTCACGCCAAGAGCTCCGATCACTTTTCCCTCTGCTTCGAGCACCTCTCCGCCTCCGAATATGACGATCTTCCCGCCATTGGTGAACTGGATGCCGTATAAGGACTGTCCCGGCTGGCTTAAATGACTCAGTGCCTCCGTTGACATTTTCAGGCTTGCAGAGGTAAATGACTTATTCAATGCAATATCAAAGCTCGCAATATAGGCTCCGTCCATACTCTGGACCGACACAGGCCTTCCGGCCTGATCCGAGACTGCGACTACCGCCCGGACTCCCATCTGATCCGCCTTTGTCATGACCTTTCCGATCAGAGCGTTGGCGGCTTCCAGAGTCATCCTGTGCTTTTTGCACTTGCAGACATGTCCGCCGGCATGTGCGGAACCCGTATTTTTTATTTCTTCCAGCACGGCTTTCACCACGCTGGAAATGTACTGCTCATTCATTGTTCTTACATTCCAAGCTGGCTCATAACCTTTTTAGTGATCTCTGCTATCAGGTCAGCGTCTGCCTTCGGAGCCGCTCCGCTGCTGCAGTTTCCGCCGCATGTATGGCAGCTTGGCTTACCAGCCTTTGCATTGGGGCATACATTTGCAGGATGCTTTCCGGGAAGTCCGAACTGTCTTCTGATCTCATAGAGCTTCTCAACCTGCTCTTTGCTCAGCTCCTGCGGTCCGCCGATCTGCATGGTCTGCCATAACAGACGTGCATAGAACTCTACGGATTCCATCTTATGATATGCGTTCAGGAGAGAATCGGAGTAGGTAAGCGCGCCGTGGTTCTCCAGAAGAACAGCATCAAAATACTGCAGATGCTCGGATACCGCATCCGGAATCTCCATGGTGGAAGGTGTGCCGTACTTTGCAATCGGAACACATCCAAGCGCGATCACTGCTTCCGGCATGATCGGCTGTGTCAGCGGGATCCCTGCGATCGCGAATGTTGTTGCGTACAGCGGATGTGCATGTACTACGGAATTCACGTCCGGTCTCTCTTTGTACACACGCATATGCATCTTAATCTCTGAGGAAGGTCTGAAGCCCTTGTTTGCCTGAAGCACATTTCCGTTCGCGTCTACCTTGCAGATGTATTCCGGGGTCATGAAGCCTTTGCTGACACCGGTAGGAGTGCACAGAAATTCATTGTCATTGAGCTTTACGGAGAAATTTCCGTCATTTGCCGCAACCATGCCGCGGTTGTAAACACGCTTACCGATCTCACACATTTCTTTTTTGATTTCAAATTCGTTTTGCATCCTTTTTATCCTCCTTGGATTTTTTATAACGATTCGGTACAGCCGGTTGTCTGCTGTCCCAAATGCATACGTTTTTCATTGTTTTTCCTATATATAAGGATTCTTCCCAAAAGCAGCCTGATTTATGTTTCCACAATCCGGCTTAACCTCCGATCTGGCATTCCACTCCGGATATCTGCTTCGCGGCTGCAAGCAGCTCTTTCATCTTTTCGTTGGTGGGCGGCTTCACATCTCCCATCGGGTATTCCCTTCCCAGTCCGGTGTATTTGTCCTGGCCGAGCCTGTGATAGGGAAGCAGATGAAGCCGTTTTACATTGCCCAGTTCTCTGGTATATGCGGCAATATCCCGGATCTCCTCCGGGGTATCATTGAAACCCGGAATGACCGGAACCCGGATACTCAGCTCTGTCATGTGGGAAGCTGCGATCTTCTTTGCATTTTCCAGCATCAGCTCGTTGGATCTGCCGGTAAACTCCCGGTGCTTGTCCGGATTCCGGTGCTTGATGTCCAGCAGATATTGATCCAGATAAGGGAGCAGCCCTTCTATGACCTCCCACTTTGCGCAGCCCATGCTTTCCATGGCCGTACTGATACCACTTTCCTTGGCCGCACGCAGAAGCGCCGTCGCAAAAGCCGGCTGACAGAGGCTTTCCCCGCCGGAGAGCGTCAGTCCTCCGTTGGTTCTGCGGTAATAGGGTCGGTCCTTCTCCACGGTTTCCATGACCTCGGCCACGGTCACATCCCTGCCGATGGTCTTCGGTTCTCCCTGAACTACCATGGTCTGTATCGCGTATTCCTGAGATTCCGGATTGCAGCACCAGCGGCAACGAAGCACACACCCTTTCAAAAATACAATGGTCCGGATTCCGTTCCCATCATGGATAGAATACCGCTGAATATCGAAAATGCGGCCTTTTGTCTGCTTATAATCTTCCATGGTGCTCTTCCTTCCTGATCAGCCTTGATCGGCGAAGCCCTGCTCTGTCCGGCGGATGATATCATCCTGCAGTGACTTGGACAATGTGGTGAACAATGCGCTGTAGCCTGCCACACGCACTACCAGGTGCTTATACTGCTCTGGATGCTTCTGCGCGTCCAGAAGCGTCTCCCTGCTGACTACATTGAACTGCATATGGCTGCCCTTCTGGTCAAAGTAAGAGCGGATCAGCCCTACGAAGTTGTCGAGTCCTGTTCTTCCGCTCAGTGCTGAAGGGTGGAACTTCTGGTTAAACAGCGTACCGTTGGAAGCAATGTAGTGATCCAGCCTGGATACCGAATTGGCCGCCGCCGTGGGGCCGTTCACGTCCTTGCCTGCGGACGGCGATACCCCGTCTGCCACCGGCATGTGCGCCAGCCTTCCGTCCGGTGTCGCCCCCGTCTGAGCTCCCAGAGGTACATTGGCAGATACCGGATATAAGCCGGCCTGGAAGATACCTCCTCTTGGGTTACGATAGTTCTCCAGCGGCCTGGTATAGGTATAGGCCACATCCCTTGCAAATGCATCCACCTCCGGGATGTCATTGCCGAACTTGGGCACTTGGTCGATGAGCTTCCGGATCCGCTCTCCATTGGCCTTTATCTCCGGTGATTCAAAGGCCGCCATCACGATTTTGAGGATCGCCGCGATCTCCGCTTCCCCTACCGTCTGGCCCGCTGCTCTCATCTCCTTCACTACATTTGCCGCAACGGCAGCAATGTCTTCCGCAGCAAGCCCCTGGCCATAGTTGGTCATCAAAGCGGTCTTCAGTTCCTTCATGGTTATTTTCTTCTCATCGTACACCAGCTTCTTCACCGCATACAGGGAATCTGCCATGTTGGCAACCCCGAAGCCCTGTGGGCCTGTGAAGTTGTAAATGGCGCCGCCTTCCTGCACGGTCTTGCCCCGCTTCATGCAGTCATCCACCATGGAGGAAAGGAACGGAAGCGGACAGCGTTCCGCATGCGCCATATCGATGGCATTGTCCGCATTGACCAGCAGCTTGATGGCATAATCCATCTGCATCTTATATGCATGATAGAATTCCTCAAAGGTCTTCATATCCTCCACATTGCCGGTCTGGGGGCCTACCTGTACTCCCTTGTCCACACCGTTGGTAAATACCAGCTCCAGCGGACGGCACATATTGAAGAATGCGGCATCATGCCACCCCTCGGTCTTGCCCGCCTTCTGAGGCTCCACACAGCCGATGATATTGTACTCCCGCGCATCCTTAAGCGTTAACCCACGGCTGACCAAAGACGGAATGATCACTTCATCATTGTAATATGCCGGAAGTCCGATCCCGGTACGAGTCAGTTCCGCTGCCTTGACGAGAAATTCATGGGGCGAACCGTTCCATACACGGATCGAGAAGGACGGCTGCGGCAGGAATACATGCATGGACGCCTGAATACACATAAAGGACAGGTCATTGGTCACGTCAACGCCCTCCCCGTTCTGTCCTCCGGCGATCAGGTTCTGGAACAGGCTGTAGCCTGCAAATCCTTCCGCGGACGCGGCATCACGGCATTTGTTCAAGTCGTTCAGCTTTACCCAGATACAGTCCATCAGTTCCTGAGCAAATTCCCGTGTCAGCTTGCCGCTGTCCAGATCCTTTTTATAATAAGGATACATGTACTGGTCAAAACGTCCCGGTGAGATCGAGTGCCCGCTGGATTCGATCTGAAGAAGCTGCTGCACGAACCAGAAGGACTGGCATGCCTCATAGAATCCGGACGCCCCCTTCTCCGGTACATTCGCACAATTCTGCGCGATCTGGAGCAGTTCTAACTTCCTCGCGCCGTCGGTGCACTTCTCCGCTTCTTCCAGTGCCAGCTTCGCATAGCGTCTCGCATAAGTCACCGCCGCATCGCAGCTGATGATGACCGCCTGCAGGAAACGGGACTTCTTCTGGTAGTCTCCGTCTGCCAGGCTTAAGGACGCCAGTTCTGCCTCCGCCTTCTCCCGGATTCCGGAAAATCCGATGGCAAGCACCTCCTCATACTTGACCGTCACATGCCCCACACCATTGTAAAAATAATTGCCCGGTGTAAACATGTTGTGCTCCATCGCGGTCAGCGTCTCAGGCTCCATATAAGCCGTCGCCAGCTCACTGGTGGTCCTTCCCTTCCAGTAGGCATCTGCCTCTTTCAGCTCCCGCTTGGTCTGCTCCGATATGTAAAACGGATCGGCAGACCTGGTCTCCACCGTGTCAAATTCTGCCTCCAGCCACTCGTAAGAGAACTCCGGGTAGGTCTGGCAGCCCCTGGGTGCTATGGTCGTGCTTCCCACGATCAGTTCCAGGTCACGGATGATGATCGGGATATTCTCCAAAATGTGCTGAAATGCCTTGGCACGCCGGATGATCATAGGCTCATTCTCTGTCTGACGATAAGATTCTGTAATCAGGACAGCCCTTGCAGATTCGATCTCCGGCAGCTTTGCGTACAAGTGCTCTACCAGCTTTGGAATCCGGTCAGTTTTCGGGATATCCGTACTGTCATAAGTATATAATCCCATCTGCTTGTTACTCCTTTCTTACCCATAAACAAACTTTTGCACACGAATGAATATGTTAAATTTTGTGTGCCGTTTATGGATATATTTTAACCTCGTAGAGAGAAAAAATTGAAACTCCCCATCCAGTTAATTGCATTATACTCCTACAATATATAAAAGTCAACAAAAACCAACATTTTTTACGTGATTTTTCATTTATTCCAAATGAATCCCAATATATAT
>VSNK01000136.1 GCA_009774255.1 Faecalicatena sp.
ATATATTATTTTTTACTTACGGGATCATTAGCACTCATTTTATGCAAGTGCTAATAAAGGTAAAAAGATGGCCTCTCGACCATCTTTCAAACTGAATCTGCATTGTACAAATTCAACGTAGAGTATAATTTCTATTTTACTCTATCACAACTCTCACCACATATTCCTACTCTCCTAATCCGATGTCCAAGTGAAGCAAGCCAGCCTCTCCCCTTTTTCTTCCTGCGAACCCGCAGGTGCAAAAGGAAATCCATGCAGACCAGCAGTATCAAAGCCCCTGCAAGAACCTCCGCCAGAATAACCCTCCGCCAAAGGCCAAACATCTTCTGCCAGACAAAAAACTCCTGATGAACGGCAAGACTTTGTATCTGCTCTGCCTTATCCTTAAAAAGCCTGCTGAAAAATTCAAAATCCGACCAGTAGGTAGGCAGGTAATCGCTTCCCGGATCCGCCGCATTTACTCCCGCTATCATTATCACGAGCGCTGCCGCCAGACAGCACGGCAGGATACACCGCCTGCCGATCTCCGCCGCTTTGGCACCCATCCGTTCCTCCGCCTTTTCATTCTCTATCCTTTTTGGCTTCTTACGGGTTTTCCTCGAAGCCGCAATTCCAATCACAATCAGAGAAACTGCCAGAATCATAAAATACAGCAGACTATCCAGAACATAATACAGCTGGCCGTCTATCTGCTGACCGTCAGTGCTTCCAAATAGCGCTTCTATGATACTGACCGCCTGATTGACAGACTGGTTCTCCTCTTTTTTGCGCACCGTAATCCCGTCAAATACTTCCCCTTCCTCTGCCGGAATCACACAGATAGGAGCACTCCCTTTCAGCACTCCGGCAATCTGCCAGCTCTTTTCATCCATTCTGACTTCCAGACCCAGCACATTATCCGAACCAAACAACTGCCGGACCGTATCCTGGTCAAGCAGACAGACATTCTTTTCCCCTTCCGTAAAATACCTTCCGACAGCCAACTCCTTTCCAAAGACAGCGGCCGGCTGCCCCTTCATCTGATAGCAGGATACTTTCCGGTCGTGCCCGGTATCCTCGGATAACACCTTGAAATCCCCGCATGCTCTCCAGACTGCCCCTTCTGAAAAAATCTCACTGTCTTCACTTTTTTTCCATTGCTCAAAAGCCGTTTCTGTCACTGCCCCTGCCGGATAAGATAAGGAAATCATGTCTGCCTGTTCCTTTAACCGCAAAAGCCCGTTTATAATCCAGATATTTACCATGACAAATACCAGCATCAGCACCAGGATTCTGACTTTCTGCCATCTTATTTTCATTCTCTCACCTATGCCTGTTTCCATACAAAATGCATTGATCCCATTCTTATCACTTTCATAGATAATTATCATCCGCATATCCGTTTTTACTCTTTCAGCCTTACCCGGTCTCCTTCTACCACATACTTTTCAGATGATACAATCACCTGATCCGTGTTCGTAAGCGTGGAAGTGATTGCCGCACTTTTCGCATCTTTCTCTAACACAGTAACCGGAACGCGCTTTGCAGTCTGCAGCGTGCCAAGCATACGGTCTTCCTCGGAAAGAACCAGACAGTACGCTTCATTTGCATCTTCCCGCAGTGCGCTAAGCGGAATAATCTGGTCATACTCTTTTTCTGATGAGGTCTCAATACTCCAGGTAAACTGTTCCCCGCCTCCCACATTTGTATTCTCCGGAAGCGGCGCCCGCCAGAATGTCTGCATAGAAGAAGCGCCCTGGCCTGCCGCGTCATCCCCGCTGCCTGCCCCTGCTGTTTCTCCCGTCTCCATTCCTATGGATTCAATCTTTACGGTTTTTTTCTTCCCTGCTGCAAGCTGGACTCCCACTTCGGCGCCGACCTTTAATTTTTCTTTATCTTCTGCCTTGACCATGCCCTTTAGCTGGAAACCGCCACTCCCAGTCACAAAGATTTCCGAGCCTGTAGTCACCGCGCCGGCCTGCACGCCAACCTGCAATACGGTACAATCTGAAACTGCGCAGATCTTACCGTCTGCCGCCTGATAGGACAAAAGCCGTTCCAGCTCCTTTCTGGCCTGTTCAACCTGCACCTGCGCTGCTTCGGCTCCTAAAAGCGCCGCCTGGGCCGCATTTGCTGCATTCGTATTCTGGGCCGCGTCCTCCTGTCTTGCCAGTTCATAAGCATTTTGCGCCTGGTTTACGGCCTGCTGGGCTGTCTGCACTCCTGCATTCGCTTCCTGAAGTGCCGCTTCCAGCTCCTGCTTCTTCGCAGCAACGCCGTCCTCTTCCCCATCCGGTACAGGCGAATTGATAAACTGGTTGTAGGCTGCCTCCGCCTCCGCCGCTTTCTGCTGGGCCGTCTGAAGCCCAAGCTGCGCCTCGGAAAGCGTCTGTCCTGCCCCTGTCGTTGCCGGAACCCTCGCCGGTTCCCTGGCAGACACCTGCTGCTGTGATACCTGCAATTCTAACTGGTTCAGTTCAGCCTGTTTCTTATCAATTGACTGCTGCAGATACTCCTTACGGAATTGAACCAGACGCTCCCCCGCTTTTACCGTGCTTCCCGGATCTGCCACCCATTCCACCTGCTGTTCAGGCCATAAAAATATCTGGTCCTGCTGAACCGTCACCACAGTACCGTTCCCATCGTAAGAATAAGACAGCTTTCCCCGTCCCACCTTCTCTACTCCCACCTGAGCTACCAGCATAGAGGCTGCCGCTCTGGAAATAACCCCGCCGGCCGCCATAATGATCAGAAATCCGGCAATCATCCGAATCATCCATTTTTGATTTATCTTTTTTTTCCTGTCCACTTCGTCAATCCTTCCATAATTAGTGTCTTGTCTCGTTGACAGACAAGCGAACCCATACATATCCCTGTAAAAAGTGGTTAAGCCTTCACCCCGGATGCCACAATCCCCTGTTCCAGGCTGTCCTGGCCATAGAAGAACAAAAGCAGCGCCGGAAGCAGTGTTACGATGGATGCCGCAAAAGCTGCCGCAATCTCCGTATTTACCATCTGCGGCAGATAAAGCGACAGGGGCCACAGTGCCTCTGTTTTAAGGTATGTCATTGGCTGTTCGATTGTATTCCAGTATTCCAGGAATCCCAGTATCAGGATAGAGAAAATACCTGGCATCCCCAGCGGTATGCCCATAGATACAAATATCCTTAAGTCCCCGGCGCCGTCAATCTTTGCCGCCTCCAACAGTTCCTTCGGAATACCTGCAAAGGTCTTCTGCAGGATAAATACCGGCAGTGTGGAGAAAATACCCGGCAGGATCACCGCCGCACGGGTGTCCATTAAGTCCATCGTATTCAGGACCAGATACCCGGATACCATTGTTACCTGAAACGGCAGGATCATCAGAAGCATATAAAGAAACCACAGCACCTTTTTCCCCGGAAAACGGAACTGGGCAAATGCCCATGCCGCAGGCACCGCTGCAAGGAGCTGCCCTGCCAGTACCAGGATGGTCTGTATCATGGAATTCCAGAAAGCGGTAAAATACTCCGGCGAATCCAACAAAAGGCGGACATACGCGCGCAATGTCGGGTACATGGGGAAAACACGCAGTTTTGCACTTTCCCCATAATCTGCAAGCACCGCGCCGCATGTTTCCAGAAGTTCCTGTCTTCCCATCAGAGAATTTGCAGTAAGCATAAAGAGCGGAAATACCATAACCGCAAGGACAATCAGAAGGAACACCCTAAGAGCCCACTGCACCAGCACTTTATATCCTCCGCTCTTCGATTTTCTTTGTATGATTTTTCCACCATTCTTCCGCACCCAGTATCCCTCCTGTCAGAATGACTAACATCACAGCCGCCGCCGTCATCTTCTGGATATCCAGATTCACAAACCAGTTGTTGAAAAGATGCTGCAGCATATAAATACTCTCATGGGGATAATCTCCCGCCAGCAGATACGCCTCCCGGAATACCCGGAATGCGTTTACAAACGAAAGGAGCCCCGTTACAAATGTTGTTTCTTTTAACTGCGGCAGGGTAATATACCAGAAACAGGCCCATTCTCCCGCCCCCTGTACCCTTGCCGCCTCATACTGCTCCTCCGGAATCGCGCCAAGCCCCGCGAGCCAGAGTATCATGTCATAGCCAAGATTCTTCCATATATAACAGGCAACCAGTATCCAGAACGCCGAGTCAGACGCAAGCCAGTCACGTCCAGTAATCCCGAATATTCCTACAAACTGCCCAAGCCATCCTTTTTCATCAAATACCATCTGAAAGAAAACCACTACAGATGCCGCCGGAATCGCCATCGGAAGAAGGAACCCTGTCTTCATCCATCTCTGGAACTTTGTCACATGGCCTACTAAAACCGCTGTGCCAAGCGACAGGACCAGAAGCAGGGGAAGGCAGACCGCCATGAATCTCGCCGTATTTCCTGCTGCCAGTCGAAACGCCTCATTCTCCACCACCATCCGGTAGTTTTCCATGCCCACAAATCCGCTGCCTACTGCCTGCTGAAAAGACCTTTTGACAACATCCATAAATGGAATGAGCACGAAGCCCCCCGTCCCCAGAAGACTTGGGAGCAGGAACAGGTATCCGTTCCTGACCTCCCTGCCTTGTCTTTCCGATCTCTTTTTATTCCGCAAGGTACGTATCCACTTTCTGTGCGATGTTTTTTGCTGCCGTTTTTGCATCAACATTTCCTCCCAGACATTCATCTGCCTCTGTCTGATAAATATTCCAGATGACACAGTCCTGTGTAGCCGGCTTCTCTAATGTGCGGCATATGGCAATCAGGCCATCGACCTCCTCTTCCGTCGGGTAGCTTACATCCAACACAATCTCTTCCTCGCCTTCAAACTTCCAGCTTGACATGGTCACAAGCCCTGTTGCATATTCACTTGCCAGCTCCTCCTTGAGGATTCCCATTCCGGATTCCAATACCGACAGTCCGTCTCCTACTGGCTTGCCCTGTACTTCCGGCGAAAACAGATACTTCACAAATTCCTCTGCGATGTCCTTCTGCTTTGTGTCTTTATTAATTCCTATGATACCTTTCGGTATATAAAGCCCATCCAGTGTATCCGGTGAAAGACTCATCTGACGCATAAGCGTATACGGGGTCATCATATCCGTCACGCTTGCAATCTTACTGGTGGCGACGCTGTCCGAATGGTTGATAATGGCTGCGCTTCCTCCGTTGCTGAACATATCCTGCTGGAAAATCTTTGCCGCCGTTCCCATATCCATCTGGGCCGACCCGTCCTCGTCGAATATTTCCGCCCGCGCATTTGCCGCAATCTTAACTTCTATCTCCAGCAGGTCTGCCAGCTTCTCCTGGTCAACCTTGCCGTCCTTATTAATAATCTCATCCTGATACATCTGGAATAAGAAATCACGGATATAATCCCTCTGCGCAATTCCAAATATGCTTGCCTGGGGATGCTCTTCCAAGTAGGATTTCAGGCTGTCAAGGGATGACAGCGCTGCCTTTGTATTTTCATCCCCGTATATCACCGGCACGCTGAATTTCACCGGCATCCCGTATATCTTTCCATCCTTCTGCGCTGTGCTTTTCAATATGGATTCCAGATACGTCTCCTGCGCTGTCAGCCCATCTGCCAGGTCTGTCAGGTCAGCCAGGATTCCTTTCTCAATATACGACTCTGCCGAGAGACCGTCTAACAGAAGTACATCCGCCCCGTTTCCTCCAAGCAGCTCTGTATTCAGGGTACGGATATCGTCCATGGTAATCCCTTCCTCTTTCCCCGAAGTCAGGAATTCTACTTTAACATCCGGATGTGCCTTCTGGAATCCGAGAAGCGCATCCTCTACCGTCGCATTTTCCGAAAGGCCGAATACCCTCAGCGTATTTTCGGGAACCGCCATTGCCTCGGCGTCATACGCATAATGCATAAGGCTCCACGTTGACGCTTTCGGCTGACTGTAGAGGACATAAAAATCATCCTCCTGCCCTTTTATGAATCCCGCTATACGGTTCAAAGAAGAGCCCATTGACGCCATCGTGCCATCCAGGATTACTTCTCCAACCTCATTGCCCAATACCATCCGCATGATACCTTCTCCGGAAATGATGTACCAGTTTTCTTCATTCCCACACATCATGATCCCTTCCTGCTGGTCAATCTTCATCGTGCCCTTCTCTGCTGCCCCAGGATCATAGATCGTAACCACGCCATCCTCCGTATTTGCTGCCATATCCCCGTTTTCCGCCGCAAAAAGCATCCTCTGCTCACTGGAACTGCCTTCTACACTGTTAAGCTCCTGCATAACCTCCATCGAAGAGGCGTCGATCACTACCACCTTTGACTGGTACATGTCACTCAGCCAGTAGTTCCCTGCTCCGTCAACCTGAAGATTGGTCACCGCAGGATACCCGTTATCGCCCTGCTGGCTAAGATAAGGAATAGACTGCTCAGTACCAGTCTGTCCGTCCTCACTTTTTGCAATATGCGTAAGCATCTCTTCGTCCGTACTTCTTGCAATCTGTGCCCCCTCTTTTGTTTCCTGTATCTCCTGCAGACGGAGGTTCTGCCCTCCGTAAAGCTGGCCAATCCAGTCCAGCGGGGTCTGTTCCCAGTTCCCTTCCTTATATTCATAACGGAATACCTTCGTATCTTCTGCCTCTGAAAATAGAACCGGGTTTCCATCCTTTGACTTTGCCATGTTCAGGATCTTCTCCCCCTCCTGTATCGGCAGTTCCATATCATTCTCCACATAACGGCCCTTCACAGAAGTATTCTCTTTATTCTGTTCTTCCGTTTTTCCCTTGCCGCAGCCGGATAATAAACCTGCTGCCAATACGGCAGATAACAAAAATGCCGCCGTACGCTTTACGTATCTTCCATGCCTTCCCATATTCATTCACATAATCTCCCTTCATACATAATGCGCAGTTTATGAACAGCTGCACGCCAGCTTGCTGAAAGCAGGCAGGTCATAAATGCTATCTACCACTATACACATTTTTCCTCAAAAAGACTTCCAAGAACAAAACTACTTTTCCGCCCTTTGTTAAGGTTTTTTTGAGGTTTCCATCATCTCACAGCATTTTACATTCACCACCGCCCCAGACTCTGGCTCCTCCACATCTGCCTTGATTCCTCCCCTGTAATCAAGAGGATGCTAAAAAGAGCCCTGCCGGAAAATGATTTGTTTCCCGACGAGCCCTTTTTAGTACCATCTCATATTATGTACATCCAGTCCATCCTGCCAATATATAACAGCTCATCTGCTCAATTACCAAAATCCATAATCATTACGGAAGAAGCATGTATGGTATCGCCATCCCTCGTACCTGATACTTCTGCCGACCTGCCGCTTACCAAATCAGCGCTGCTGCCCGGTGTATCTGTATGCGTTGCCCCCATATCCGTAGATGAGCGCACCGTGAAGGTGGTCTGTTCTGTAAATATAATTTCCAACTGTTTCGCTTCCTCCGGATCAAGCACCGCAACCTGCCCCGCATCTCCCTGGTCGTCTGTCTGAATCTCCTTTCCCGTAAAAGAGCCTTCTAAAACTTCTCCTATTTCTACTGACAGCCCGTTTATCGGTGTGCCTGTGCTTTCCGTCTCCCCGGCTATCTCTGGATTGTCGCTGTCCGGCGTCTGCCCTGCCTGTGTATCTTCCGTCTTCTTTTCCGGTTTTGAAACTCCCTGTGTATCTGTATCTTTCGTACTGTCTTCCTTTCCGCTTCCGCATGCCACAAGCAGCAGCGCCAGAAGGGCTGCAACTGCCATGACGCATAATCTTCGGTTTCTGTTCTTTCCTTCATTCGCCATCTCTAAAATCCTGCCTTTCTAAAATATTTGTCATATATATCCTACCAATCCATTCTCTAAAAAAACTCTAAAGCTGCTAAAATTTTTGTGAAATTAAAAATCCAATCTTTTATCCTCGCCCCATCCCCTCCCACCAAACATGAAAAGATTTATAAAATACAAAAACGGCCCTTCATTTTGCAAAAGAGAACGAGGTTATTGTCCGCAGTCTGCCCTGATGATAGAATCGCATTGTGATTTATATGATTCAAAGTAAGGAGTATGAAAGATGCGTATTTTAATTGTAGAAGACGACAGAGAATTATGCAGTGCCTTAAAATTACAGCTTTCTGCCAAAAAACATACCGTTGACTGCTGCCACGCCGGAAGTGAGGCGATCTATCTTGCCATGTCCGGTGCTTACGACCTGATTCTTTTGGACCGCATGCTGCCAGAGCTCGACGGATTGGCCATCCTGAAAGCCATCCGCCAGAATCACATCAGCGTACCCATCATCCTGACAACTGCACTGAGTTCTGTAGACGACCGGATTGCCGGCCTGGACTGCGGGGCGGACGACTATCTGATAAAACCCTACGCCATAGAGGAGCTCCTTGCGCGTATCCGCGCCCTCTCCAGAAGACCCCTTGCATTTTCAGATCAGACCTGTCTATCCTTTCTGGATATCCAGTTCGATATGGAGGCCAGGATTCTGACCTGCAACGAAAAAGAGCAGCGCCTTTCCAAACAAAAGGCTCTCCTCATGGAATTCTTCTTACGCAATCCGGGAAAGACCCTGACAAGGGAGCAGATCTTCCTGCGTGTCTGGGGTTCGGAAAGCGCCGTAGAAGACGGCAATCTTGATACATATATTTATTTCCTCAGAAAACACCTGCGCTCTTTAGGGAGCCACGCAAATATTGCCACAGTACATGGCATGGGATACCGATTGGAGGACGGCAATGTTTCCTAAACTACAGAGAAAGTTAGTTTTTCTTTATACCTTAAGTACCGGGCTGATCATAACTTTTATCCTGTCCATAACATTTCTTTTCTACTTTACCTCACAGGAAAACCGCCAGGAATCACTGTTCCAAAAACATCTTTTTACTCTGATGTCCCAGCTTCAGGGTAATTCCCAGTTTACGGATTTGTTTCTGGCACAGATGGAGGAGAAAAACCAGCTCATCATTCATATAGAAGAAAACAACTCGCCCCTTTTCTTTCCTGGTTCATACAGGCCGGATACGAGACGGGAGGTTCTTCTTTCATATGCAGAGAAAGCCGCGGACAAGGAAGGCATTTTCACAGATTCCTACCCTATCTCCTCAAACATGCTGCAGACCTCCATATTTCAAATCCATGGAGACAGCCGGGATGTCTATCTTGGGAATATCCTTGTCCTCCAGACCCCTGCCGGATATAAGAAGCTCACCCTGCTGCAGGACATCTCTGACAGCAGGAAGAAATCCCTGAAAACCGGATGTTTCTATTTATTTATCGACCTGTTTGGAATCCTGCTCCTCTTTCTGAGCGGCCGTTGGTTCGTCCGCCGTTCCCTGCGCCCTCTGGAAGAAACATATCAAAAGCAGCAGGATTTTGTATCCGCAGCCTCCCATGAGCTTCGTTCTCCGATTGCAGTCATCCAAATGACCGCAGATGCAGTCTCTTCCCATTCAGCAGAGGATACCCGTCTGCTTTCTGTTATTAAAAGCGAATGCCGCAGGGGAAGCGCCCTGATTAAAAATCTTCTGCTCCTTGCTTCTGCCGAACAGAGGGAATGGGCTGTAAGAAAACGGAAATTTGAAATAGACGATCTCCTCCTAAGCCTTTTGGAGCTTTACGAACCGCTCTGCCTGTCCAAAAACGGAACCCTGCAGTTACGCCTGCCGGAGGAGCCGCTTCCGCCAGTATCAGCAGACCCCGAACTATGCCGGCAGATTTTGACCATCCTGCTCGATAACGCCATCGCATATTCTCTGACGCGGCCTTCAAGAAAAATCCTTCTCAGGGCTGAACACTGCCATCCCCATACACTGGTTTATGTCGTGGACCATGGCCCCGGAATCCCTGACGAGGAAAAAGAATTTATCTTTGACCGCTTTTATAAAAGTGATAAATCCCGGAATAAAAAAGACCATTTCGGACTTGGCCTGTCCATTGCCATTACCCTTGCAAAAATCCAGGGATTCAAGCTTGGCGTGCAGGATACAGACGGCGGCGGAAGTACTTTCTATTTGCAGATATAATCAAAAATGACAGGAGGATCAAACACATGCCATACTACAAAAAACCTGCATTCTGGCTAATAACCGCAGCCACCATGATATGCCTTACCGTATTTATACTCTTTTCCAGGAATTTAAAGGTAGACAGCAGTAATCCCGCAGCTTCAGCGGATGATAAAAAGCATTCGGCTTCTTTTTCGGCTGCCATCGTAGAAGCCGACGAGCATTCCTTACTGGTCGAACCTGTGGAGGGCTCTGCTGAATTATCATCCTCTGACCGCATTTCAATCCCTATAGAATATATGCCAAAATCCCACACTCCAAAGGTTGGGGATATCATCAGCATCCAGTATAACGGTGAAATTATGGAATCCTATCCCGCACAACTGGGGGAAATATATGACATCCGGTTTATAGAGACAGACAGCGGCAGGCTTCGTTATCACAACAACTGGTACAATAAGGATGACCTGACCGCTGAAACCATAGAATGGCTAACCTGGTACAATAGCCTGACTGAAGAAGAACAGTTGGCCGTAAGCCATGTCCCGGCAGACCTGCTCGAACTGGAAGGTCTGGCTAATGGCTCAGATATGGAAGCGGAAACCAAAGATGCCGATTAGCGCCCTATTTGCTCATGTTCCAGGCCATCTCCCAGAAAGCCAGCTCGTAGCGGGAACAGGCCACAAAAATATCTTCCAGATGCCGCACCTGCTGTTCGGTATAGTGCAGGGTCAGCCGATCTGTCATTTCCAGCAGCAGGACGTTCGCTTCGCCGTAAAGGGGATCAGCGTAGCCCCTGACCCAATCGCCATAGAATGGATGATCCTGTGCCGACGGATTGTTCTCTACAATCTTTTTGGCAATCACCTCATAGCTGTAGGCACAGGACAGGATAGCGGCCAGAATCTCCGCCTCCCCCTCCTCATAAGCCACCCGGAGCATATAGGACGTATAGGAAAGATTGTCCAGCGACCGGGGCGTTGCCTCCAGCTCCTCCCGTGAAACTGAGAACTTACCCATATAGCCCCGATGGATATCCATCTCTCCCTCGGTCAGCAGGGTCACATACTTGGAGAAAAGCTGAATGGTTTCGGGGCTTTTTGCCTTGGCAATGCCCAGGGCGAACACCTTCGCATACTCCTCCAGATAAAGGTAATCCTGAATGATGTAATACTTAAACTTCACCTGCTCCAGAGTACCATCCTGGATACCCTTCACAAAGGGATGCTCATTGTAAGCCGCCCAAATGTCTTTTGTTGCGGATAAAAGCCGTTCTGTTGTCTTTATGGTTGTTTTCATGACTCTGCCTCCTTTGCGTATTCACCGGTCAGATTGAAATTATGCTGCATGGGTCCCCGGCCCTTCCCCAGGTTCAGCATGGCATTAAGCGCGCCGGAGATGTATTCTTTGGACCGCCGGATGGATGTGGGCAGGTCAAAGCCCTTGGCCAGATTTGCCGCTATGGCGCTGGACAACGTACAGCCGGTTCCATGGGTATTGGGATTATCAATGTGGGTTCCGTAGAACCATGTCCCCGCGCCATCCGAATAGAGGTAATCATTGGCGTCGTTGATGTTGTGCCCTCCCTTGAGCAGAACCGCGCATCCATAGGCGCCGCTGATCTGTCTGGCCGCGGCTTCAATATCCTCCTGGTTTTGAATGGCCATGCCGGACAGGATCTCTGCCTCCGGGATATTGGGCGTAGCCACAGCCGCCAGGGGGAGCAGGCAGGTTTTCAGTGTATCCACCGCCTCTTCGGAAATCAGCCGGTCGCCGCTGGTAGCCACCATTACCGGATCCACCACAACGTTCCCCGCCTGATAGAAGCGCAGCCGCTTGGCAATCTTCTCAATCAATCCGCAGGAGGCCACCATGCCGATCTTCACCGCATCGGGCGGGATGTCCTCAAATACCGCGTCAATCTGCTGTCCGAGAAAATCGGGCGTCATCTCTACAATTTCTCTTACACCGGTGGTATTCTGCGCTACCAGCGCCGTAATGGCGCTCATGGCGAAAACACCGTTCATGGTCATCGTTTTCAGATCGGCCTGAATCCCGGCGCCTCCGCTGGGGTCTGTCCCAGCGATTGATAATGCTGTTCTCATTGCTATCTCTCCTTTGCATTATTTTTATTAAGCGACGGAAAGTGGTGCCCCCGATCCGCCGCTTGAAGCTTCCGGATGTCAGGAAGTAAATTCCTTAAACCGGAAGGAGCTTCTGAAGTTTATCCAGCTGCGCCAAGTCTTTCAGGTATACATCGGACAGAACGCGGATTTCTTCCTGATTCTTTTCATGGCTGTCACAGACCGCCGCCACAGGGAACCCGGCTTCTTTCGCCGCTTTGATGGCATAGAGCGCGTCATCAAACACAACCGTCTCTGACTTTTCTGTTCCCAGGAAGCGAAGCGCCGCCTCAAAGATATCCGGTTCATCCTTGCCGTGTCCCACTTCATTGCAGGTGAAAATCTCGCCAAAATAAGACAGCGCTTTGCACCGCTTCAGAGCGGCCTCCACCAGATACCGGTCAGTGGCAGTGGCGATACACAGCTTGACGCCGCTTGCCCTAAACCGCTTAAGCAGCTCCTCTACACCTGGTTTCAGCGGGACCTCAAAACAGTAATACCGCTCCAACATGGCGTTGACCCCATCCATGATCTCATCAATACCAAGCGTCACGCCATACTCGGTCTGATAGTAGCGGGCCGCCTGGCGCAGGCTCATATTCTTAAACACCTCGTTCAGATTCTCTTTCGGCTCATATCCGATAGAGCGCAGATAAGTCTCTCCGATGGTGTCCCAGATAAACATGGAGTCCAACAGCGTGCCATCCACATCAAAAATCGCGCCGCGAATCCTCATGCCCTCACCATCCCCTCTGCCAGCAGGCGAAGCTTTCGGCAGGTATCCTCAATATCCTCCGCCGAAAAAATGGCTGATACCAGGGCTACACCGTCCACGCCGCTGCCTGACAGCTTAAGAAGGTTGCCCCGGTTAATGCCTCCGATGGCCACAACGGGCACGTCAACCGCATCACAGATGGCGCGTAAGGTCTCATTCGTCATCTGCTCCACATCTGTCTTCGTGCTTGTGGGGAACACCGCCCCCAGGCCCAGATAGTCCGCGCCGTCCCGGACAGCCCGTCGTGCTTCTTCCACCGTATGGACAGAGACACCCAGGAGCATAGCGTCCCCCACCCGGCGGCGGACCTCGCCCGCCGCCATGTCCTCCTGGCCCACATGGATACCGTCCGCCTGGCAGGCGATGGCCACGTCCACATTGTCATTCACAATGAACGGCACGCCATACCGGTGGCACAAGGCACAGATATCTTTGGCCTCCTGAAGAAACGCCGTCTCATCCAGTTCTTTCTCCCGCAGCTGCACACAAGTCACACCGCCCTTCAATGCCGCCTCCACCTGCTCATAGAGCGTCTGTTCCCCCGTCCAGGCCCGGTCAGTAACGGCATAGAGCAGCATATAGCGTTTATCGCACTTCATAATTTGCTCCTTTCTCCAACCTTGCCGGAGTCAGGCGGTACATGGCGTCAATGATATAGTTCCGATAGGAAGCATTGCCGTCCAGTTCGGTCATACGCCTGTGGGCAATCTCCCCGCACAGGCCCATGGCGCACACGGCCGCGGCTGCAGCCTCAAGGGGATGCTCCGGGTTGGCGGTGACAAAGGCCGCCGTCAGGACGGAAAGCTGGCAGCCAGTCCCGGTAATAGAAGACATCTCCGGACGGCCGTTGCGGATACAGAATGCCCGCTCTTTGTCCGCCACGATATCAATGGCTCCGGTGACAGCAATAACCGCCCCGGTGCGCCGGGCCAGCTCCCTAGCAAAGGATACCGCCCCGTCCAGATTGTCTTCTGTCACCCTGTCCGCCACGTCGGCATCCACCCCTTTGGTGGTGCCGCTGCCGTAAGCCAGCGTCTTCATCTCCGAGATGTTGCCCCGGATTACCGTAAGCTTCAGCTCCTCAAGCAGCCGAAGTGCCGTATCCGTCCGCAATGCAGAGGCCCCTGCTCCCACCGGATCCAGCACCACAGGATGCCCCAGCTCGTTGGCACGCTTCCCGGCAGCAAGCATAGCCGGAATAGTGCGCTGATTCAGTGTGCCGATGTTGATGGCCAGCCCTTTGCAGATACCGGTGATTTCCACAGCATCCTCCGGGTCATCTGCCATAATGGGTGAGCCGCCGCAGGCCAGCAGCATATTGGCACAGTCGTTGACAGTGACATAGTTGGTGATACAATGAACCAGGGGTGACTTCCCCCGTACATTTTGAAAAATCTGTTCAAACATAGTATGATACTCCTTTGTAAAATAAGAGAAAACATCCCTGCATGGCGGCGCTTTCCCGGTTGATGGCAGGCCGATATCGTCTGCCAAGTACAACTTTGCATTAATCTTGAAGTAATAGTGCTCGATATTCGTGTCATCTGTGCGTCTCTTAACCGACGGCGT